>SVFL01000017.1 GCA_015056885.1 Lachnospiraceae bacterium
TAAGCTTGGTGCAACCATTAATTTGGATGATTTTACACATATTGATTTTCTGGAGAAGACCATTGGTTATTTGCCCAAGACCATGAGTTGTCGTTATAACCCCGGTGGATATTTTTCCATCAGTAATAATATTATGGATAATCCCGGTGATGCTAAGTACGGTTTTACTACCGAGCAGCTTTTTGAAGGATTTAAAGTAATGAAGGAGAAGGGCGTGGAGAATTTTGGTATTCACGCATTTCTTGCAAGTAATACCGTGACCAATGAGTATTATCCGACTCTGGCAAAGACTCTTTTTGAAACAGCCGTAAAGCTGAAAGAAGAGACAGGTGCTCATATTGCATTTATTAATTTGTCCGGTGGTATCGGCATCCCTTATCGTCCTGAACAGGAGCCTAATGATATCCGAGCGATCGGTGAAGGCGTTCGCAAGGTGTATGAGGAGGTATTGGTTCCCGCAGGCATGGGAGATGTGGCTATTTATACCGAGCTTGGACGTTTCATGATGGCTCCTTATGGACATCTTGTGACAAAGGTTATCCATGAGAAGCATACTCACAAGGAGTACATTGGTGTGGATGCCTGTGCTGTTAATCTGATGCGTCCGGCTATGTATGGTGCATATCATCATATTACTGTTCTGGGTAAGGAAGATGCGGCTTGTGAGCGTGTGTATGATGTAGTAGGTTCTCTGTGTGAGAATAACGATAAGTTTGCCATTGACAGAGAACTGCCTGAAATTGAAATAGGAGACTATATTGCAATTCACGATACCGGAGCACATGGTTTTGCCATGGGTTATAATTATAATGGTAAATTGAAGTCTGCAGAACTTTTGCTCAAGGAAGATGGCAGCGTAGAAATGATACGTCGTGCAGAGACTCCCAAGGACTATTTTGCAACCTTTGATTGTTTTGATATTTTCAACAAAATGGATTTTTAAAATGAATTTTGAATAGGAGAAATACGGATGAGATATCCTAAAAGTCTTCCGCAAAATGGTACAATCGGTTTTGTGGCACCTTCTTTTGGATGTGCCACAGAGCCTTACAAATCCGGCTTTGCCAATGCGCAGAAAAAATTTGCAGAGCGCGGATATGGATTGGATATTGGCCCCAATTGCTATGCCGGAGAGGGGATTGGTATCAGTAACACTCCCCAAAAGTGTGCTCAGGAACTTATGGATTACTATTGCAGTGAAAAAAATGACTGTCTGATTTCCTGCGGTGGTGGCGAATTGATGTGCGAAGTTTTGTCCCATATGGATTTTGAGCGTATCAAAAATGCAGAGCCCAAGTGGTATATGGGATATTCGGACAATACCAATTTTACTTATTTGCAGGCCACTATGTGTGATACTGCGGCAATTTATGGTCCTTGTGCGGCACCTTTTGGTATGGAGCCCTGGCACGAGGCTATAGAAGATGCATTCAGCCTTATCACGGGAGTTAAGGATACGGTAACAGGTTATGATAAGTGGGAGAAGGAATCTTTGAAGGATGAGGAACATCCGTTGGTTCCTTATAATGTGACGGAAGAGAAGATTCTTCGTACGTATATAGGTATGAAGGAAGTTTCCGGGCAGCAGATAAGTATGAAAGGTCGTCTTTTAGGCGGTTGTATGGATTGTCTGGTGAATCTTTTGGGGACACGTTTTGACAAGACTAGAGAGTTTGCCAAGAAGTATAAAGAGGACGGAATTATTTGGTTCCTTGAGGCGTGTGATTTAAATGTATTCAGTATCCGTCGTGCCATGTGGCAGATGGAGGAAGCCGGCTGGTTTGAGCATGTAAAAGGATTTTTAATCGGCAGACCCTTGTGTTATGCTCAGGAAATAATGGGATTGGATGCTTATAAAGCTGTGCTTGAAATTGCAGGACGTAAAAACGTGCCGGTTATTATGGATGTTGATTTGGGACATTTGCCGCCCATGATGCCTTTGATTGTGGGAAGTTTTGGCGAGATAGTAGTACAAGGAAATGATATTTCGATTAAGATGAATCAGATATAAGAGAGGTACTATGCAGGACGAAACCAGAAAAATAAACCATAGCTTAATGGTGGGGTGGACAGTTATTGTGACGATACTGTCCGGTGCCTATATAGGAGAAGTTGTTAAGGGCCAGAGAGATTGGGGATATGTAGCAGTGTTCATGGCGGTTACGCTTATCCCATATTTGGTATGTCAATTTTATTATCATAGAAACCCGGGATGGGAAAAGTTGCGATACCGGATGGTATGGGGATATTCTATGATGTATATGTTCTGCCTTTTGACGGGCAGTACAAGCATGGTTTGTTGTTACGTTCTGCCGTTATTGTCTCTTTTGATTCTCTATCATCAACCGGAACTGATTTTGTGGTCAGGTGTCTTAAGTGTTCTGTTAAATATAATATCTATTATTTTACGTTTTCTTAGTGGGGACTTAACCCTGGAAACGAGTAAAGATGCAGAAATACAGATTGCATTGATTATCTTATGTTTTTCCTTCTGCTATGTAGCTGCAAAAATGTATAATGAGATTCACATTAAAAATAAAGAGGTTATGGCTGAACTGGAGGAGAAGAATGTTCAAGCCAGCCAAATGACCATGCAGACGGTAATGACGATTGTTAATACCATCGATGCTAAGGATGAGTACACTAAGGGTCATTCTCAGCGTGTTTCAGAGTATGCTGCAGCTTTGGCGGAGGAAATCGGTTTGCCGGAGACGGAAGTAGAGCGAATTCGTTATATTGGTCTTTTGCATGATATTGGTAAAATTGGTGTGCCGGATGCTATTTTGAATAAGCCCGGACGTTTGAATACGACGGAGTTTTCATTGATGAAACTTCATACTGTGGTCGGTGGAGAGATTTTAAAGGATATCAATTCCATGGAGAATTTGGACGAGGGTGCAAAATATCATCATGAACGATATGATGGAAACGGATATCCGGAAGGCTTAGAGGGAGAAAATATTCCGCTCGTGGCTCGCATTATTGGAATTGCCGATGCTTATGATGCTATGACAAGCCACCGAGTATACAGAAAACGTTTGTCGGATGAAGCGGTTGAACAGGAGATACGCCGCGGAGCGGGAACACAGTTTGATCCAAAGTTGGCAGAAGCTTTCTTACAGTTGCTGAAAAAAGGTACATTGCAGGCGATTGAAAGTGATAAATTTGATGCCCAGGACGGAAGTGAAGATTCGGTGGGCGGAGAGTTGTTACTTAGGCTGTTGGATGATGCAGGAGCATATAATTCTGCGGAGACCGGCAGAGACAGCATGACCGGTGTTCATAACCGGACACATGGAGAGCAGATGCTTGCAGATTACATCAAGAGTGGCGAAGGTTGCCTTATGACAATTGATATTGATGCTTTGCGCAATATCAATAGTATGCAAGGTTTCCTGAAGGGAGATTTGTATATTAATACCATTGCAAATCTATTGGATAGAAGTTTTCTGAATAAGATTCTTTATCGAAGCAGCGGAGATGAATTTGTATGTTTTCTGTGTGGAGTAACGAAGACGGAGTATGCATTAAAGAATGCTCAAATTCTTTTAGAATCAATAGAGCAGATGCGTGCAGAGGATGAGGAACTTGCAGAATTGTCGGTATCCATCGGATTTTTGATTGTACGTGCAGGAGAGTTCACGGTAAATGAAGCATTGAGTCGTGCCGAGAGGGCTGTTTATTTTGCCAAGCAAAAGGGAGGCGGTCACATTAGTAACTACCATGATTTAGCTCCCAATTTCCAACCGGCATTGTCAAAGGAAGATTTGAATAACTTGCTTAAGAGAATTCACAAGCAAGGCAGTTATTCTAAGGCATATGAGGTGAATTATCCTGAATTTGCCAGAATGCTTAATTATTTGGAGCGTGTTGCGGAGAGAAATGATCAGCAGATGCAGGTTATTATGTTTACTTTACTTGCAGCGGATGAGGAGTCGGTGACCATTGACCAGAAACAGGAGGCTATGCGTCAGCTGGAGGCGGCAGTATTGACTTCATTGCGTAAGGTGGATGTGACGGTGCAGTTCTCCAGTTCTCAGAGAATTGTAATTTTGATGAATATGAGCAGAGATAATTTGCAGAGTATTACGCATCGTATCAGTAGTGCATTTTACAAGAGTGATACAAATAAACTGTTTAGTTTAAATTATGAAATTGCAGATATGGCTCCCATAGAGGAGTAACACAGAGACTACTGCCTTTGGGTGGTAGTCTTTGCTATTATAGAAAAAGGTATGGAAAGAGTAAAGGCTGACACAATGTCAGGAAAAATGCGTTTTTTTTAACGAAAACCATGACTTAGTGTCACACGGGAAAGTGCACATTTTCATTACTTTTTATTTGAGCAGAATGCATTTTTAACCTTGGTTATTTTCACTATGGTAACTTAACAGTTTTCGTAATATAGATGCAAATAGACAAGGCACAGAAAAATGAAATTAGTAAAAATACACAAAAAGATTGGCGCAAAGGAAATGTTTTAGATGTTTTCGATAACAAAATTGCCAATCTTTCTTTTTTGGATTTGCGACTCCTTGTTTTGTTAATTGGATTTTGGTATGTTTAGTGTGACATTTTTCGGAACACAAAATCTATGACACAAAATTAAGGAGGTCGCAAAGTGAAAAAGTTTGGTCGAAAGGTGCTTTCGGTAGTTTTAACTTTGGCAACTGTGTTTACTACAATCGGATTGATTCCGGAACCGGTACATGCAGCTGCGGTAGAACCTGAGAGCGGAAACATTTACTACATCAAGAACAAAAACAGTGGTAAGTATCTTACTGTAGAGGGTGATTCTGCAAGTGACGGTGCTAATGTCATTCAGTCAACCGGTACAGGTTCTCTTGGACAGAGATGGATTTTGGAGCAGAATTCTAATGGCACATATCGCCTTCATCCTGCGACGGACATGACGGGTGGTATTTCCCTCGATGTAGCAAATGGTAGTACAAGCGGTGGTGCGAATATTCAGATATGGTCCAATAATAGTGCATCTGCACAGAATTTCGGCATTACAGCCAGTGGTGACGGATATGTAATTACTACTGAAGTTACCGGACACGCAAGTTGCTTAGATGTATTGAACATGAGCACTGAGAGTGGCGCAAATGTCATTCAGTGGACGAATAATGCAACTGCTAATCAGATTTGGTATTTTGAGGAAGCTTCATGGCCTTCTTCCGGCAGCTCCTCAAGCAGCTCAAGTTCTTCCGGTAGTTCAAGCTCTTCCGGCAGTAGCACAAGCACTTCCACAACAAGTGATACCTCCAATGCATCCTATATTGAAGAAGGTTGGTATTACATCAAGAATGTAAACAGTAATAAGTATCTTCAGGTAGAGAATAACAGTGGCTATGCAGGTGCTAATGTAAATCAGGGTACCGGTACCGGTGTCAGCGGACAGAAATGGTATGTTGACAATGTGGGTGATGGCTACTATGTTTTGAAAAATGGACTTGGCGATTATAATCTCGATGTATATGGTTGGGGCACTGCAGACGGAACCAACATTGGTATCTGGGATGCGAATGGTCTTGATTGTCAGCAGTTTAAATTCTATGAAGCTTCCAGCGGTAAGTATGCTATCATGACCAAGCTTACTAGTGATGAGAAGTGTCTTGACGTTTATAACATTTCCACTGATGATGGTGCAAATGTATGTCAGTGGTCCTATTGGGGCGGCAATGGTCAGCTGTGGATTCTTGAGAGTGTTGGTGGTTCTTCTTCCGGTAGTTCCTCCGGCGGTTCTTCCGATTCCGGCAGTTCTTCAAGCTCCGTAAGTTCTGCAATTGATGCGGATGGCTATCCTGATCAGCTGATGACTTTTGTGAGCACCAGTGATGGTAAGTATGTGACAGCAGGAAGTTCTGCAGTATCTTCGAATGGAACCGGTTCCACTGCTAACAGATGGAAGATTGTAAAGAAGGGCAGCGACTATTATCAGATTATCAATGCTTCTAACGGTAAGGCACTTGCACCTGCAAGTAACAGCGCGACAAGCGGCGCAAGTGTTGTAACCAACTCTGTTGCAAGTAATAATGCACAGTATTGGAAGATTACAGCTGTTAAGACAGACTGTAACGGCGATAATTTAAACTATAAGATTGTAAACTATGCAAATACGAATCTGGCTCTGACTTTGTCAGGCAGCAGTTATGTGCTCAGCACTTACAGTGGTTCGGCTACCCAGTGCTTTAGATTTAATGCATACGGTGCAGAGGGCTTTGCAGGTTATTCCAAGAATATGAGCGGTAGCGAGAAGGCATCCGTAACAGGTGGTGTTCTGGGTGATGTAGTTTATGTAAGCAGCACCAGCTCCTTGCAGAGTTATGCATCCGGTTCCACTCCTTATACCATCGTAATAAACAGCAATATCTCTGAGTCCGCATTGACCAAGGTAACTGTTGGTAAGAACAAGACTTTTATTGGTAAATTTGGTTCCGGTACTTTAAGCAATATTCATTTCAGATGTATCAGCAGTTCCGGTAATGTAATTTTCAAAAATATTACCTTCAAGCATGATGCAAGCAAAAATGAAAATGACGATATTCAGATGTATATTTCCAATGGTAATAACTTCTGGGTTGACCACTGTACCTTCAGCGGACATAGTTCCATGACCGATAGTGATGTGGATAAGCATATGTATGTAGGTCTGAAGGCTGACTTTGTATCTGTGACCGGTTGTTATTTTGGTGGTCACAAGTATGGTCTGATTCTCGGCTATCCCAATGAGGACGGTGTAGGTACATACAGCGGCTATCCCCGCATGACGATTGCTAACAACTATTTCTACAACAACTACACCAGAGCACCGGGACTGATGCGTTATGGTTATTTCCATTGCTATAACAACTTTATCTACGGCTTCAATCTGGGTTACACACCTTACACCGGCTGTAATATTTATTCCGAGAAAAACTACTTTGATAAGGGTAGCTACAGCGGCAAGGTAGTAGATGATAAGGGCGTTGGCGCATTTACTGATAGCGGTTCTGTTTTGTCCAGTAGTGTTTCTAATCTGGCAACTGCAGCAACCAGTTGGAGACCTTCTACCAACTACAGTTATGCAACCAGAAGTGCAAGCGACGCTAAGACCTGGGCACAGAATTATACCGGTGCACAGAGTTCCAAAATTACTTACGCAATTGACTAATTCATTATTACTCCCCCTATAGCCATAGCCCGACAGAAAATTGTCGGGCTATGGCTTTTTATGATGAGTCAAATTACTATTTGACACTTTAGAGGCACTATATTAGAATAGGCTCAACTGAAAGATAATTGGAAATTTATTACAAATGTATGAGTTATCTTAAACGGAGGAGCAAATATTTTGAACAGAAAAGGTATTACAAGATATAAAGTAGTAATTACATTAGGTTTGTTGCTGGCAGGGACAAATATAATTGGTTGTGGTATCCGCGAAAACAAAGCAGAAAGTGAGATTAGTTTACAGGAAACAGTTTTGATAGAGAGTGAGGAATCCGATAGCTATCAGGATAAAAATGTGGATTTGCAGGAAACGGAATCTGTACCAAACAATATTGAAGAAATACAAATGTCGCAGCAGACATTTATTCTGCCGGAGGGAGAGACCCTTGAGACACGAATTGCTACGCCGGAAGGATATGAGAGAATAGGTGCGGAAGAGGGAAGCTTGACGGATTTTATGCGAAAGTATGCTATGAAACCGGACGGTTCTCCGGTACTTCTTTATGATGGCAGGGAGAAGTACAATCAGAACGTTCATGCAGCAGTGTTTGAACTGCCTATTGAGGAAGCTGATTTGCAGCAGTGTGCTGATTCGGTTATGCGTGTTTATGCGGAATATTATTGGCAGAATGGGCAGTATGATAAGATTGGTTTTCATTTCACCAATGGATTTTGGTGCGATTATGTGACATGGCGAGAGGGACATCGGGTTCATGTAAATGGTAACAATGTCAGTTGGAGCAAAGATGCATCTTATGATGATTCTTATGAATGTTTTGTGAAATATCTTAGAATGGTGTTTAATTATGCCGGAACCTTATCTATGGATTCGTTGGAGAGTAAAACCATTTCTTTGTCGGAAATGACAGTGGGAGATGTTATTTTGACCGGTGGTAGTCCGGGCCATGTGGTGATGGTGGCAGATGTTTGTGTGAATGAAGCAGGTGAAAAAGCATTTTTGTTGGCCCAAGGTTATATGCCTGCTCAGGAATTTCATGTACTAAACAATCCATTACATGAGCAGGACCCTTGGTATTATGAAACAGAAATGACATTTCCACTCTGTACGGCGGAATATGTTTTCGATGATGCGAGTATGATTCGAAGATTGAGTTACTAAGGGAAATTAATCGGATTATTCTCCAAAGTATTTTTCTATTATTTCTATTAATCCGTCTTCGTTATTGGTTTTCTTGGTAACAATGTGAGCAGCTTCTTTTACTGCATCCGTGGCGTTTGCCATGGCAATGCCTGTACCTGCCGCAGCCAGCATGGATAGGTCATTTTCCGCGTCTCCTGATGCAAAGGTGTGAGAGAGGGGCGCATGCAGGTGGTCTGCGATAAAGCGCAGTGCATTTCCCTTGCCGGCCTCGGCAGGCAGAATCTCCAGATACTGATCATTTGAGAAAATCATCTGGATTCTGTCACCGCAATATTCCAGTAGGCTTTCTCTGAAATCTTCCAATACAGAGCGGTCTGTCAGATGGATGGATTGTAATTTAAAGCAGCCGTCAGGAAGATAAGCGGCAATATCATCCACACAAATCAGTGGCAGATGGATGCGGCTGGTGTAGAATTCCAGTTCTGCATTCATTCCATGGCATACGATTTCCCGTGCAGTATAGCCGTGAATGTGTAAGCCTCTTTCTTCGGCCTTTGCAACAATATAAGCAATGTCTTTCTGACTGATGCGGCATTCTAAAAGATTCACATCTTTGTCGCAGTCATAGACCAAAGCACCGTTGTTGGACAGAATCAGCATGTTAGGGTAATTTATCTGTTCTTTGTCCCTGACTTCTAATATACTGGGAAGAGGTCTGCCGGAGGAGAGTATCAGGTGATGCCCTGCAGCAGTCATCTGGTCCAAGGCAGCGCGCATAGTAGGACTGATGGTACAGTCGCTTAAGAGCAATGTGCCGTCCATATCCGTAAACAAAAGATTTTTTCTGGTAGCGCGAATATCTTCCAGAATAAAGTCAGGCACATTTAAGTTGCCATAGCCTGTGCCCAAATCCAAATCAGGTTTGTTGCTGCCATGAAAATCCGAACCACCACTAATTAATAAATTATATTTGGAGGCAAGAGAGCGGATTTGTCTCTCGTCCGCCGCAGTATAAGTGCTGTAAAGAGACTCGATGCCCATAAGGCCTGCTGCTTTTAATTCTCCAACAACAGAGTCAAGCTTGGCAGTGCCCATACCATAGAGAATGGGGTGAGCCAGTACCGGGATACCGTCTGCCTGTAAAATCAGTTCCACAGCCTGAGCCGGAGTAACTTTTTCACGGGGAATATAATAGGGGCAGTGGTCGCCGATATAGCGGTCAAAGGCTTCTTTCATACTCTTGATATAGCCATTTTTCAGCATATATTTGGCATAATGTGCACGCGTAATTACCGAATTAGGGAATTCTTTCTGCAAAGCCTCATAAGTGATATTCATTCCGGCTTCTTGCAATCGTTTACACATCTTTTCATTTCTCAGATCTCTGGACTCCACAAATTGTTTTAAATAGTCGCAAAATGCTGCATTTTTATAGTCAATGAAAAGTCCGACTATATGGATATCCCGTCCTTCGTGCTCGGAAGAAAGTTCGATTCCGGGGATAATTTCGGGAACAGATTCAGCTAATTCGGGATTTCCGTTTTCAAGATATTCTCTGCGCAGCTTTTGGGCATAAGAAATAGCCTCCTCCAAGCCGTCCACAGAGTCATGGTCGGTCAGGGCGAAGGCTTTTAAATTTTTTTTAATTGCGTAATCCACAAGCTCCGAGGGAGAATAGGTCCCATCGGAGCGAGTGGAATGAACATGCAAATCAATCATGATTAATCCTCATCATCCTCTTTGTTAGCAGTGAACACAGTACGCTTTCTAGCCATTTCATCGCTTGCAAGGTACTCATCATAGGTAGTAATCTTGTCGATGATGCTACCATTAGGAAGAATCTCGATAATACGGTTAGCAGTAGTCTGTACAAACTGATGGTCGTGACAGGAGAACAGTGCGACACCGGGGAACTTAATCAGTCCGTTATTCAGTGCAGTGATGGACTCCATGTCCAGATGGTTGGTAGGCTCGTCTAAAACCAGACAGTTAGCGCCGCTAATCATCATCTTGGACAAAAGACAACGAACCTTCTCACCACCGGAGAGAACCTTAACTTTCTTGACACCGTCTTCACCTGCGAAAAGCATACGTCCAAGGAAACCACGCACATAGGTAGCATCCTTAACAGGAGAGTAGCCGGTGAGCCAGTCAGCAATAGTCATATCATTGTCAAATTCTGCGGTATTATCCTTGGGAAAGTATGCCTGGGAAGTGGTTACACCCCACTTGTAGCTTCCCTCATCGGGCTCCATTTCACCGGTAAGAATCTGGAACAGAGTGGTCTTGGCAATTTCGTTGCTTCCAACAAATGCAATCTTGTCATCATGACCCATTACAAAGGAAATGTTGTCCAGAACCTTTTCGCCGTTGATGGTCTTGGAGAGGTTTTCAACAGCGAGAACCTCATTACCGATTTCGCGGTCAGGTCTGAAGTCAATGTAAGGATATTTTCTGGAGGAAGGTTTAATTTCATCCAGTTCAATTTTCTCAAGGGCACGCTTTCTGGAAGTTGCCTGCTTGGATTTGGAAGCATTAGCGGAGAAACGGGAGATGAACTCCTGCAACTCTTTAATTTTTTCTTCTTTCTTCTTGTTTGCTTCCTTCATCTGCTTAATAAGCAGCTGGCTGGACTCGTACCAGAAGTCGTAGTTGCCGGCATAGAGCTGAATCTTGCCATAGTCAATATCTGCAATATGTGTACAAACTTTATTCAGGAAATAACGGTCATGGCTGACAACGATAACGGTATTTTCGAAATCAATCAAAAACTCCTCAAGCCATGCAATTGCATCCAAATCCAAATGGTTGGTAGGCTCGTCGAGAAGCAGAATGTCAGGGTTACCAAACAAAGCTTTCGCAAGCAAAACCTTTACCTTAATAGGGCTTTCCAAATCGCCCATGGTTGCATAATGGTACTCGGTATCAATACCAAGACCATTTAAGAGCATGGCAGCATTGGACTCAGCTTCCCAACCGTCCATCTCGGCAAATTCTGCCTCCAACTCACTTGCGCGGATACCGTCCTCGTCAGAGAAGTCTTCCTTTGCATAAATAGCATCTTTTTCTTTCATGATTTCAAAAAGACGCTGATTACCCATGATAACAGTGTCCATAACAACACAATCATCATACTTGAAGTGGTCCTGCTCCAATACAGAGAGACGCTGACCGGGAGTGATAACCACATCACCGCTGGTGGTGTCCAGCTTGCCGGAGAGAATCTTTAAGAAAGTGGACTTGCCGGCGCCGTTTGCACCGATTAGACCATAACAGTTACCCTCTGTAAATTTGATATTTACATCTTCAAATAATGCCTTTTTGCCGATACGTAAGGTTACATTGTTTGCACTAATCATTTTACTAAATCCTTTACTTTAATCTTTCTATATTTATGTGTTTTAACGCTACTCTACCTATTATACATAAAAAACAGGCTTTTTCAAGAAAAATTGTTATTATGTGGTATGGAACTTGCCTGCGGGGAAAAATAAGTCTATAATGATTTCGAAAGTTTTGAGATTTTTGAAGTGAGGAAATAGAGGGTGAGAGGCAGTATATGATTAATGCAGTAATAATTACGGTTGTGCTTATGCCGCTTTTGTATTTGTTTTTGATTGCACCACGGATGATAAACAAGCCGGATATGGAAAGGTTTTATGAATATTATTATGCACACAGAGGGTTGCATGATAATGCCACAGAGGCGCCGGAAAATTCCATGGCTGCCTTCAAAAAGGCGGTGGAAGCAGGATATGGCATGGAGCTGGATGTACAGTTGACCAAGGATAGAGTTCCGGTGGTGTTTCATGATGATACCCTGGAGCGTATGTGCGGGAAGGCCGGCAAGGTATCGGATTATACTTATGAGGAATTGCAGGCATTTTATTTAGGCAAATCAAGGGAGCAGATACCTAAATTGGAAGATGTGCTTCAGTTGGTGGACGGTCGGACTCCGTTGATAGTGGAGCTTAAGATAAAGACAGCGGATTTGTCCTTGTGCCCTGTAGTGGACAAACTACTTTCGGATTATAAGGGGCTGTATTGTATAGAAACCTTTCATCCTTTCGGACTTTGGTGGTATCGTATCCATCGAAGAGAAGTAATCAGGGGACAGCTTTCGAATGCATTTATGAGAGAAAATGAATACGATGGAGCCTTTTATTATATTTTGCAAAGTCTGCTGTTGAATTTTATCGGGAGACCGGATTTTATAGCATATAATCATTTGTATTCAGATGTATTGTCAAGGCGTATCTGTTGTAAATGGTTGGGGGCGGTGTCCGTGGGCTGGACCATTAAAAGTAAGGAAGAGTTGGAGCGGGCAAGGAAAGATTTTGACTTGTATATATTTGAAGGATTTTTGATTTAAAAATTAGCATTGATTGAGGAACATAGAGGAGTGAATCTTAGATGTTTAGAATAGCCATTTGTGATGATGAACAGTATTTCCGAGAGCAGATAACAGAGATGTTGCAACAATATATGAAGGAAAAAGGCATATACTATGAAATACATTCATTCAGGTCAGGAAGAGAATTATTGGAACTAGGGATTGAGTTGAATCAGTATCAGATTATTTTCTTGGATATTAATATGGATGAGATTGATGGTCTTTTGACGGCACAGAAAATTCGGGAGCATAATAAGGAAATATTTATTGTATTTGTTACTGCTTTTGTCAATTACAGTATTGATGGGTATAAAGTCGATGCGATTCGGTTTCTATTAAAAAGCAACAAAAATATGCAGGAACATATAACAGAATGTATGGATGCAATTCATCAAAAAATGCAATATGAGGTGGCGAGGAAGGAATTTGTTTTTTGTGAAGGAAAGCGGAAAATATCCTTAGATCAGATTCTTTATGTAGAAAGTAAATTACACAAGTTAGAACTCCATATTATGGAGGAAGAAATGGTTGTTCGTACCATGTATGATACATTAAATAATTTGGAAGCGTATGTGGGAAATAGACAGTTTTTACGATGTCATCAGAGCTTTTTGGTTAATATGAAATACATAAAATCCGTTTGTCGCTACGAAGTGGTTTTGTATAACAATAAAAAGTTGCCGATACCAAAGGCTAAGTTTAAAGAGATATATGACGCTTATGTGGTATATAAAGGGGAAATATGATGGTTGACTATGTGGAGAGTTTTTTAATTGTAGTTCTGGAGATGTTGTGTTGCAGGATTTTTTATGAAATTTTTGCAGAAAAGAGCGCTGTTGGAAATAAGATAAAAGATTTTTTATCTTTAAGTTTATTGATTTTCATTCCGTTTTTTTCATCTGTTCTGCTTAAGGATTATCTTGTATTCAAAATGATTGTATTGGTGATAGAAGTATCTGTAATCATGCGTTTGACGTATGATTTAACCTATATAAAATCCTTAATATTGACGTTGTTGTACGATGGCCTCCTTTATATTGTTGATTTTGGGTGTTATTTGTTAAGCAGAACAATATTTAAGTCAATTGATGGAATTGATGATATGAATTCCCTGATGGGTGTTTTGTTAATTTTAGCCGGTAAGACAATTTTATTTCTGGTAATCATGATTGTGAAAAAGGGAGTAGGAAACTATACAAAAGCACAGCTTAAGGATAATGTATGGTTAAGAATCATTATTTTTCCAATATTTACGTTATGTATGACATCTGCGATGATTCTTATATTAGGAAAACCGGAAATGTATAATAATAATTTTCTATTTTTTATTATTGCATTTGGGCTTTCAGCAATGAATATTTTTGTGTTTTACTTGATAAATGATATCTTAAAGGGTGAAGCGAGAATACGCGAGGAACAAATATTCAGATTACAAATGGAAAACCAAACAAAAATGTATTATTCCATTTCAGAGAATCTTGACAAACAACGTCAGAAATCTCATGAATACAAAAATAAAATTCTGTGTATAGAATCATTAATACAGAAACAAAAATATGAAGACTTAAAAATATATCTGGGAAATATATGTGATGAATTACAACATGAACAGGACATTATTCAAACGAATCATGTAATAGTCGATGCCATTTTGAACACAAAACACAGTGAAATGGTGGAGAAGAATATTGTATTTGTGTTTAAGATAAATGATTTGAGCAACATTAAGCTTTCGGATGAAGACATTGTTGTGCTTTTATCAAACCTTTTAAACAATGCGATAGAGGCATGTGAAAAATGTGAGAGTAAAAAGCAGATAAAGCTAAAATTTGTTTCAGAGAATGATGGAATTGTAATTTCTGTTAGAAATACATATGAAGGCTCTTTGACTATAGAGGATGGCAAATTTCAAACGACTAAGGCCGAACCGGACAATCATGGAATTGGAATAAAAAATGTAATTAATGTTGTTCAAAAAAATGGAGGGTCTTATGTAATAAGACCAAATGAAGAAGAATTTTTCTTTTCGATTATAATACCAAATACGGAATAAAAGGCTTGCGATTAAGTTCGCAGGTCTTTTTTTGTAGCAATATCAGAGTGTTAGAAGTACGAATTCTGCTTTTAAGGGCAGAATTCTGCAATGAATATGGTGCTTGTTTATTATTCTGTTATCCTAAAGATGTAAAACAAGAAGGGGGGATAATTATTATTGATAGACTGGCATTAGGTATTGCGCAACAAATGATTCAAGAGGAGGTGATTAGTGCGGGAGAAAAAGATGATTACGTGTATGTTATTACTATGTATATAGAAAAAGCAATTAGCATAAGTAGCATAATTATCATGAGTATTATGGTTGGGCAATTGATTCCATCTTTTTGTTTTTTGGTTTGTTTTTGGGAATTGAGAAAAAGAACGGGGGGATATCATGCAAGAACATTTTGGGCTTGTTATATGGAAACTATGCTTGTATATATGGCTGTTGTGCGTATTGCAGATTTTTTTATCATACAGCCGGTGATTATGTATGGAAGCTTATTGGTAGCGTGTTGTGTTCTGGCAGGAATTGGAGCAATAAACCATCCTAATATACATATGGAATTGCGGGAATTGGCGTTGGCGAAAAAATCTGCACGTATCACATTGACAATAGAGGTTGGTGTAATTCTAATGCTGCAAATAATAGGAAATACAAGGGTAATTGTAAGTTATATGATAACTGCGATTTTCTTGTGTGCACTATCAATATGTTTGGCAAAAATAATAGGACAGGAGGTGAAGATGCATGAAGAAGATTAATAAAAATACGCTTGTTTTGCTTGAACGAATAGCACGTAAGGGGGTTGTGAAAACAGAGAATAGTTCATTTCCAACTTGTTTTGGATTTTTTCATCAACCGGTTAGACCAAAGAAAAAAGTAATATATAAAGAGACGTTGGAGGAGTAAAAATGCGTAAGAGAAACTTGTGTAAATTATTATACTCGCTATTTTGTATTTGTATTATATGGGGAATGTTTGGAACAAAAGCGGAACATGTTTTTGCGGCGGAGGATAATTTTGATTATTATCAACAGTTGGATCCGAATAGCGAAGAGTATCGTGAATGGAAAGAAAATCTGGTTAGACCGAAGAGTATGGTGATGGCAAGGCGTGCCGTGAATAGTTCGACAATGATTTCAAATGAGTATATTGAATTTAGCACCTTAGGGAACGGTCGATTTACTATAGGAACAGTTGAAGGAAATCCAGATATTGATACAGATAATGAGAAAAAAATGTTGTTTGGGCATCCAATAAGTTCTGCATCATATACAACAGTTAGAATAGACGGAGTTACAAAGACTTTTAAAGCAGAAAGTGTTTCATATGATCGAGAAAATGCTAGAAGTATTGCAACTGCGAAATATGATGACATTAATGTTATACAAACCTTATCAATTGTAAAAAATCGAAATACGAGTAGAGACGAAGTAATTAAAATTAGTTATGAATTAAAAAATACTTCAAATAATGTTAAGACTGTTGGATTGCGCATTATGTTAGATACTATGCTGGGCGGGAATGATGCAGCACCATTCCGGGTGGATGGATGCGATATTACAAAAGAAACAGAGTTTAGTGGTGAAAATTTACCAAAAACTTGGATGGCGTTTGATACGCTTTTGCAACCGGGAGTAGTGTCACAAGGGACGCTTTATCAAGAGAGTGGGGAAAAGAAACCGGATAAAGTGCAATTTGTGAATTGGCCATATGCTTATGGTAATTCATGGAATTATGCAATTAAATCTGATGAGAACAATTTTGATAGTGCGGTCACTATAACCTGGAATGAGGAAACTTTGGAACCGGGAGATTCATTTACATACAGTACCTATTATGGGTTAAGTGAACTGACATATGATTTAGTACCCCCTGTTGCATTGGGCGTTTATTTAAACCAATCTACTTTGCAATACAATGGAATCTATGAGAATCTTTTGGCTTCTGCATATATTCAGAATATTGGGAGCGGTAATGCTAATAATGTTAAATTGTGGATAGAAACGGATGATAATTTTAAGGTTGTAGGAACAGATACTACAAAGGAAATTGCTGTTATGAAACGGGGGAATTCTGATACTCATACATGGCAGTTAGAGGTGAATAAGGTGGGTAGGGTTCCCACCGATTCAGAGGGAGTAATAAAAGTAAAATTGCAATATACCGAGGCGGATACCGGTAAAATTGTAAACAAAGAGATTATAAAACATATTACAATATGCAAAAATACAGAGGAAAAACAGGCAATTATTGTGGTTCCGGGAATTATGGGTTCCAGACTTCAGGATGACGATGGAAATGTTATATGGCCAAGTGCAAGAACACTTACCGATAGCATAAAATGTGATGAATATGGAAATTGCAAAGAAGGTACCGGTACGATAAGCTCATCAACAGAGTATGGTACACTTGATACCTATGAAAATCTTATCAATGAGTTGAGAAATGATTACGGTGAGAATTACGATATTGTATTTGCACCATATGATTGGAGATTAGGACTGGATAAGTGTGTTGAGGAAGTTAAAAGCTATATCGATAACTATGACAAGGTTGCTGTGGTAGCTCATAGTATGGGAGGGCTGGTTTTAGAGCAATATGTACATGATTATGGACCTGATAAAATAGTTAAAGTTGTAACTTTGGGCACACCATTCTGGGGAAGTGCCATGGCAGCTCGGGCGGAATATGATGGATATCTTGAGGCGGCAAGTGGATTTGGTGGAACGTTAATAGAAGGAATGGTTGAAAATTTTGAGGGTGTTTATAGTTTGTTGCCTAATAGCCATTATACAAATATCCATAATTGGTGCTCTTTTACAACAAATGAATATGAAACTATATGGGATTACTTTACACATGCAAATCATGAGACAGAAGTGAGAGATTGGAATGGCACAAAAGATTTGTATATGACTTATTACAATGAGTATTTGGTTAATCAGGCATTGGGTAAATTGGATGCGTTATCTAGTGAAAATACTTGTGAACTTGATAAGGTAAATATTACTTATATAGTGGGAAATGGCTGTGTGACGGATTCAGAGGTTGATTTTTTTGATGGATTGGTTGCGAGTGGGCTTGGAGGAGCAATGGCAATGAAGGTATCATCTGCAGTGCCTAATAACTATGGAGATGGAACAGTATCTATGATAAGTGCCACCATGAATCGAGTTAATGCCAATGTGCTGAATAATGACAAAATACAATACTTGGGGAATTTTGTTGTTGTAAATAATGTAAATCATATAAATCTTGCAAAAGATGGTGATGTGATAATAAAAATCAAAAATGCTTTAAATGAATGCATTATACCGGATTCCGGACCAATGATTACACAATATAGTATGAATTCTACTAATGACGGAATCATGGCAATAGACAATACAGAACCGCATGAAGATTATGAGGATACTTCCAGAGTGGTAAAACTGATTGTAATCGGAGATATGGATATTGATTTCTACAATAAGCAAGGAGAGTTAAAGTATTATTATCATCCGAATAGTGAAATACGCATACAGGATGGACCGGATTTTACCGTGGGTAGAATTGGTGAATTTGGCGAACAGAGTGTAGTGATAGCAAATTTCAATAAGGATGATTATATAATCAAGTTGACTTCCAATCAAAATCAGATATCGCAGATTGGAATTTTACAGGAGGAAGATTTACAGACCCTTTCGGACTTCAATCTGTTAGCCGGAGATATTGTGAAAATTAGCTATAGTCCCGATAAATCCAATGTATATTATAACGAGAAAGAGATTGAATTTGACGGAGAGAACAATTTGGTGGCAGAAGATGTTTCCATAATGTCATTAGATATCAATTCACAGGATGAGAGCAATACCATTGCCGCAAGAATTAAACTGAAAAATTGTGGCAATAAGGCTATAGCCCTTAATAAAATCAAGTTTGGTTATATTTTCAATCCCGATGGACTGGACAATCATATTGCAGAATTTGATTGGGCATGTAATAATAATTCTGATATAACAAGGACTGTTCATGGAGAATTTGAAATAGTAGATGCAGAGAATATGCAATTGAGTATTTTGTTTGATAATGAGCAAATGCTTGAGGCAGGGAATGAGTTGGAAATTCATTTTAGAATTCATACTACGGATTGGCAAAATTATGATTTGACAAATGATTATTCCAGAAATTGTACAGAATATTCTACTAATGATAGGATGCTTTTTTATTATGGAGATGAGCTAATTTGTGGGGAAGAGTATGCTAATGACTAAAAAAGAAAAGTGGAAGCGGATTCTAAGCATAATAATGATAATCTGGCTGTCCAAAATAGCAATATGTGTGGGGATTCGGGAACATCAGAATAGCAAATTTCTACAGATGTATGCAAATTGTGAAGATGGTATTTATGACTTGAATATTGAAAGAAAATTTCATTTTCTGAGTTGGAAATACGGAGTTATAGGTATTTCGTATCATTATACAGTAGATGTTTATGATTTTGTTAACCGTTCTGAATATATTGGGACAAAGGATAGGGGGATTTTCAGAATCAGCCTTGTTCACTATGGATATATTCAGGAAGCGTGGCCACTCGCTGTATATAAAGATTACGATATTACGAATCTGGTGCAGCCGGACGATTAAAATGAATTGGAAGTGCCGCAAGATACCAGTTACGGATGTTTTGCGACACTTCTGTTGGAAAAGGGAGTGTAATGACCAAAAAGGAAAAGTGGAAGAGAATTCTAACCATAATAATGATAATTTGGTTGTCAAAAATAGCAATATGTGTGGGGATTCGGGAACATCAGAACAATGAATTTATGAGATTGAACGAAAGTCAACAAGTCCATATGTATGATTTGCATATTGAAAGAAAAATACATTTTCTAAGTTGGAAATATGGAGTAATAGGTATTTCTTATCATTACACAATGGATGTGTATGATTACCACAATCCTTCTCGGTATATTGGAACAGATGATAAGGGAACTTTTCGAATAAGTTTTTTGCATTATGGATATATTCAAGAGTATTGGCCTATATCTGTATATACAGATTATGATATTATGAATCATTTGGATTAGGGGATATAGAAGTGCCGCAAGACACCAGTTATGGGTGTTTTGCGACGCTTCTGTCGGAAAAAAGTATGCTAATGACTAAGAGGGAGAAGTGGAAGAAAAATCTAACGCTGATAATGGTAATCTGATTATTAAAAATAGCAATATGTGTCGGGATACGGGAACATCAGAATTATTTTGATTTATAATGTTTTGAATAGGATACTGCGCGGTTTTATTACACTATTTTGCAGGATGGATGTGAAAAAGGAGAGTAACATGAGTGATTATAAATTTGATTTTTTTTATTATTCGGAAGATTTATCAAATGAGCATTATCTTGCTGAGATTGAAGATTTGTCTGATGAAGAATATGCAGTGTTATATAAGGACAAGATGTATTGCCCTTTATGTAAGGGGCCACAGCTTGGCAGGGTAAGGCAGGGTGATATATCTTTCTTAAGAAAATATCCGAAACAGTTACATAGACTGGTGAATGGAGAGATGTGTTCTTATGAATGTGATACTGCATCCAAAGAGGTTGTAGAAGAATATATTCAGGAACTTAAAGAAAAGAAAAAAATAAAAAGCCTTCTTGAAGCAACAATGAGAAAAATGTTTAATCAACAGAATCCTAAACACATAATAACCAAAAACACAGGAAATCCAGTCGGTGATCCATTAGTGATAGAACGAATTCAGAAAGATAAAACGGTAAAAAGGAGCATTATCCCTCATTATAGCTTTATGAACTGGGGGAAGGATATTCCGCAGGATCGACTCTTACTTGTTTGGGGTAAAGTATTTGTGGAGCAGGTAGAAATTAAAACTAAGGAAGGCGCAGTTCAAACATACATACATTTTAAAAATATATCTTCAAAGCAGCTGATTACTTCGTGTATAAAGCCATATGGTTTGGAAATTGAAGCAGGATATTATTATGTGGTTGTTTTAGGAATGTGTCGTCAAAAGGAATCCAAAGGTCACACATTTTATAACATTTGGATTAACTCGCCTGTGGAAGAATCCATTATGCTTAAACCATTTTCCTATAAGGTATAGAATGATTATTCGGAAGTTATACGGAATATTTACCTAAGAATAATAACATAAAGCATGGAAATTTCGTGGGCGATAGAATGCACTAATGCTATCGTCCATTAGTGCACTTGGATTGGAGGAAAGCAAATGAGTAAGAAGAAAATATGTATGGTGTTTTGTTTGGCCCTGGTTGTTTTGATATTGGCAGTGATGAGTCAGCTTCAATATTACTGGATATATGCTACTAAAGGACAGATGTTAAGGATAATGGTAGGTGAAGGGCAAGAGAAAGACTCTGATATAGCAAAGGTGGTTTTGATTGGTAATGTGGATATTGATATCTATGAACAGGATAAGTTGAAATATTATTATCATCCTGATAGTGAGGATATCATGCATGTTATGCAGGATGGGCCCCCAATATCCTTCCATACTGCAGGATATTACGAGGAACAAAGAATTAATGAAGTGAACTATAATAAGGCTGTTTATACATTCAAAATAACATCGGATGAAGAGCAAACAGTTCAAATTGGAATAAGTAATAATGGAAAGTTGCAGGAGATTTGGGATTTAGACCTTGAAGAAGGGGGTGTATTTAAAATAGAGTACAATCCGGAAAATGCAAGGGTGTATTATAAGGACAAGCAGATTGCCTTTGATAGAGAGGAATACATAAGATAAGTGGTTATGATTTGAAAAACAGCGAAAAAACAACTTTGTCAAAAAAATATCAAATAATGCTTGATATTTTTTTCACATATGGTATAATTAGCCTTGTGAGAAGTAAGATAGTAAAAAGTAAGTTGTTAAATCTGAGTTACTTTTTAATTTTCATATAAGAAAGAAGGAGAAAAGAAGATGAAGAAATGGGTGTATTTGTTTACCGAAGGCAACGCAACGATGAGAAATCTGCTTGGTGGTAAGGGTGCTAATCTGGCTGAGATGACACATATCGGCCTGCCTGTACCTCAGGGATTTACCATTACTACAGAGGCTTGTACCCAGTATTATGAGGACGGTCGCGAGATCAATGATGAGATTCAGGCGCAGATTAACGAGCATATCGTTAAGATGGAAGAGATTACCGGCAAGAAGTTCGGTGATTTGGAGAATCCTTTGCTTGTATCTGTGCGTTCCGGTGCGAGAGCTTCCATGCCCGGTATGATGGACACCATTTTGAATCTTGGTTTGAATGAGCAGGTTGTAAATGTTATTGCTGAGAAGTCCGGCAATCCCCGTTGGGCTTGGGACTGCTACAGAAGATTTATTCAGATGTACTCCGACGTTGTTATGGAGGTTGGTAAGAAGTATTTCGAGCAGCTTATCGACGAGATGAAGGAGAAGAAGGGCGTTACGCAGGACGTAGACCTGACTGCAGATGATTTGAAAGAGTTGGCAGCTCAGTTTAAGGCTGAGTACAAGTCTAAGATTGGCAATGATTTCCCTGATGATCCCAAGGAGCAGCTTATGGGCGCTATCAAGGCAGTATTCCGTTCTTGGGATAACCCTCGTGCGAATGTTTATCGTCGTGACAACGATATCCCTTATTCCTGGGGTACCGCTGTAAATGTACAGTCCATGGCATTTGGTAACATGGGTGATGACTGTGGTACCGGTGTAGCATTTACCCGTGACCCGGCAACCGGTGAGAAGGGTCTGTTTGGTGAGTTCCTTACCAACGCACAGGGTGAGGATGTAGTTGCAGGTGTTCGTACACCTATGAAGATTGCTGAGATGGCGAATAAGTTCCCCGAGGCATTTACACAGTTTGAGGAAGTGTGCAAGACTTTGGAGAACCATTACAGAGATATGCAGGATATGGAGTTTACCGTAGAACACGGCAAGCTTTATATGTTGCAGACCAGAAATGGTAAGAGAACTGCACAGGCAGCTTTAAAGATTGCTTGTGATTTGGTAGACGAGGGTATGAGAACCGAAGAAGAGGCAGTTGCAATGATTGATCCCCGTAACCTTGATACTCTGCTTCATCCCCAGTTTGATGCGGCTGCACTGAAGGCTGCAACCCCCATGGGAAGAGGCCTTGGAGCATCTCCCGGTGCTGCATGCGGTAAGGCAGTGTTTACTGCTGAAGATGCAGTAGCATGGGCTGAGAGAGGTGAGAGAGTGGTTTTGGTTCGTCTGGAGACTTCTCCCGAGGATATTACCGGTATGAAGGCTGCTCAGGGTATTTTGA
This sequence comes from Lachnospiraceae bacterium, assembly GCA_015056885.1. Lineage (GTDB taxonomy): Bacteria > Bacillota > Clostridia > Lachnospirales > Lachnospiraceae > Acetatifactor. Next base: position 23,038 of record SVFL01000017.1, read on the forward strand.
CTGTTCGTGGCGGTATGACCTCTCATGCGGCAGTAGTTGCACGTGGTATGGGTACCTGTTGTGTATCCGGTTGTGGCGATATTGCCATGGATGAGGAGAACAAGAAGTTCACTCTTGATGGCAAGGAGTTCCATGAGGGAGACTGGATTTCCCTTGACGGTACCACCGGTAATATTTATGATGGCGAGATTAAGACGGTTGATGCTACTATTGCAGGCGAGTTTGGCCGCGTAATGGCATGGGCAGATAAGTTTAGAAAACTGAAAGTTCGCACCAATGCAGACACTCCTGCTGATGCGAAGAAGGCTCGTGAGCTTGGTGCAGAGGGTATTGGTCTTTGCCGTACAGAGCATATGTTCTTTGAGGAGGACAGAATTGCAGCATTCCGTGAGATGATTTGTTCTGATACTGTTGAGGAGAGAGAAGCGGCTCTTGAGAAGATTTTGCCCTATCAGCAGAGCGACTTCAAGCAGCTTTATGAGGCTCTTGAGGGCAATCCTGTAACCATCCGTTTCCTGGATCCGCCTCTTCATGAGTTTGTTCCCACCGAGGAAGCAGACATCGAGAAGCTGGCTAAGGCACAGGGCAAGTCCGTGGAGACGATTAAGAATATTATCAGTTCCCTGCATGAGTTCAACCCTATGATGGGTCACAGAGGATGCCGTTTGGCAGTTACTTATCCTGAGATTGCCAAGATGCAGACTAAGGCTGTTATCCGTGCAGCAATTGAGGTTCAGAAGGCTCATGCTGACTGGAGTGTAAAGCCTGAAATTATGATTCCTTTGACCTGTGAGGTGAAAGAGTATAAGTTTGTTAAGAAGTTGGTAGTTGAGACCGCTGACGCAGAAATTGCAGCAGCAGGTATTGATCTTGAGTACGAAGTAGGTACCATGATGGAGATTCCCAGAGCATGTCTCACTGCTGATGAGATTGCTGCAGAGGCAGACTTCTTCTGCTTCGGTACCAATGATTTGACTCAGATGACCTTTGGTTTCTCCCGTGATGATGCCGGTAAGTTCCTTGATGCATACTATGACACCAAGATTTTTGAGAACGATCCTTTTGCAAAACTGGATCAGACCGGTGTCGGCAAACTCATGGATATGACCATCAAGCTTGGAAAGCCTGTGAATGAGAAGCTTCACATTGGTATCTGTGGTGAGCACGGTGGAGATCCTTCTTCCGTTGAGTATTGCCACAAGATTGGTCTGGATTATGTATCCTGCTCACCTTTCCGAGTTCCTATTGCAAGACTGGCAGCAGCACAGGCTGCAATTGCGGATAAATAATAAATAATAATACTGGAATGGCTCCGGGTTATCCCCGGAGCTGTTTTCATTGGTGAAATAATAGTGGTCAAAAATGTGAAAAAACTATAAATAAACAGCTGAGTATGATATAATGTATTAAAATAGATGCAGAATGGAGTTTGCCATGAAAGAGGATGCAAAGAAACATGACGATATATCAGTATACATACAAGATAGGGAATATATAGCCAACACCTATGTTTTGAGATGTTTTTCGGTATCAATGATAATATATGCAATAACATTTGTATTGAATTTATTGGGAATCTTTGTTATTGATCAGAGTGTGATGCGTCAGGGATTTGTTCCTTCTGTAATTATATATTTTATGGTGTATTTTATCTGCAAGAAAGTGTCGCTATCAAGCGAGAAAACCAAGTATTTTATCTTGTTTAACATTATACTGTTATACACCATAATGGGAGTGTCTATTACATATCATGTGGTATTGGTATCGGTTTTGCCTATTTTGTTTGCAACTTTGTATTCCTCCAAACGCGTAATGCTATATGTTTATATTTTGACAGTTATCAGTACAATTGTGATTGTGTATGGCGGATATTTTTGGGGGCTTTGCGATGCGAATATGGCGTTGTTAACAAAAGGCAGAATGCAGGATTATTTAGTTGGCGGCCAATTCACCTTGACAGAGGTTAATGATAATCCTTATTTGAATCTTATGTTGTTTTATGTTGTGCCCCGTTGTCTGATATATATTGCAGTTCTGTTTGTATGTAGTGAGATATTGACAATTGTCAGCGGTAGTATTGAAAAGGCAAAATTAACTGCTGAACTGGAACTGGCCAAAGAAGAGGCTGAAAGCGCAAATCGTGCCAAAACGCAGTTTTTGACCAGAATGTCACATGAAATAAGAACACCAATTAATGCAATAATGGGCATGAATGAGATGATTCTTCGTGAGAGCTCGGAAAATGAGACAATAAAGTATGCCTGTGATGTTAAAAATTCTACTAATACACTTTTGAATCTTGTAAATGAGATTCTTGATTTCTCTAAGATTGAATCCGGGAAGATAGAGATTATCAAGGATAAATACAAGATAAAAAGTTTGCTTGATAATTTGTATACAATGATAAGTATCAAGGCCAAGGATAAGGGCTTAGCGCTGGTTTTTGATATTGATCCCAATATTCCGTCAGAATACTTCGGTGATGACATTCGAATAAGACAGGTACTGGTGAATCTGCTTACTAATGCTGTTAAGTATACGGTTGAAGGAACTGTGACAATGACTGTTACCGGCAGGGTAGAAGGCGACAAAGCAATTCTTCGCTATTCGGTAAAGGATACCGGAATCGGTATTAAAGAAGAGGATTTGGGGAAATTATTCGTTCAATTTGAAAGAATAGAAGAATCCCGAAACCGTCATATAGAAGGAACCGGATTGGGAATGAATATTGTACAGCAGCTTCTTGTGTTGATGGGGACAGAGCTGAAGGTAGAGAGTGAATATGGTAAGGGTAGTGAGTTCTATTTTGATATTGTCCAAGAGATTGTCAATAAGACCCCGATAGGAGTTTTTCAGGCAGATGCTGTACATGAATCAAAGGTGGATATAGAGGAAATAAGATATATAGCACCGGATGCCAAAATATTAGTGGTAGATGATAATGCGATGAATCGTAAAGTGCTTAAGGGCCTTTTAAAAGAGACTCAGATTCAGGTGCTTGAGGCAGGAGGGGGAGAAGAATGCATAGCTCTGATGGCTGAGCAGGCGGTAGATATTGTATTTTTGGACTATATGATGCCGATTATGGATGGTGTGGAAACAATTCATTTGCTCAAAGAGAAAAATTTATGTAGTGATACACCGATTGTTATGCTTACGGCAGATGCTGTTATAGGGGCAAAGGAACAGTATTTAAGTGAAGGATTTGACGATTATCTGTCAAAACCGATTATGCCGGATAAATTGTACAAGATTATATGGAAGTATTTGCCGGAGGAACTTGTGGTAGAACCATGCAAGTGATTTCATAAGGAGTAAATTACCAATGAAAAAAGTGTTTATTGTAGCCGGAATCATTGTTGTTGCACTCATCGCCGGTATATTTGTTATCAATATTTACGAAGCGGATACAGAGGTAACAAAAGATACTACGAAAGTGGGTGTAATCTTAAATGGAGAAACGGATGATCATAGTTGGAGTCAGTCTCACTATGACGGATTGGAAAAAACGGCAAGAGAACTGAATTTATCGGTTACCTATAGGGAAAATGTAAAAGCAGAGGAGATTCCGCAGATTATCGATCAGTTTGCAGAAGATGGTTGTAAGGTGGTTGTAGCCAACTCCTTTGAGTTCGGGGAGTATGTAAATCAGGCGGCAGAAAAATATCCTGAAATCTATTTTCTGCATGCAACCGGACTGGGAGAGGGAAAAAATTTATCAACTTATTTTGGAAGAATGTATCAGATAAGGTATTTGAGTGGTATTGTTGCCGGAATGCAGACGGAGACGGATGAAATCGGGTATGTGGCGGCATTTCCGATTTCGGAAGTAAACCGTGGAATCAATGCATTTACACTGGGCGTAAGAAGTGTGAACAGTGATGCCAAAGTTTATGTTAGTTGGACCAATTCATGGAATGATGATCAGGCAGCAGAAGATGCAACAAACAGACTGTTGGATAGACATAACATCGATGTTCTTGCCATGCATACGGATTCGGTTCGGCCGCTTGCGATAGCGGAGGAACAGGGGATAATGTCCATTGGTTATAATGTTGACAATAGCGGGGATTATCCTAATACTTATCTTACAGCTGCCACATGGGATTGGGAGAATTTCTATACACCTAATATTCTGACTTGTTTGCAGGGGAAATTTGAAGGAAATCATTATTGGGAAGGTATTGAAACAGGGATTGTGTCACTGGCACCGCTTACCGAAAAAGTGAAGGCAGGAACAGAAGAAAAGGTTGGGCAGGAAATGGAAAGGATGCGTAGTGGCATGTTTGATGTTTTCTATGGCCCAATTTATGATAATTGCGGTAATGTTCGTGTGGAAGAAGGCGAAAGTATAACGGATAATGTTATGCTGAATGAATTCGAATGGTATGTTGAAGGGGTAGTAAACGATGAAGAATAGTAAATTAAGACAGCACTTGCTACTTGTTCTTGCAGCAATTGTTCTGGTGCTTATTATTATAATTATACTGACCATAGGAAGCGATGGAAGTTCAGTTCCTAAGGTGGGAGTGATTATAACAGGTTCCATTGGTGATGATGGATGGAATGGCATGCACTATCAGGGAGTTAGCTATGCCTGTGAGGCATTGGGAGCAGAGTTGCTTGTGAAGGAGAATGTACCGGAGGGAACAGGCAGATGTGAGGAGGCAGTTTGCGAACTGATAGATGAAGGCGCAGAAATGATTATTCTTTCCAGTTATGCATATCCTTCGGAAGTTCAAAAGACGGTTCAAAAATATCCGGAGATTGCTTTTTATGGTATATCTGCGGAGCATTATGCAGAGAATATGACCTCTTACTTTGGCAGAATGTATCAGGCCAGATACCTTGCCGGTATTGTTGCGGGAATGAAAACAGAGAGCAATCTTGTGGGATATGTTGCGGCAATGCCCAATGCGGAGGTAAACAGAGGTATTAATGCGTTTGCGTTGGGAGTGAGAAGTGTGAACCCGGATGCAACCGTAGGTGTTATTTGGACCGGAACATGGGAAGATGCCGAGAAAGAGGCTGTAGCGGCAAAGACATTAATAGAAAAGCATGCTGCAGATGTTATTACATATCATCAAAATCAGTCTTATGTGGCGCAGGTTGCCGATGAGGCAGGTGTTTACTCTATAGGCTATAATGCAGAAGCGGAAGGACTTTCAGACCGCTATCTTACTGCGGCAGTGTGGGATTGGAATGAGCTTTATTACCAGATTGTAAGAGAATTTCTGCAGGGGAAGGCTAATTCTGTAAAAAGGCACTGGTTTGGTATTGATACCGGAGTGGTGAAATTAGCAGAATATTCGCCACTTGTAGATGAAAGCATTATAGAACGGATAAAGAATGCAAAACAGGATATGAGTGCCGGAAAAGATGTGTTTTCAGGTGTGATTTATGATAACAATGGCGAGATTCGATGCAATGAAGAAGAATTGATAAGTGATGAAATTTTGTTGGAAAAGCTGGATTGGTATGTTGATGGAGTAGTGATATATGAATAAAAAGTATAACTTCAATGATATAAAGAAAACACTTCTGGTTATGCTGATTAGTTTTATCATTCTAATGATTGTATGTATTTCCATGTGGTGGAAAATGCGCGATATTATAAATACACAGTTGGAACATCATGTTGCACAGCAAAGTGAAACACTTTCAAGTATTGTTAATAACAGCTTTGGCAGTGAGTTGCAGCTTTTGAGTGAGGTCACTGCATTTGTTGACATGGAAAGTGGGACTATGGAGGATATTTTTGCAGAGACGGATGGTGTTTCTTATGGAGTGTTACGTATTAATGGAGAAGCGGCATATGGCGAACCACTGGATTATGCTGATTATGAAGGTATTTTTGAGGCTATTCACGGCAATGCATCTGTAAGCTGTGGCAAGGATGCAACGGTGTTATTTGCCGTACCTGTTTATAGTGGCTCCAACGTAAAATATGTGTTATATAAGCTGTATGAGGGTGATGTACTTGCCAAGAAGCTGGATCTATCCTGTTATGGTGAAAACGGTATCTGTGCAATTGTGGATATCAATGGAAATATTGTATTGCAGATGGAAGATAAAAAGCTGAATATGGCTTGTTTTACGGATGGTCAAAATGCAACAGCCGTTGAAAATCTTCGCAAGAAAATGAATGTAAATTCTTCGGCAGCTTCACATTCTTCGAGTGGGTATGGTGACAATGTTTTATTTGTTTCAGAGACCGATTATTCCAGTCTGTATGTAATGGGCTATGTACCCATGGAGTCTGTATCCGGAGATGTTTCTTTAATTGTGCCTCTTGTTTTGTGGTGCTTTGGACTGTTGTGGCTGCTTCTTGTAATTGTTACGATTTATCTGCTTGGAGCAGAGAAAAAGGCGAAGGAAAGTGATGCGCTTCGTCAGGCTAAGCGTATAGCAGAACAGGCAAACCATGCAAAGAGTAATTTTCTCGCAAATATGTCTCATGAAATCCGTACCCCCATTAATGCGGTTATCGGTATGAATGAGATGATTCTTCGGGAGTGTGAAGACGGAGCTGTTTTGGAATATGCTAACAATATAGAGATGGCCAGTCACAATCTTTTGTCCATCATCAATGATATCTTGGATTTTTCCAAGATTGAATCGGGTAAGATGGAGATTGTGGAGGGTGAGTATAAGCTGGGGGAGGCAATAAATGATGTTGTAACAATGATTGAACTAAAGGTTCATCAAAAGGGACTCCGGTTTGAGTTAAGTGTGGATGAGCAACTTCCGGAGACACTTTTAGGCGATGATTTGAGAATTAAACAGATATTGCTGAATCTTTTAAATAATGCTGTTAAATATACCCGCAAAGGCGCTGTTAGACTGAAAATTGCAGGTGTAACGAATGTTTCGGAGAATGAGATAGAACTTCAAATCAGGGTGGAAGATACAGGTATTGGCATCCGGAAAGAAGATGTTTCTACATTGTTTGAAGGGTTCCAACGTTTGGATCTTGATGCAAACAGAAATATAGAAGGTACAGGACTTGGGCTTGCTATTACACACAATTTGGCTAAGATGATGGGCGGTAAAATCGAGGTTGAGAGTGTATACGGAGTGGGATCTGTATTTACATTATATCTGACACAGAGGATTGTAGGGGAAGGGTATATCGGTGATTTTGAGAAGAATTATCGCAAGGTTTTAGGTCTTACCCACAAATATAAGCAGGATTTTATTGCGCCGAATGCAGCAGTGCTTGTAGTTGATGATAATCAGATTAACCTGACTGTAGTCCAGAATCTGTTAAAGAAAACACAGATACAGATTACAGCATGTATGAGTGGTGTTGAGGCACTGGAGCTTATGTGTCAAAATGAATATGATGTGATTTTGCTTGACCATATGATGCCGGTGATGGATGGAATAGAAACTTTGAAACGTTCCAAACAGATGCCGGAAAACAAAAATGTTCATGCAGCAGTGATAGCTTTGACGGCAAATGCAGTTTCCGGTGCAAGGGAAATGTATCTTTCGGAAGGATTTACAGATTATATGAGCAAGCCGATTCTGGGTAAGAATCTTGAGGAGAAACTGGCAAAGTATATTCCTTTTGAAAAACTTATATTCACTGAAAGTGATGAGGAAAAACAAAAAAAGGAAGATTGTAAAGATGTAGGTAAAACCAATGCGCAGGAAGCAGAGGAAGGGTTGATAGATTTTGAATTGGGCATGAAATATTGCTCTGATTGTGAGGAAATCTATCTGGAGGTTTTGGGTATGTTTTATAATCTGTATGATGAAAAATGTACAGAACTGCAACGTGCTTTCTCAGAGCAGGATTGGAACAATTACACCGTTTATATTCATTCATTGAAGTCGAATTCTCTTAATGTAGGCTGCAGGCGTTTTTCTGAATTGTGTTTAAACTTGGAGCTGGCAGGAAAAGCTATCAGAGCAGGAGAGGAAGTACAGGAGCATACGGAGTTTATTATGAATAATCATGCATCGGCAATGCAAATGTATGACGAAGTGATAAATGAAGTGAAAGCGTACCTTGGAGAGAAGGGGAGGATATAATGACAGGGGATAATGTAGATTTGCAAGGAATCAGATTACATTCTTTGGATGATGATGTAATCGAAAATAGTGATGCAATGCAGAATATAGCTGCGCATCCGGAGAGTGATACCACAAGTCGGATTTTAGTAATTGATGATGATGAAATGAATTTGCTGATTGCAAAAAAAATTCTTGCAGAACGGTATGAAGTTATTCCGGTTACATCCGGAGAGCTGGCATTCAAATATCTTGAAAATCACATGGTTGATTTAATATTATTGGATATTCGTATGCCAAAGATGGATGGTTTCATTTTTTTGACTTTAGTTAAGGAGAATCCGAAACTTAAAGATATTCCGGTTATTTGTCTGACGGCGGATAACGAACTGGAGTCGGAAGTAAAGGGGTTTGAATTGGGAGCAGTTGATTTTATTACGAAACCATTTATTGCTGCGGTTATGTTTCAAAGAGTTGCGAGGATTTTGGAGCTTAGACGATTACAGAAAGAGTTACAGAAGGAAGTAGAAAAGAAAACCTTATCTTTGAATCTGCGAAGTCGTCAGTTGAATCGTTTGACAATACAGGTAATGATGACGCTTGCCGGAACAATCGATGCCAAAGACAAGTATACTAATGGTCACTCCATAAGAGTTGCAGAGTATTCAAAAATGATTGCAGCGAAGATGAATATGACAACGAATGAACAAGAGGATATTTATTATATCGGCTTGTTGCATGATATCGGTAAAATAGGTATTCCGGATGAAATCATCAATAAGACCTCCAGACTTACTGATGAGGAATATGATGTAATCAAAACACACCCTGTTATAGGATCTGAAATTCTTGCTAAGATGTCGGAGCTTCCCGGGATTGCTGTTGGCGCCAGATGGCATCATGAGAGATATGATGGCACCGGGTATCCGGATGGTCTGGCCGGAGAAAAAATACCTTTAATAGCCCGGATTATTGGCGTTGCAGATGCTTATGATGCAATGAGTTCCAAACGAAGCTATCGTGATGTATTGTCTCAAAAGGTTATTTTTGAAGAGATAAAACGTTGTTCAGGAACGCAATTTGACCCTAAAGTTGCAGCGGTTATGTTGCAGATAATTGCAGAAGATGCAGAATACAAATTAAGAGAGTGGTAGGGGGAAATAAACGATGAAAAGTATACTTATTGTGGATGATGACAGTATAAACTGCCTTCTTGCAAAGCACGCACTTGCACAGGATTATCGCGCACTGGCGGTGAAGTCCGGTAAGGATGCGTTGGCTTTTTTGGAAAATACAATACCGGATTTGATTTTGATGGACATTGAGATGCCGGAGATGGATGGTAAGGAAGTGGTCAGACGGATTAAAGCTTGCGAAAAATGGGCAACGATTCCGGTTGTTTTTTTGACTGCTGATGTGAATCCCATGACAGAAGCAGAGTGTTTACAGTGCGGAGCAGAAGATTATATTACAAAGCCTTTTGTGCCGGATGTAATGCGCAGCAGAGTTGCTAAGATTTTAGAGGCTCATGAGTTTCGAAAGGATTTGCAGATGGAGCTCGAAAAGAAGACGTTAAAGTCTTTGACGGATGCGTTGACGGGATTGAATAATAGAGATTATCTGGAGAAGGAGTTGGAAAAGCTTCTTCAGACAGGACATACAGGGACTCTGTTTATGACAGACCTTGATAATTTCAAGTCCATGAATGATACATATGGTCATATGGTTGGTGACGAAGTTCTGATAAAGTTTGCCGAGTCGTTGAGACATTATTCAGATGAAAAGGATATTGTATGTCGTTTGGGCGGCGATGAGTTTGTTGCATTTTTTACGGATGTTACGGACAAGGAGATTGCAGCCGGTAAGGCAGCGGGAATTATTAAGCTATTTGCAGAGAAGATGGGAGCATTGGGATACGCAGGTATTGTGTCGGTATCCATAGGTGCCAAGATTACTACCGGAGATGAAAATTTTGAGGAGTTATACAGTAAAGCAGATGAAACCTTGTACTTTGTGAAAGAAAACGGTAAGAATGCATATCATTTCTATGATGATATGAAAAGCGGTTTGGATGTAACACTTAGTGAAATCAACACAACAGCAGACTTGGATGACATTCATCGTATGATGCTTGACAGTCAGGATGACAACAAAGGTGCTTTTCATGTAGAGTATGAGGAATTCAAAATTATTTATGATTTTGCATTGCGTTGTGTGACGCGTAATGCTCAAAAGGTGCAGACATTGCTTTTTACATTAGATTATTCAGATGTTGATCAGAGCAAATTGACTCCGGAGTCGATTATGGATATTCTAAAAGATACAGTGATTACCTCTCTTCGTACTGTGGATACGGGCACAAAATATAGTAGTAGCCAATATATCGTTCTTCTCATGGATACAGATAATGAGAATGGAAAGAGTGTGGCAGAGAGGGTATTGAACAAATTTTATAAAAATGAAAAGATTACGGCTGCGGGTGTAAAGGCCTCTTTTGACATACAGGCAATGGAACAGGCGTAGTGTTTTTATTGCCCCAACTCTTAGGATATGGTAAAATATTCCGGATAGTCTTATGATTACGGAGGGCAAAGAGATGACCTATGAAGAAATTGTAATGAAGGTTCGGAATACCTTCAAAGATGCGGATATAAGCAGGATAGACCAGCATCTTGCTTATCAGTTTAATATCACCGGTGAGGGTGAAGGCGCTTTCTATGTGGAGGTAAAGGACGGAGAACTTCATATTGAGCCTTATGAGTATTATGACAGAGATGCTGTTTTTATTTGCGCTGCAGATGTGTTATTTAAAATAATATCCGGGAAACTGGATCCGATAGCAGCATTTACCCTGGGCAAGCTTAAGGTCGAGGGAGATTTGGGCAAGGCTCTTTTATTAAAGGAATTCATGTAAGAGGAAGAAGTAAATGAGTGTATTAAAGGTTATAGGTGCTGTGGCAGTTGTTGGAGCGGTTGCTACAGCGGGTGAGTATGCTATTGCAAAATATTTCTTTAACAGGACGATGATTCGTGCCAATGCAAAACGAGAGAAAACGCAGGAAATGGCCGGCACGGAATGGGATTTATATATTCCACACATTCGGGAATGTAAGGAAAAACTTAGAGAGATGCCTCATGAGGATCTGTTTATCATGTCGGGAGACGGTTTGAAGCTGCATGCAACTTATTTTCCCAATGAGGGTTCCAAGAAGGTTGTGATTTGTTTTCATGGTTATACCAGTGAGGGTATGAATGATTATTCCACATTGGCTATCTTTTATAAGAGACATGGATATAATCTGCTGCTGGTGGATGAGAGAGCTCACGGGCAGAGTGAGGGTACCTATATCGGTTTTGGCTGTCTGGACAGACATGATGCCAAGCTGTGGATCGATGAAATGATTAAAAGGCATGGTGAGGACTGTAAGATATTGCTACATGGAGATTCCATGGGCGGTTCGACTGTGCTTATGACAACCGGTCTGGAGTTGCCGCCCCAGGTAAAGGCTGCGGTATCTGACTGTGCGTTTACATCGGCATGGGATGTGTTTTCATCTGTGCTGAAAAATATGTATCATTTACCGGCATTTCCTTTGATGCAGATTTCCAACAAGATGATTTACAAGAAAGCCGGTTATAAATTAGATGAATGTGATGCCAGAGTGGAAGTGGCCAAGGCTAAGATTCCCATTCTTTTCATTCATGGCTCTGCGGACAGTTTTGTACCATGTTCCATGGTGAATGAGCTGTACGATGCCTGTACAACAGAGAAAAAGTTGGTAATTGTAGAAGGCGCGGGGCATGTGGAGTCCTGTTACCGGGATGCAGATTTGTATGAAGGTACTATTGAGGAATTTATTTTCCCCATAATGGAGCGGGCATAGTGATTATTAACATTGATAAAAGACAGGAGTGACTAATGAAAACCAGAAAAGGAAACAAAGTATACCCCTTGACAGCAGCCCAGAAACTGCATTATTACAGTATGAAATACTGTCCCAAGAAGCAGGTTCTGAATATTGGAACCAGCCTTACCATTCAGGTAGAGCTGGAGAGAGAACGTCTGGAAAGATGCATTGCTGAGGCTATTGAGCGCTGCGAGGCTCTTCGTGTGCAGTTTGCAGAGGATAAGGAAGGTAATGTTTATCAGTATGTGGCAAAGGGGCAGGAGCCGGTGATTCGTCATTTTGATTTTGGACATTGGAAGGAAGAGGATGCTCATAACAAGATGACAGAGTGGACCAGTACTCCCTTTGAATTGTATGATACCCCCATGTATGAGGTTGTTATGATTCGTATGCCGGAGGAGTTTTACGGCGTATATATTAAGGTGAATCATCTGATTATGGATGCGCAGGGACTGATTGCTTTCATGAAGGATGTGATGCAGCTTTATAGCTATGATATGCTGGAGGATGTTCCAGCACCTAAGGAGATGACTTCTTACATTAAGCAGCTGGAGAAAGATTTGGCATATGAAGCGGGTAATAGTGCCAGCCAAAGAGACAGGGAGTTTTTTGAGAATCTGATTACCTCTTCTGAGCCGATTTTTACGGATATTCACGGTAGAGGTAAGTTGGAGGCTGAGAGAGCCAGAACCGGCAATCCCAATCAGAGAGCGGTTATCAATACCTCGGATAATGTAGATGCCAATCTGGCTAATTTTTATCTGGAGGAGGAGCCTACAGAGCAGCTTTTGAAGTTTTGTGAGGACAATCATATCTCTTTGACATGTCTTTTGTTGATGGGGCTGAGAACCTATTTGCAGAAGGAAAATCAAGAGGATGATATTTCCGTATCCACTACCATTGCAAGACGAGCAACTTTGATGGAGAAACGCTGTGGAGGTACCAGAATACATAGTTTTCCTTTCAGAACCATCGTGTCCAGAGAGGATACTTTTATGGAAGGCCTTTATAAGATTCGCGATTTGCAGAATCAGTATTTCCGTCATGCCAATTATAGCCCTTCGGAGTTCTATGCCTTCCGTAAGAACCATTACAATCTGGAAAACGGACAGACCTATGAGGCAATGGCGCTGACCTATCAGCCGATGCTAATGAAGTATGACGGACCTACAGTAGAGAAGATGGAGAAATTAGAATACGATGTGCATCGTTATTCGAACAGTGCATGTGCCCATACCTTGTATCTGACCGTAAGTCACAGACCTTTAGGTGGATTGGATTTCTGTTTTGAACATCAGACAGGTGTGGTTACTTATGAGAAACTGCAGGAAGTATATTTCTATCTGTGTAGAATCATTTTTCATGGTATTGAGGATCCTTCCCGCACTGTGGGAGAGGTAATAGACTGGTCATAAATTATTTGAGATAAGGAGAAAATACAATGTTTGAAGAGTTGAAAGAGTTGATTTGTCAGTATGTGGATGTAGAGGAAGATCAAATTACTGAGGACGCGAGATTTATGGAGGATTTGGGTTTCAATTCCTTTGATTTTATGAGTCTTGTGGGTGAAGTGGAAGAGATGTATGACATCGAAGTAGAAGAGCGTGAGGTTGTTCAGATTCGCACGGTAAAGGATGCCATGGACTATATTTCTTCTTTGATGTAATTGATTGGGATCTAGAGAGTACATAGTGAATAGGAGATAAAAATGACAGTAACTACTTTGAGAGATATTGTAAAGTACAGTGCAGAGTCCTATGGCGACCAGGCGGCGTACCGCTATAAGGTAGGTAAGGAAGTTGAGGAGAAAAGCTTTAATGATGTAAATAGGGATACCATGGCGCTCAGTCGTGCTGTGGTAGCTCTTGGTATGAAAGGCAAGCACATTGCATTGATTGGTGCTACTACCTATCAGTGGATTAGCAGTTATTTTGGTGTTGTTAACAGTGGCAGTGTGGCAGTGCCTATTGATGCCCAGCTTCCGGCGGCGGCAATCTGCGAGTTGTTGAAGCGTGCAGATGTTGAAATGCTGATTTTTGATATGGTTCGTGCAGATGTGGCAGTAGCTGTGAAGGAAAGCTGTCCTGAGGTAAAGTATATTGTTTCCATGCAGGCGGAAAGCGAACAGGATGGTATTTTGTCATGGAAAGAGCTTCTGGAGAAGAATCGTGGCGAATACGAGACCGAGATTGATGCGGACCAGCTTTGTACCATTCTCTTTACCTCCGGAACAACCGGTGTGAGCAAGGGAGTTATGTTGTCTCATCGTAATCTGGCGGACAATGCAACCTGTTTGGATATGAAGATTCCTGTGGGGAATGTGTCTCTGACCGTATTGCCCATCAATCATGTATATTGTCTCACCATGGATATTGTGAAGGGAATGTATATCGGTTCCACCATTTGTATTAATGATTCCATTATGCATATGCAGAGGAATCTGAAGCTGTTCCAGCCGGATATGGTACTTATGGTGCCTTTGATGATTGAGTCGCTTTATGCAAAGCTGAAGGCAGCAGGAGATGCATATCCCAAAGAGGTAATTGGTCAGATGGCCTTTGGTGGCAAGTTAAAAACCATCTGTAGCGGAGGGGCGTATTTAGACCCGGATTATGTGGAAAGATTTGCTGAATATGGAATCACTATTTTGCAGGGTTATGGTATGACTGAGTGTGCCCCTGTAATCAGTAATAATCTGGAATGGGATAACAGAAAAGGTTCTGTTGGTAAGCTTCTTCCCAACTGCGAGGGTAAGATTGTAGACAATGAAATCTGGGTAAAGGGTAGCAGTGTTATGCAGGGGTATTATAAGATGCCTGAGCAGACAGCGGAAGCTTTGGAAGACGGCTGGCTTAAGACCGGAGATTTGGGCTATATTGACGAAGACAACTTTGTTTATATCACCGGTAGAAAGAAGAATCTGATTATTCTTGCAAATGGTGAGAATGTATCTCCGGAGGAAATTGAGAACCAGATTTCCAGAGCAGATTTGGTGAAGGAAATTATTGTTCGCGAGAAAGAAAAGGTGATTCAGGCTGAAATTTTTCCCGATTATGAATATGCGGAGAATGCAGGAATTGCTGATATCAGAGGTGCATTGCAGGAACTTTTGGATGCGTACAACAGTGATGCACCTGTTTATAAGAGAGTGCTGGATTTGATTGTTCGCGAGACGGAATTTGAAAAGAATACATCTAAAAAAATTAAGAGATATTAAGCAGGAGAGTAAAGAAAATGCGTATTGCAGTAACTTATGAAAACGGACAGATTTTTCAGCATTTTGGACATACTGAAAATTTTAAAATTTATGATGTCAGTGAAGGTAAGGTGACGGACAGCAAGGTGATTGGTAATAATGGAACCGGTCACGGTGCACTGGCGACATTACTTGCTGAGAGTGGTGTGGATGTGTTGATTTGCGGTGGTATCGGCGGCGGTGCCCAGATGGCACTGGCACAGGCAGGCATCAAGCTCTACGGTGGTGTGACCGGTGATGCAGATGCGGCGGTGGAGGCACTTCTTAAGGAGAATCTGAATTACAATCCGGATGTGAAGTGTGACCATCATGGAGAGCATCATGAGCATGGTAATTGTGGAAGCGGCGGTTGCGGCAGCAGCTGTGGCCATTAATGTAATAAGTGAAAGTGAGGAATAACAATGCCTTTTATTGATTCAAAGATTACGGTTTCTATGTCTGAGGACAAGAAGACTGTTTTAAAAACAGAGCTTGGCAAAGCAGTATCTATTTTGAGTAAGCCCGAGAGATTTCTGATGGTTGGCTTTGAGGATAATTATGACCTGTATATGGGTGGTCAGAAGTTGGATAAGGGAGCTTACGTGGCAGTGAGTCTTTTTGGTAATGCGTCAAAGTCTGCATATGAGGAGATGACAGCTACTATTTGTAAGCTGTATGAGAAGGAATTAGGAATTCCCGGAGACTGTGTGTATGTGACCTATCACGGTGTTAGTGACTGGGGCTGGAACGGTCAGAATTTTTAGGGAATATCGGAGGAACAGGAATTGTACTATAACAATATTTTGGAATTGATTGGCAATACGCCGATGCTTTGTTTGAAGGAATCAACCGGATGCAATATTTATGCCAAGGCAGAGTTTTTGAATCCCGGTGGAAGTATCAAGGACAGAATTGCTTTGAATATGTTAAATGAGGCGGAAAAGAGCGGTAAATTAAAGCCCGGTATGACTATCATTGAGCCTACATCCGGTAACACCGGTATTGGACTGGCGCTATGTGGTATACGTAAAGGTTATAAGGTTATCATCGTTATGCCGGAAAACATGAGTGAGGAACGCAAGAAAATTATTCATGCATTGGGTGCAGAATTGGTGCTTACACCTCCTGAACTTAGTATTGGCGGTTCTGTGGACAAGGCTTTGGAGATTGCAGCATCTTCGGACAATTATTTTGTGCCGCAGCAGTTTGAGAATCCTGCCAATCCCCTGGCTCATTATTACACCACAGCGGTAGAAATTGTGGAGCAGTTGGGCAAGAAGATTGATGTTTTTGTGTCCGGTATCGGAAGCGGCGGTACCTTACAGGGTATTGCGTCCTATATTTTGGAGCAGAATCCCGACTGTAAGATTGTGGCGGTAGAGCCTAAGAATGTGTCTGCTCTTTTGGGTGATGAGCCCGGTCTTCATCAGATTCAGGGAATTGGTGACGGATTCATACCGGAGGTTCTGGATACAAGCATTATTACCGATATCGTAGAGGTAACTGACGAGGATGCCATAGCTACAGCCAGAGAACTGGCAGCTATTCAAGGGTGTCTGGTGGGAACCTCATCAGGAGCAAATGTCTGGGCGGCCAAGCAGATGGCAGAGAAATATGGCAAGGATAAAGTAATTGTTACTATTTTGGCAGACCGTGCGGAGAGGTATTTTAGTACAGCTCTGATTTAGAGTTTGACAAATGTGTGACAATTTCTGAAAAGTATCGACAAAATCAGAAATTTATGTTATGCTTTAGTTAGGAAAAGTAGTATCAGAACGGAAGAAAAGGAGGGCAATATGAAATACGAAGAATTGGTAGCTAATGTAAAAATGGCGGCTGAGCGCGCTAAAATAGGGCGGCATGTAGGCCATATCGCCTTCCAGTTCAATATAGAGGGCGAGGCAGAGGGAGCCTTTTATCTGGAACTTGCAGATGGAAGGGTACATGTGGAGCCCTACGAATACTATGACAGAGATTTATTGATTGTTACTACGGCAGATGTGGTGATGCAGATGATTGAAGGGAAGCTTCAGCCCATGGTGGCATATACCAATGACCAGCTTAAGGCATATGGCAATATCAATCATCTGGAGGTGCTTCCTTTGGGGTGTGATTGTAAGACCGCAAAGTTGAAAAAGGAGAAGTCTGAAGCTGAATCAAAAGAAAGCTGAAAATGAAGCGAAGACAAAGGGCTTGAAGTGAAGTGTCACTTCAAGCCCTTTGTAATGTATGAAAATGAATTTATTTTATACCGTTTGCATCTTCCAAGGTGATTCCGTTTTCACCCAGAGGAATTTCATGGTCAAGTCCTACAAACTTGCCGTTTTCCTGCCACAAAACTTCTTTGACAAAGTTGTATTTCTCAGTGTCCCAGGTGGTGAAATCATCCAACAGAAGTCCGCCGGTATCACCGGAATTGGCATTCAGGCACCAGAAGGTATGATTGATATGGTGTGTGGAAATCAGTTGTCTCATATAGGTCATCCATTTTAAGTTTGGATCTCTCATAAAGCCGCCCCATTCACCGATGTGAAGAGGTGCAATTCCTTCTTCATGGATGTAGAACCAGTTGTCGTGCCAACAGTCTTTCATGAGACTGTCATAGGTATAGTTGCCTTCAAACCAGGGCTGTGCGTATACGGTAGGGCCATAGTCATGAGGGGAATATACCAGTTTGTTCTGGGAGCCGCCAAGGTTTACAGGATATTCAGCAACTCCGCGCAAATTGCCGCCCCACCAGTTAAAGTAGTAATCCTTGGAGTCAGTGGAAGAGTAGTCTCCACCGGGTTTGATGGGATAAATTTCTGTTCCTTCTACCAGGATTAATACATTCGGGTTCTTGGCAAGTACCTTTCCGGCAGCGATTTCAGCTGCATATTTCCAGTTGTTCGGTTCAGCAGAGCCATTCCAGATGGCCGCATTTTTGCCCTCGTTAGGTTTGCCATGGGGCTCGTTTTTTAAGTCGAAAGCAATGATGGTATCGTTGTCTTTGTATCGTTCTGCAGTCCATTCCAGTGCATAGTAGTAGTCCTGTAAAGAAACTTTGTCTGTATACCAAAGATTGACGTTATGTCCTGCGGCATTTGTCTCTGCAGAGTGAATATCAAGCATTACTTTGATGCCGTTTTTCTCCGCCAGAGACAGGAAATAGTCAAAAATCTCCAGAGAGTTCATGGAGTTCATCTCTTCATTGTAGGCATTGTTGTAGTTGGCCTTGGGGTATTCTCCGTCCGCCCACTGGTTGATAAGTTCCGCAGAAATAGGAACACGAATCAGATTAAAGCCGTGGTCTGCAATGGCTTTAACGGTGGGTTCCATGCGGCTGTTCCAAAGACCGTCAAAGGTATTGGTACCTGTATTGTAACCAAACCAGTTTACACCGGTGAGCCAAACCTGCTTGCCATCCTTGTCTACGATTTTGTTGCCATCGGCAAAGAGCCAGTCATCGCCCTGAACAGCTGTTTCGGGACGTTCCAAAAGAGAGGTGGTATTGGCAGATGTATTTTGACTATTCTGATTATTCTGCCTGTTAGGGTCGTTGCGGTTGACAGTGCCTGTTTCCACAACACATTTGGTTCCGTTCAAAGTAGCAGAGATAATGTTCAAATCTGAGCCGGTACCGAGGTTGCAACCCAGAATAATGTTGCTGCCGGGGGTAATGGTTTTGTTATACTCTGTATTGGTGATGGTAACGTAATTCTCATGGGTGGACCAAGTGCCGTCCCAGCCCTGAGCTGTTACCAGATTTTCAATTTGAATAACAAGATTCCAGCCTTCTACATTGGCATCGGAATTGTTGGTTACGGAAAGCTCCAATCCACACATTTTGGTTGCACCGTCGGTCCAAGTATTGCCTGCGGAGTAGGTGAGAGTGTATGCACCGTCTTGAGCAGGAGTCTTAGGAGCAGAAGGTTGGGAAGCTTCCGTTGTAGATGAAGCTGCAGAAGATGCGGGATTCTGAGCGGGCTGTCCATTGTTTTGGGAGCCGTTATTATTTTGTTGATTGTTTGTAGCTTCTGATGATGCCTGTTCTACAGACTCGTTGGCAGAACCGTTTGTTTCCAGAGAAGCTTTGCGCAGATTGTTGTTTTCTGCAATCACTGCAATTAATGCAATGAGAAGTCCCACAATGACAATGCCTGCACCGATGGCAGCAAGCAGCTTTTTGTCAAGGGTCTTTAGTTTGTCCATAGTGATTCCTCCATATTGTTCATATTGTAAATATTACCCAACTATAATAGCATGAAAGAACACAGATTGCAATGAAACCATGGCTTGAAATCGGGTAGAAATGTTGTATAATAAGGATATGAGAATACTGAAGAATATTTTTTATACCATTATGATTATTATAATGCTGGTGTGTGCCGCCGGTTTGATTGTGGCATTGTCACCGGGGCTTTCGGATACCTTATCTAAGCTTCTCTATGGAGAGGAAGGGCCGGAGGCCTATATGGAGAAACATGCTGCTGTAGATAAGGTGGATGAGAATGCGGTTATGGAGGCTCCGGCGAACAGTCAGGGTATTGCGGCAGGAGTACTTGCTTCAGAGGAGGGAGCAGGTTATGTGGCACCCGTTCGCAGTGAGGTGAATCTGCCGGATAAGGTCAATGGCAAGAGCGGCTATGAGTCTGTAAACGGTGCAAATGAGATGCTGGGAGATGAGCAGGCAGATATCCTGGGTGAGAGTCTGAAGACCGGTGAGACCGGAGATGATCTTACCTTTGATAGAAGTATGTATCCCTATTATCATTTGCTGAATGCTAAGATGCAGCATATATATCGCCAGATTTATGCCAATGCGCAGGCACTTAATGAGTCTTTTGCACCGGTAGAGAAGGTGACAGCAGATCAGCTGAAGCATGTTTTTGAGGCGGTTTACAATGATCATCCGGAGCTATTCTGGCTGGATACCGGTTACTCCTGTAAGCATCGTGCAGATGGTGAGTGTGTGGAGATTACTTTGCAGTACAACCGTACGGCACAGAATCTTGCCCAGTCGAAAGATGAGTTTGAGAAAGCAGCTAAGTCTATTTTGAATAATGCGTCTGCAAAAAGCACAGACGAGGACAAAGAGCTTTATGTTCACAATGCCTTGATTGAGAAGGCAGATTATGCAACCTCTTCTTCCATGAATCAGAGTGCTTACAGTGCACTTGTGAACGGAGACACGGTTTGTGCAGGTTATGCGAGGGCATTTCAATATCTGATGCAGCAGCTGAATATTCCCTGCTATTATTGCACGGGATATTCCGGCGAAGATCATGCGTGGAATATTGTGAGAATTGGTGACAAGTTTTACAATGTGGATGTCACTTGGGACGATACGAATCCTGCGACAGTTGATTATTTCAATAAGTCAGATGCGGAGCTGGTGGGAACTCATGTGCGAACAGGTATGAGTGTATATTTGCCTGTATGCGGAGATGGCAGCGAAACGGAGGGAGAGGGTGAGAGTTATCTCGATGGTGGTAATGTGGTAGCCGGAATTACTTTAAATCCTAATCCTACACAGCCTCTTGACTGGGTGCCCGATGATGAGAAGGATAAACGTCCCGGTACCTTTGTTTCCGGTAATGATATTTATGATTTGAACGCGGCCGGACTCACCGAGGACATGGTGCAGACTACACTGAAAAAATACTATGCAAATTGTCTGAAACAGATGGTAGACCGTGGTAGCGGTCAGAAGGCGTTCAGTAATGTGGTACCAAAGTATGTGCTTGTGGAAGTAGAGAAATCTTACGGAACAGGTGACTATGAAAAGGGTTATGTAAACGAGGCTTTGAAGAAGCTTGAAATGGATCATTTTGCAATTCAGATTCTGGTCAGAGATTTGGGTGGCAATTATTATCGTCTGTATCACAATATTAATACATGGAATGACGAGAAAGAAGAGACCGAAGAGTCCAAAGAGACAGAGGAATCAAAAGAAACAGACGAAACAAAAGAATCGAACGAATCAAAAGATACAAATAAAAACTAATAAAAAGGGAGACCGTAGGATTTATATTCCTAAGGTCTCCTTTAACATTATGAATTCTGATTGTTTTTCTTAATTGCCTCAAAGCTTTCCTTGCTGATTACATGTTCGATACGGCATGCATCTTCGGAAGCAATTTCTTTGTCGACACCCATACTTACCAGCCAGGAAGTGAGGAATTCGTGTCGCTCATAAATCATTTCAGCGATTGCTCGTCCACTGTCAGTCAGATAAATAAATCCTTCTTTGGTAACGGTAATATGCTCTGCCTCACGTAAATGTTTCATGGCTACGCTCACACTGGATTTCTTGAAGCCAAGCTCGGCAGCAATGTCTACAGAGCGAACGACCGGATTGCGTTTGCTGAGGATTAATATTGTCTCTAAGTAATTTTCTGCGGATTCGTTTGTTTTCATTTTATCCCCTTATCTTACCCCTTATTGAACCAATAAAAGCATAGTTGTTATATTGCAATAGTATAACATATTTTATTTGTTTTTGTCTATGAAATATTCTTGTTGACATGCGGAGAGAAAAGTGATAATATTCATTTAACAATTAGGTTAAATGTTAAATGAAAGGAGGTACATTGTGGCGCTACAGGATACATTAAAGGCTCTTTCCGATCCTATCCGTCGGGATATTTTGAATCTCTTAAAGAAGGGTAGAATGTCAGCAGGAGATATTGCAGACCGGTTTCCGGTAACAGGGGCCTCTATTTCCAGACATTTATCTGTGCTTAAGGAAGCTGATTTAATCAGAGATACCAGGGAGGGCAAGTATATTTATTATGAACTGAATGCCTCTGTTTTGGAGGAGATTATGTTGTGGATTACAGCATTGAAGGGAGATATTGAGAATGATGAAGAAAAATAAAACGCAGATTATTGTGTCATCTATTGTGACAATTTTACCTATGGTGGCAGGATTGTTTATGTGGAATATTTTGCCGGACCGTATGACTACCCACTGGGGAATGAGCGGTGAGGCAGATGGATTCAGCAGTAAGGCTTTTGCAGTGTTTGTGTTGCCGCTCATTTTGCTGGCGACTCATTGGTTATGTATATTTTTTACACTGAGAGACCCTAAGAATAAAGAGCAAAGCAGCAAGGTGTTTGCCATGATTATGTGGATTATACCGATTACCTCTCTAATTACCAATGGGATGGTATATGCGGTTTCTCTTGGAAGTGCCGTGGGTATTGATATCGCTGTAAGAGTTTTATTGGGGCTGATGTTTATTATTCTTGGTAATTATTTGCCGAAGTGCAAACAGAACCATACCATTGGCGTGAAGGTTTCATGGGCTCTTCAAAATGAAGAGAACTGGAACAAAACCCATCGTTTTACCGGAAGATTATGGGTGGCAGGTGGTGTCATTTTACTGGCAACCTTGTTTATTCCCATGGAGGATATGATGGGATTATTTTTAACAGTGATATTGCTTCTCAGTTTTGTTCCTATGTTGTATTCTTATTTGTATTACAGAAAGCAGGTGAAAGAGGGAACCTATTCTAAGGAGAAAAAAGAGGAAGATCCCAAAGTTAAGGAATGGGAGAAGAAAATGGTTGTTATCTCGGCTGTAATCAGTGTGCCTCTTATGATTTTTGTGGTAGTTTTGCTTTTTACCGGAGATATTACGGTAGAATTTACAGAGGATTCTTTTACAGTGGATTCGATATACTGGGAGGACATGACCGTAGGGTATGAGCAGATTGCTTCCATAGAGTACAGAGAACAGGATAATTCCGGTACCAGAACTTTTGGCTTTGGTAGTCTGAAGTTGGAGATGGGGGCTTTTGAAAATGAGGAGTTTGGAGCCTATACCAGATATTCGTATATTGACTGCGAGTCTTGTGTGGTAATTACTTCTGCCGAAGGAGAGGTTCTTGTAATCAGCGGTGAAGATGATTCGGAGACAAAAGGTATTTATGAGGAGCTGAGTGCAAGAATGAGGAGGTAAGCGATTTTGGATAGTATAGTAAAAGAAAAACAGATATCCGGATTGGAGAGAAAAAGAATTATATTATATCTGATCATTACATTTTCTCTGACTTGTATTTACAGTTTTGTAGTGATTTACCCATTAAATAAAACGGATAACCTTCGACAGGAGATGACAGCGATTACTCAATTGCTTGTGACATTTGTTATGTTTTTTCCGGCAATCGGAGTATTCCTTACAAGATTATTTACCAAAGAAGGATTTAGCAATATATGGGTAAAGCCTCATTTCAAAGGAAATGTAAAAACTTATTTGCTGGCATATTTTGGACCCGGGGTATTTACTTTAGCAGGTACGGGAATATATTTTTTGATATTTCCGGAGCATTTTGATGCAGAATGTGGCTATTTGGTTGCAACTTTAGAAGCATCAGGGACGGATGTGGGAACATTGCCCATGAGCCCGGCGATTCTGTTAATGGTACAGACCATGCAGGCATTGATTTTAGGACCCATTATGAATTTTATAACTTGTTTTGGAGAGGAATGGGGGTGGAGAGGATATCTGTTGCCAAAGATGTCAAAGAAGCTCTCGGCGATACCGATGCTTTTGGTAAACGGAGTAATCTGGGGGCTGTGGCATGCACCGCTTACGGCAATCGGACACAATTATGGTATAGATTATCCGGGATTTCCTTTTACAGGGATTGGTGCGATGTGTGGATTTTGTATTGTAATAGGAGTGTTTTTATCTTATGTTGCTCTAAAGACAGAAAGTTGCATTCCTGCTGTTTTAGGACATGGCGCAATTAATAGTATCGGAGCTATTGGTATTTATTTTACAAAAGATGGCGGTAACCCTTTTATAGGGCCGGCACCCACCGGCATTATCGGCGGTATTGCATTTATAGTTGTGGCAATTATGATGTGCATATTTTATTTTAGAAAAAAGAATTTATGAATTAGAACTTCCACCCGAGAACAGGTGGAAGTTCTTTTGTTAAAGAAAAGTATTTGAGCAAAAATGTTGAGTTATACTGCCTCATGGAAGGTACGATTGATTACATCATTTTGCTGCTCGGTAGTGAGCTTGATGAAGTTTACTGCATAGCCGCTTACACGAATGGTCAGCTGCGGGTAGTTTTCAGGGTGCTTTTGGGCATCCAGAAGAGTATCCCTGTTGAGTACGTTTACATTGAGGTGATGACCTCCTTTGGTAGTATAGCCGTCCAAGAGATTTACAAGATTGTTAATTTGTGCATTGTTTGTCATAGAATTATCCTCCTTTATTAATAATAGTAATGATTACTGTTTATATTTAAAATATAGCACGTCGCCTGAAATTTGTAAATAGAATTTCAGGCTATTTTTTGTACTTTTTTTTATACATATGAGAGGCATATCCCGGTGAAAAAAACATATACATAAAAGAAAGCGGACAAGGAGGTAACAGGAATGCAGGAGAGTGTACAGAGACTTTTCCCGAGGGACAGGCAAAGATTTTGGGAGTATGTTGTAAATGCTTCTAAAGAGATTCAGGAAATTCGGTTAAGAGTTAACAGACCTTTGATTGTTCGCTCTAAAGGCGGAGAACTTTATCTGAATGACCAGGGGGAATTTATAAGTAATATTAAGCAGGCTCATCATGTGTCGGAATATGAACTGGAACAGCTCTTAATGCATTTGTGTCATGATTCCCCTTATGCTTTTGAGGATGAATTGCGTCAGGGATTTATCACAGCTCCGGGAGGGCATAGGGTAGGTGTGGCCGGGCAGGTAGTGTTAGAGACTGATGGTACCATCAGAACAATAAAACACATATATTACATAAATATTCGTATTGCTCATCAGATGTTCGGAATTGCTGAGAGTATTTTGCCTTATCTTTATGAAAGAGGACGATTAAAAAATTGTTTGATTGTTTCACCGCCCGGATGCGGAAAAACTACTTTGTTACGGGAACTGGTGCGTTGTATTTCGGATGGAAATTGTTATGGAGATGGTGTCAGTGTTGGAGTTGTGGATGAACGTTCGGAGATTGCCGGTTCTTATCTGGGACAGCCCCAAAATGATTTGGGAAGTCGGACAGATGTGTTAGATGCCTGTCCTAAGGTGCAGGGGATGATGCTTCTTTTACGTTCCATGTCTCCAAGGGTTATTGCAGTGGATGAATTAGGAAGCAAAGCAGATGTGGATGCCCTTCGGACAGCCTGTGCCTGCGGCAGTCATATTATTGCGACAGTTCACGGAACAAATCCGGCAGATGTAGCTTACAAATTTCCGGAACTTGCAGATAATCGGATTTTTGAATGTATCGTTGTTTTGGGGCGTCGGGATGGAGTGCAGGGTGTCTTGAAAATATACCAAGGGGAGGCTGTGGAATATGCGTTTGATAGGAGCTGTATTGATTTTTAGTGGTTGTACGGGTTTGGGACTGTGGTATCGGGAGCAACTTCTTGAAAGAGTAAAAATGCTTCGGATTATGACAGTTGTTTTGGAAATGTTGATGAGTGAAATTCGCTATGGAAAGTCAACACTTCCGGAATGTTGTAAGGAGATTGCAGCAAGGGTTGACGGGCCATTTAAAGATGCCCTGAGACAAATTTATTGTGTATGTCACAATGAACCGGGAGGTGTTTTTCAGGAGGTTTTTCAAGAGCAGATGATGCAGACTTTTGAAAAAATGCCATTAAAACGAGAGGATAGGGAGATTTTTCTGACGCCTTTTTGCGGACAGGGATTTGTGGATGGGCAGATGCAACTAAAGAGTATTGAACAAAGTCTTGCACAAATTCAGGATACTATTCGTATTCTGAGTGAGGAACAACGTGAAAAATGTCGAATGGCAGTGGGGTTGGGGGTAATGAGTGGCATGCTGCTCATTATTATTATGGTGTGACAGGCAGAAGGTGAGGAACTATGGGAGTAACTCTGATTTTTAAGATTGCGGCAGTGGGGATTTTAGTGACTATATTAAGTCAGGTATTAAAGCACAGCGGACGTGAGGAGCATGCTTTTTTGATTAGTTTGGCAGGACTTATACTGGTGCTTACATGGATTGTGCCTTACATATATGATTTGTTCGTGACCATTCAGAATTTATTTGCGCTGTGATAGGAGAAATGAGATGGCTGAGATGATTAAAATTGGAATGCTGGGAATTGTAGGTGTGCTTCTGGCGGCCCAGTTTAAGAGTAATAAGCCGGAGTATAGTATGCTTATTGGATTTGGTATCAGTATTTTGATTTTTAGCTTTTCCGTTGGACAAGTAGAAGCGGTATTGTCACAGTTTACTTTATTGGAAAAATACCTGGGCGGCGCAAAAGGGTATTTGTCTATCTTGATCAAGGTCATTGGTATTACTTATATTTGTGAATTTAGTGCCGGAATCTGTAAAGACGCCGGTTTCGGTGCATTGTCGGACCAGATAGAGATTATAGGTAAGCTTTCAGTGATTTTTGCCGGATTGCCTGTGTTGTTTGCGGTAATTGAACAAATTCATGGTATGGCCTGAGAGGAGAGAGGATGAATCAGGATAATATATGGTCTGATTATGGATTGGACGAGCTTCAGGATGGAATGGATAAATTGTTTCCGGAATATGACATCTCGTTGGAAAAACTTCTGAATAAACTCTTTGAAGGAGATGTTATAGGTGCCTTGGCGGAGTTTATGGAGGAGATTATTGCGCAGCTTTCCGGTGATACACTGGGGCTTAAAAATGTATTTGTCTGGCTTTTGGTATTGGGCGTAGTTTCAGCACTTATGAGTCATGTTGTGGAGGTTTTTGACAAGCATCAGGTGGCAGATTTAAGCTTTTATTTCATTTACCTGCTTATGAGTGCCATTTTGTTAAAATGCTTTGCAGAGGCTGCAAATACGGCCATGGAGGCGTTGGAAAGTGTTGTTTTGTTTGGGCAGCTGTTGGTACCGGTGTATCTGTTGACTGTGGGGATAGCTACCGGCAGTGCCACTGCAGGGGCATATTATCAACTGCTGTTGATATTAATATATGGAGTGGAACGGATACTCTTGGGTGTGGTGCTTCCTCTTGTGTACAGTTATTGTCTTTTGTCCGTGATAAACGGTATTTGGATTGAAGAAAAATTGTCTTTGATTATTGAACTGGTGGAAAAGATAATCGGATGGATTCTAAAGGCTGCCATAGGGGTGGTAACAGGGATAAGTCTTTTTCAGTCTATATTGACACCGGTGCTTGATTCAGCACGAAAAGGCGCCTGGCAAAAGGCGGTTTCTGTAATTCCGGGTATTGGAAGCGGAGCAGAGGGGGCCATGGAACTGGTGGCTGGTTCAGCAATAGTCATTAAGAACAGTGTGGGATTGGTATTGTTGATATTACTGTTATTTTTGTGTGCAGTACCGCTTCTAAAAATATTTATAATTGCCTTTTTGTTAAAGGGGGTAGCCGCTTTTGTGGGAATTGTCAGTGACAAAAGAATTACAACCTGCACCAATCGCACAGGAGATGCGGCGTTTTTGTTGTTTAAGACAGCGGGTACTGCGTTGGTGTTATTTATGATAAGTCTGGCTGTGGTTGCTACAGCTACGAATAGAGGGATATAGTATGCAGTCATATTTGATGGAGACGATTGGCAAGACCGGCATTTTTATTATTTGTGCCCAGGTATTAATTCATTTCAGGCCGAAGGCAATATATGAGAAATATTTGAAGATGTTGGTTAGTGCGATGATTTTGATTCAATTATTTATTCCTGTGAGTAATTTTTTTGCAGGAGCGGGGGAACCATCGTTGGCAGAACGTGTGGCATGGTTTGAAGAAGAGTTGGAAAGGTGTATGGACGGAGCTTCAAGGGATTATGAAGGACGACTTTTAGATTTGGAGGAAATGCAGAAAGAGAGTATGGAGCAGGAGCTTGGTATCGATATGGGAACAGAACTTGAAAATAAGACACAGGAGGATACTGTTTCGGTTACACCGATTGCTCCTATAAATGATATTCAAATCAATATTAGCAAAGGAGGTGTGGAGAATGCAGATATTAGCACAGGAGAGTAGTGGAGGAAATAGTCTGCGCAAGTGGTTTCATAAGGACAATCTGATTATTTTAGTATTGGCGGGAATCCTGTTGTTTGTCATTTCACTTCCAGTGGAAGATAAGGATGCAAAAGCCGCTAAAAAAAAACCTATTGCACAATCCGATGAAGGTGGGAATTTGGATAAAACAGTCAGTGCCGGGAATCATGTAGAAGATGCTCTTGATAAATATACAGTTGCTCAGGAGGACAAGCTGGAGCAGCTGCTTGCGTCTATGGAGGGTGTGGGGAAGGTGGAGGTTATGTTGACATTTGTCTCATCAGAGGAACTTGTGGTGGAAAAGGATGCGCCTTCAGTCCGTTCTAATACAGTAGAGAAGGATAGCGCAGGAGGAAGTCGGACCATCAGTGATTTTGAAACGGGTGATACTACAGTATATAGCAATATTTCAGGGGATTCTGTTCCGTATGTGGTTAAGACCTTGAATCCTCGTGTGGATGGCGTTTTGGTGGTTGCGCAGGGAGCCTCAAATAGTGTAATCAGTCAGAATATTACGGAAGCGGTTTGTGCGTTATATGGTGTGGAGGCTCACCGCGTAAAGGTGTTGGATATGGGGTATGTGGGGAATTCGGGGACTTTTGGAAATGCTGTAACAGGGTTGTCAGGAGATTGATTTGTTTTATTAGCTGCATGGCATATTGTTTAAGCATAACTTTCCGGGAGGGCTCATACAATGAAGTGAAAAGGACTTCCATAAAATTAAGAATAAGAGGGAGAGCAAAGTGAAAAACTTAGTAAAAAAGAACCAGCTAATGATTACCGCACTTGCCGTTATGATTGCCATAGCGGGGTATTTGGAGCTTGCGGGAACCGAACTCGAGGATGAATATGTGACAGTAAATGATAATATGGTAGATGCGGTGGATTCTGCCGGAGTGATTACGGAGAATTATACGGCAGGAGAGTTGGATGAAACCTTAGAACTGGATGGTATGCTGGACTTGTCGGAGGAGGATCTTTTATCTGCCGGAATGACAGAGATTGAAAGTCTTGATTCTGAGGTGGACATTGTTATGGAGGACTATCTGGAGCAGGATATGCAGGTGGCAGAGGTTACACCTGAGGAGGGAGAAATTCCCGGGGAGGCAGTACTTACTTCTACGTCAGGTGTTGCCATGCTTTCGGAAGCAAAGCTTTTGAAAGAGCAAACCAGAGCCAAGAACAAAGAAATGCTGATGGAGCTTATCAATAGTGAAGGTATCACTGAGACGCAGAAGCAGGAGGCCGTGGACAGTATGGTGGAAATGACCGTGACCGCGGAGAAAGAATCTGCTGCGGAAATTCTTTTGGAAGCTAAGGGATTTTCGGATGTTGTGGTAAGCATTGCGGACGGTATGGTGGATGTTGTGGTGAATGCGGCATCTTTGGATGATGTGCAGAGAGCACAGATTGAAGACATTGTATATCGTAAAACGGGAATTACTGCAGAAAATATTGTAATCAGCACTGTTGTAGAATAAACTTTTATGGTATGCTTATAGAAATGGAACGCTTAATTTCTTTGACTGGGGGCTTGGGGTATTGGCTGGGTCGATTGAGGAGCCATATACCCTGCCACGGAACGCTTTCGCTCCGTGAAAAACGCAGCGGTACATAGGGCTGCAAAGTACGCAGCCCAAATACCGGCGTTTTTCAAGGTCTCGTGGTAGGGTATATGGCACCTAATCGACAGTATATACTCAAACTCCAACAAAGAAATTTAGCTGAGTTTACAAATTAAAAGCAAGACCGAGGATATTTAACTTGCGAAAGGATGAGATGTTATGAGCAATGAAATGAACAAGAGAGTTTTTTTGATTGTGTTGGATAGTTTTGGGATTGGGGAGATGAAGGATGCAGCGGAGTATGGGGATGTGGATGTGAATACTTTGCGGAGTGTTTCGAAGAGTATGTTTTTTAAGATGCCGAATATGGAGAAGTTGGGGCTGTTCGAGATAGACGGCGTGGAGTTGGCTGATGTGACCAAGAAGCAGGGTATTGGTGCGGGGCATACGGCGGTGGTTGCGCGGCTGGAGGAGGCTTCTAAGGGGAAGGATACTACAATCGGGCATTGGGAGATTGCGGGTGTTTATTCGGGGAAACCGCTGCCTACTTATCCGGAAGGATTTCCGGAGGAGGTATTGAAGCCGTTTATGGAGCAGACGGGAAGAGGAGTGCTTTGTAATAAGCCATATTCAGGAACAAAGGTCATTGCAGATTATGGTGAGGAACATCTGCGTACAGGTGATTTGATTGTATATACCTCTGCGGACAGTGTGTTTCAAATTGCTGCTCATGAAGAATTGATTCCTCCTGAGCAGTTGTATGAATATTGTCGGATTGCAAGGAAAATACTTGTGGGAGAACATGGAGTTGGACGCGTGATTGCAAGACCTTTTGTGGGAAGTGACGGCAATTATACACGTACATCCAATCGACATGATTTTTCGATTGAAGCACCCGGAGTGACTATGCTTGACCAGTTGAAGGCTGCCGGTAAGGATGTGCTTGCTGTGGGCAAAATTAAGGATATTTTTGTGGACAGAGGAATTACTGAGTCGGTTTATACTTCCGGTAATGAGGATGGTATCAAGAGAACCTTAGAGTATATGGACAAGGATTTTGAGGGACTTTGTTTTGTGAATCTGGTAGATTTTGATATGCTTTACGGTCATCGCAGAGATGTGGACGGTTATGCTAAGGCGTTGGCGTACTTTGATGAAAAACTTCCCGAAATCATGGGCAAAATGCGTCCCGGAGACATTTTGATGATTACTGCGGACCATGGCTGTGATCCGGCTTATATGGCTACCACTGACCATACCAGAGAATATGTACCATTTCTTATGTATGGAGATAAAATTGTCCCTAAAAATCTGGAAACAAGAAAAACATTTGCCGACATAGGGGCTACTGTGCTACAATATTTTGGAATTGCGCCGGAATTTGCCGGTGAGAGTATGCTGTAATTTTAGGAGGATATTGTTTTGGGTAACTATACAGAAGAAATTAATCGTCGTCGTACCTTTGCCATCATTTCCCACCCTGATGCAGGTAAGACTACTTTGACAGAGAAATTTTTGCTCTATGGAGGAGCTATTAATCTTGCGGGTAGTGTAAAGGGTAAGGCTACCGCACGCCATGCAGTTTCTGACTGGATGCAGATTGAGAAGGAGAGAGGTATTTCTGTAACTTCCTCTGTA
>SVFL01000085.1 GCA_015056885.1 Lachnospiraceae bacterium
GCCAGTTTTGCAGCCTCATCAAATTTGTCCTGCAGCGGAATAAAAGGCAAATCATATTTTTCGGCTATTTCTTTTGCTTTTGCGGCTCTCTTCTTTACCTCTGTACTGAACAGATTCCATTTGTCCGGACACTCCTCTGTGTCTTCTGTTTTCAATCCTTTTAAAACAAATGGTTCCATAATAATAATTTTTACATCTGGCAAAGCTTCCCTTATCTCTTCAATCAGCATAGAATATACTTTGAAATATTTTTCCGCTTCTACACCATGTTGATAATTAATTTCATGCCAAACATCATTTACACCAATCAAGATGCTCAAGATATCCGGCTTCAGATTTATGATATCCTCCTTGCTTCTTGCATACAGATCCACCACGCGGTTACCTTTTATTCCTTTATTATATATATTGTATCGATTAGGATATTCAAGTCCTAATTCACCCTTTACAAGTGTTACATAACCGATTCCCGCATTAGCATTATTTTCTTTGGAGCGATGTGCATCTGTTATAGAATCTCCCTGAAATAAAATTGTTTTCATTACGTTCTCCTTTTTATTCCGTAACCATAATCATAAAAGTTGCATTTGGCGTCAGCTTTAGGGTAAGTGGTTATTTACACAGCCTCAAGAATACCCTTCAAATAACCAATTGCAAAAAATCTGCCCAATGCATCATATCCATGGTTTACGGTATCCTCACCCAGCATAGTCGGTACGTGGTCTACTCGAACCGGTACATTCACCCCACAGTTTTTGTATAACTTCATAATATCCGCCATAGGAATTTCACCATTGTCATGAAAAGTTTCACGGTAGTTCTCAATGGTACCGGTGGTGTTTCTGAAGTGTACAAAGAAAATCTTCTCAGCAAGCTTCGGAATTACCTCATACAAATCCTCTCCCATGATATGATACGTGGCCTGACACATAGTCACACCCAGATTTTTACTTGGTACAATTCCGTTAATTGCCTTATCAATATTTGCATAGCTTGTCATAATTCTGGACACATTACCAAGCTTTCTTGGTGGGTCATCCGGATGAAGTGCTAAGTTAATACCATACTTCTCTGCATAAGGGATAACTGCCTTCAGAAAATACTCGTAGTTGTCCCAAAGTTCTTTTTCTGTAATGCACACATTCGGGGCTACAAAATCATCCAGCTTAAAGCCGGTTACCTTGGCACCGCCTCGTTCCGGAATATCCAGAACATTTCGATACCATCCAATATGTGCCATCCAGTTAAAGCAGATACAGCGGATATCCAGTTTGTCCATAATCGGGAACATTTTTATTACTTTCTCAATGGACTCATCACGCTTTTCATCGCCTGCTTTGATATGGTCATGAAGCTCATTCGGCATCGGCTCAATAATAACCGGCTTAACGCCAAAGTTTATAAAGTCATCATACACCTTCTGCCAGTGGGAAGCGTTCGTTAAATCGAACGCTCCATCCTCAGGAAGTCTGATAACACCATGCTCCACACCGCACTGCCTTGCGATATCCCAGGCAGAATCCTTGGGATATCTAAAATAATCTGTTAAAAGCATATAGTTTCACCTCTTTATACACCGCTAAGAGTAAGGAAACCGCCGTCTACCGGAATTGTTACACCGGTTACAAAAGCGGATGCTCTTTCATCCAGTAAGAACTGGATACAGCCGAACATATCCTGTGCTTCCCCGAATTTTCTTTGTGGCGTATGGTCGATAACTCTTCTGCCTCTATCTGTCAAACCATCTTCTACGGTACCCAGAATGTCCTTGGTACGCGCATTTACAATAAAGCCCGGAGCCACTGCATTAATACGTACACCTGCCTCACCGAAGTATGCTGCAAATGCCTTGGTAAAGTTTGCAACCGCTGCCTTACTCATGGCATAAGCAAAGTTTCTTGTTAACGGACAGTAGGTATTCATGGAAGCGAAATTGATAATGCTGCCGTGGCCTTCCTTTACCATATACTTTGCAAAGGCAAGGATCGGATATACGGTACCCATGGTATTCAGTCTAATAATGCCTTCAAAAGCCTTCATATCTACATTGTAAAGACCTCTTAAATCTTCCGGACGGTCTTCTGCCAGTTCTCTAGGGTCAAATTGCGGAATGTTGGTGGTTGCTCTGGAGCTATTGCCACCGGCACCATTTACCAGATAATCAACCTTTCCAAATTCTTTGACAACGGTTTCCGCCAAAGCATTTACCTTTTCCTCGTCGGTTACGTCACAAGCATAAGACTTGCACTTGCCACCTGCTTCTTTGATTTCGTTATCTACCTTCTGAAGCTCCTCAAGGCTGAGTCCAACTAAAACTACGGTCATGCCAAGGTTTGCTAACCCTTTGGAAACCTGAGAGCAGATAACTCCGCCTGCTCCTGTTACTACTGCTACTTTGTCATGAAAATATGTATCCATTTTTATGTCTCCTTCTCGTTTTAAATTTTTAGTCTATCGTGATTCCTTTTATCACTGCAATACGTTTACAGTGCGGTCTGTGTATCGTTCGGGTCACCGTTGATTGCCAGGTCATATTCCTTGGACCAGTCTAAATCTCTGTATGCCTCGCCTCTTGGATCATTCTGAATCCACTCCATCAACATATCCAACATTTCCACGGTCCAGGTGTTCCTGTCAATCTGCGCTGTGGTAAACTTGTTCTGACCAATCATTTCAAAACCGAAGTCATCTTTTACATGGGTCTTTGCTGCACCTTCCACTACGTCTGCAACCAAATGGCTTGGGATAAACAACACACCGCCGCCGGCACCAAATACTACGTCGCCCGGCAGACATACCGCACCACCAAAGTTTGTTACGGTATTAAAGCCGGTCATTACAAAATCACGGATTGGGGTTGGATCGATACCGCGATAATAAACCTGTACATCCGGAACCTGCTTCATCTGTTTTACGTCTCTTACACCGCCCAATACTACGGCACCGCCGTTTTTGGTTCTAGTCTTGATGGCTGTAGTCAGATTACCGCCAAGGAAGGTACCCTTGTAGATCTTATCATACATATCTGCAACAACAACGTCACGTTCTACCAATGTATCAATAACCCACTGATTATAGTTGCCCTTTCTACCCTCTTCAGCACCTTTGGCAAACATTGTCTCGTACAAATCCGGGCGAGTTGGGCAAAAGCTACAGGTTACAGCGCGTCCGATCAGCTTTCTGCCATCATCATGCAAAGCATGAAGTGGAGCCAATCCTCCGCCTACAAACTGGTTTTCATAGCCTAATACAAAAATAGGCTTCCATACCTCTTCCAAAGTCATCCCCTTCAGGGCATCCAGATACTTATCCGGCACCTTCGGTCTGCCGTCTTCAAAACGCTCTCCCTTCCACAGGGGAGTCAGTTCAATGATGTCATTTCTGTCATTAAAATGCATATTAAATTCTCCTTTTATTTGTAATTTATTACAAGGCTTCTATTGTTTTTGCTGCATTTCGGTAGCACATATTTGTTACAATATCCGCCAAGATTTCATAGTCATCCGGTAGCACGCCTTTTCCCACCTTTTCACCAATCCACTGGCAAAGTACACGTCTAAAATAATCATGCCTTACAAAGGATAAGAGGCTTCTGGAGTCTGTGGTCATACCCACGAAAGTAGACATCACGCCATACACAGAAAGCTTATCTAACATCTCCCACATGCCCTGATAGTGGTCGCACCACCACCATGCCGGTCCCTGGCTGACAATGGCCTCCACACCGTCCTTACTGTAAGAACCGGAAAGAATACTCATCACTGCATTGTCTGCCGGATTTAACGCAAAGAGCAATGTTTTTGGAAGTCCATACTCCCCTTTTTCTATGTCATCCAGCATATCAGTTAATGCCTTCACATTCACACATCTTCCAATCGCTGCGTATCCCCCTGCAGGACCTGCAATTTCACGCAGTCGTGTACTGGTACTTCTCTTGGCACCGATATGTAACTGCATTGTAAAACCATTCCTAGCATAAAGCCCAGCCAGCGTTTTTAAAATGTGGGAAGAAAGACATACGCTGTCCTTTTCCGATAAGCTTTCCCCACGAAGCACTGCCTGAAACCGTTCTTCATTTTTTCCGGTATCCCGAACATTGCCAGAACCGGAAGCATCATCCTGAACATAATCAAAGCCATCATCCAACGCATGGTCAGAATATTTACATCCTGCCTCTACAAAAGCTTCCAAGCGCTTCTGAATTGCTTTTTCAAATACTTCCAATGAGTCTATCTCTATACCAATGCACTGCTCCAGCTTCTTTACAAAGCTTCGATTTACTCCCACAATATCATCTCCTCTTAGAGAAGGACAGATGCCTTTTCCCTTATTAAACAGAGACAAATCCTCTACCAGAGAGGCACATGGAGCACAATACGCAATATCAAATTTTTCTAAAATCTTTGTTGCTGTCAAGTCCTTCAGCTTATCATTTGCCTCTGTCCACACCTGCTCTGCACTCTTCGTAAAAGGATGCAGCTCTATGTCGAACACCTTATCAAACTCCATCATAGACCAGTCAAACAACGCATTTCCTGCAAGCCTCGGCAGACATCCATACCATGCTTTAAACTTCTCATAATCCGAAGCATCTCCGGTAATATACTTCTCCGAAACCCCCAAAATTCTCATAGCGCGGTGTTTGTAAGGGTCTACCTGAATCCATAGCTGTGAAATATTCTCAAACCTTCTATCTGAAGCAATATCCGCCACAGACAGATGATTGTGATAGTCCACAATCGGAAGCTTGGCTGCACAGTTATGATACAACTCCCTTGCACATTCACTTGTTAATAAAAAATCTTTTTTCATTTCAACCTCTCAAAAATATAAATTCCTCTTTTGAATTTGAAAAATAAACATTTTAACTTATTGACTTTTACTCCATTTTATGCTAGTTTACACGTAATATCAATTTGCATTTATTACATAGTAGTTCGATTTATTTACATTTTATCAAAGGAGTAGTTTTTATGCTTTATCAGGATTTGCCCATAGATTCTATGCTTCCTCGTATTTCGCTCTGCCGTTTTTTCGAAACCCAAAATGCCCCACCCAGAAAGACCCTCGACAGAATCTCAGAATTCTACGAAGTAGCCTTTTACCTTAGCGACAGTGGTGCAATAAATATTAACGATAAAGAACACTCTATTCACTATGGTGATATACGATTTACGAAGCCAGGAACATATCTTAACAGTATTCCTCATTACAAATGCTTTACCATTTACTTTGACTTCGGTCAAAGCAATGTAATATATCAAAATCAGTTGCTTGACGGAATTCCGGAATATTTTCATACTTCCGGAGAACACGAAAAAATATTTGAAGAACTGCTTCAGCTATTTAACTCCAAAGATATTGTAGCTCCAATCAAGCTGAATACACTTTTGCTGTCGCTTTTATCACAATTATTTGAATACATATATTCCCACAAGAAATACTGTGCTGCTGTAGAAACCTGTATCACTTACATGGAGACACATTTCTCCCAAAACATCACACTTGATACATTAAGCAAAATTTCCGGTTATTCCGGTCTGCATTTTTTGCGTCTCTTCAAACATGACACTGGCTGTACACCTCACGATTTTCTAACTTCCATAAGAATGAACAGTGCCAAAAACATGCTGATTTATACAGACAAGCCACTTTCAGAAATTGCTTCCGAATGTGGTTTCAGCTCCGACTCTCATTTTAAAATCCTATTCAAGAAAACTACCGGTTTCACTCCGGGTATCTATCGAAAAAATGCAAAGATGATTTAATACTTCCAAAAAGGCTGCCTCCAATGTGGAAGTAGCCCTCTGATTACTGCGTATCAAATTTTGGCACCTTTATAGCATCCAGACCGCAAGGTCCGTCACCCTTCACACCGTCTGCAACCGCCTGTACTACAGCATGCAGTTTCTTGCATCTATTGCTCATCGGATCTCCGTAAATCTTTGTGGTACCGTCGCTCATATATGCAACGATCTGACCATATTCCGTGTAATCTACCGGTGTCAAACCATAAGAAGCATCCCCCTTAAGTACCGGAAGTGCAGCAATAAAACAGGCTTTGGCACCGTTTAACATCTTGAAACTGATCTTGGATGTATCAAAATTCTCGATAGAATTTTCCCTCAACAATTCTGCAGTAATATCTGAAAACTACGGGCTGAAAAATCTTCACCAGCGTATCAGCCTTTTCTATGGGGAAGGCTGCGGCTTGACAGTCTACCCAAATCCGAATGATCGTAAAGGAATCTCTATACAGATGATTGTGAAGAAAATTACTTGCGAGGAATAGCTTGCTTTTCCTGCAAACATCATGTAAACTTGTCTTATGTTGGAAATTTAAATCGATGAAGAGGAGTATGTAATATGAAATATTTAGTAATCGGCGCCGGCGGAACCGGCGGGGCTATCGCAGGATTTATGAGTAAAGCCGGTAAGGACGTTACCGTTATTGCCAGGGGCAGACACTTGGCTGCAATGAGACAGGATGGGCTACATTTTGAAACTCCAACCGGAGCTTATACCGTACCGGTAAAAGCTTGTACCATGGAGGAATATGCTGCACGTGATGAAGTAGCAGATGTGATTTTTGTATGTGTAAAGGGTTATTCCCTGGAGGAAACTGTATCCTTTATTGCCAAAATTGCCGACAGTCATTCGGTGGTCATCCCTATTCTCAATATTTACGGAACAGGGCGCAAAATGCAGGAACAATTGCCTCAGCTTCACGTTACTGACGGCTGTATTTATATTGCATCCCAAATCAAAGAACCCGGTACGATCCTGATGTCCGGTACTATTTTCCGTATAGTATTTGGTTTGCGTAAGGATGCTGATGCTACATTACATACACTTCTCCATCCTGTGCTTTCCCAAGTGGAAAAGGACTTGGCAGAAGCCGGCATTACCCCTCTTTATTCCAAACAAATTGAAAAGGACGCCCTGCAGAAGTTCTCTTTTGTTTCGCCTATGGCTGCAGCCGGTGCAGCTTATGAGATCACCGCCAAGGACATGCAGGCCGGAGGCGCTTATGAGAACACTTATATTTCGTTAGTGCAGGAAATCAAACTACTGTCCGATGCCATGGATGTATCCTTGCCAGAGGACATTGTAGATATCAACAAAAAGATCATGGCAGGTCTGGCTCCTGATGCAACCGCTTCCATGCAAAGAGATATCTTGGATGGCAAAGCTTCCGAAGTGGACGGGCTGGTTTATGAAGTGGTACGCCTGGGAGAAGCTTTTGGAGTGGAACTGCCGACCTACCGGGCGGTAAGCGAGAAACTGCGGGCCTTGCTGGCCGAGTAAAGGAATTGATTTAGATGAACTGTTACGAACTCCTGAATAATTACGAATTTTTTTAAATTATCAGTTGTCTAAATTTACATAATGTGCTAAACTGTTTTATGCAGTACAGCACAACTTTGGAGACGTATCGAAGTGGTCATAACGGGGCGCACTCGAAATGCGTTAGCCCTCCGGGGCACGCGGGTTCGAATCCCGCCGTCTCCGCTCTTCGGCAGATGCCGATTGAAAGCAAAAATGCCGAAAATGCCAGCTACCGGGTATTTCGGCATTTTTATTTATGTTTTTGAGAACCCCTTCCACCAGTCAGATGCAGAGTTTCTCAAATGCTTAATTTTCTGAAGGGAGCTATTATCATGAAACTTGCTACCACCACAGGTGATTTTCGTTCATTCACCGACAACCAGTTGGAAATCATTCATCATCTGCACGCTGCCGGATTCCG
>SVFL01000018.1 GCA_015056885.1 Lachnospiraceae bacterium
GAGGATAATGAAGAAGGTAATTGAATCAAAAGGTATAATCAGCTACTGGTACAAAAATCAAAATCCCTTCTTCTTAAAATGTCCTTGACAAGGGGTACACTTTAGACAAGGACAGGATAAAATGTTGTTATTGTTGGAGTATATGGAGAGAAATAATGAGATGCATTTAGTGTGTAAACTTAAAGATAAGGATTTTTTGGCTCAGATGTATGAAAAGTATCAGTTGTAGAGGAATGTGAATTATGAGTACAGTGGTAAAACGCGGATTTTGTCAGGATGACCCGAAGGAGTTTAACTCCGGTGCTATAGAAAAATTACAGAAGGCCGGAAAAGATGTGCAGTATTTGTTGAATCAAGGATACCCGGTGAAGAGCGCGACTACTTTTGTGGGAAATCATTATCTTTTGTCAGAGCGGCAGCGTTTGGCTCTTGCAAGGGCGATTTCGGCAGATGAGGCGATTGCCTTACGGAAGGCGAAGGAAGTGGTCACGGTTTCGGAAGGTTGTACGGTAAATATTGATGGGTTTAATACGATTATTTCGCTGGAGGTTGCATTATCGGAGTCACTGCTGTTAAAGTGCATGGACGGAACCGTTCGGGATCTGGCGGCTCTTCGTGGGACGTATCGCTTGATAGATAAGACGGATGATGCTATCCGGCTGATTGGCAGGAAGTTCAGTGAATATAAGGTGGGGAAAGCTGTGTTTTATCTGGACGCGCCGGTGTCTAATTCCGGGAGACTTAAGGTGCGGATCATGGAACTGCTTGCGGAGTATGATTTCGAGGTGCAGGTGGAGGTAATCAATCAGGTGGATTCTGTATTGGAAAAGCTGGACAACGTGATTACCGGAGATGCCATCATTTTGGATAAATGTATCAGCTGGATTAATCTGAACCGACAAATTATCGATGAATATATCGGTCAATATCCTTATGTGGACTTTGAATCTTTCCAAGAGGAATATTTTAGGTAAAATTTCAGAATATATTAGTATATCTCAATTTGTTTATTGGTGTTTGTAAGTGTATATAGCACCTAGTCGACACGACAAAATACTTAGGGACACCGAAAAACAAATTGGGAGATTAATATTTCAAACAAGCCCCGCAGGATTGCACTCGGGGCTTGTTTGTGGTAAGATACACACTGGGAGGAGAGTGCCATGATTTATAATTTGATGAGTGAGAGCGGCAGTTTACTTGCCTTGATAGGAGTGTTATTTGCGTTTGGAGGAACTTGGCTGGCGACGGCGAAGCTGAACCCTTATCTGCCTAAGGATGGAGGAAGGGATTTTGCCCATGACGGTAAGTTGTCGGCAGGCAAGCCCAGAGGTGCGGGAATTATATTTGTATTGGTGTTTGTGGTAGCAGTGCTTTTGTTTGTTCCCATAAATCCGGAGATGGTGATTTATATGATTCTGATTACCATCTGCATGATGACCGGTTTTTTAGATGATGCGTCTAAGACCCCCTGGGGAGAGTACAAGAAGGGGTTTCTTGATTTGTGTGTGGCTGCCATGGTGGCGATGACGTTTTTGAAATATAATTCTGCTGTTGTGGAACTGGCATTTTTTGATGTGAAGTTTGTGTTTCATCCGGTGGTGTTTGCACTGCTTACCATTGTGTTGGTGTGGGCTTCCGTAAATGTAACCAACTGCGCAGACGGTGTGGACGGGCTTTCGGGCACACTTACCATTGTGACGCTGGGCACTATTTATATGATTAATCAGATAAAGGACAAGCCTGATTTTTCCTATGCGATTGTATTATTTATTATGTGTCTGTTGGGATATCTTTGGTTTAACGCTACCCCCAGTAAGCTGATGATGGGCGATGCGGGAAGCCGTGCCATGGGACTGATTATCAGTATTGCGATTTTAAAGACCGGATGCCCGGTGCTGTATATTCCGGTGGCGCTTGTGCTGATTTTGGATGGTGGCCTTGGACTTTTGAAGGTAGCATTGATTCGGTTTTTGAAGATTTATATTTTAAAAAATACACGTACACCCTTGCATGACCATGTGAGAAAGGTGTGGGACTGGTCCAACACTCAGACGGTGTATCGTTTTGCAATTATTCAGGTGATTGTGTCTGCTGTGACGATTTATTTGATTCAACTGTAGCAGATGCGGCGGAATGTCCGGTTTTGAATTGATTTAAACCGGCAGGCCGGAAAGGAGAAAGAAATGTATGATCAATTGACTCCCAGTGACATCAAGAAGATGGAGGAGGAAATCGAATACCGGAAGCTTGTGGTGCGTCCCAAGGCGCTGGAGGACGTGAAAGAGGCTCGTTCTCACGGGGATTTGAGTGAGAATTTTGAATATTATGCGGCGAAGAAATTCAAGAATCAGAATGAGAGCCGTATTCGTTATCTGGACAGAATGATTCGCACGGCGCGAGTGATTTCAGAGGATTCTGCGGAGGATGAGGTGGGTATGAACAATACCGTAACGGTGCAGTTTCTGGATGATGGCTCAGAGGAGACCTACAAAATTGTGACTACCGTGCGGAGCAATTCGCTGCAGGGGTTAATTACTAATGAGTCGCCGCTGGGGAAGGCGCTTTTGCGCAAAAAGGTGGGGGATGTAGCTCATGTGCAGGTAAATGATGCGGTGGGCTATGACGTAAAGATTGTAAAAATCGAGAATACCGACGATGACGGTGACAAGATAAGGAGTTTTTAGATGAAGAAATATCTGCTTTTTGATTTGGACGGTACTTTGACGGATCCCGGTGCGGGTATTACTACTTGTGTGCAGTATGCATTGCGCTCTTTCGGGATTGAAGAGCCGGATTTAAGTCAGTTGGAGTGTTTTATTGGACCCCCTTTGAAGGATAGTTTTAAAGAATTTTACAATATGGATGATGAGCAGGCTCAAAAAGCGGTAGAGAAATACAGAGAGCGTTTTCATGATACAGGTATTTTTGAAAACG
This sequence comes from Lachnospiraceae bacterium, assembly GCA_015056885.1. Classification (GTDB taxonomy): domain Bacteria; phylum Bacillota; class Clostridia; order Lachnospirales; family Lachnospiraceae; genus Acetatifactor. The sequence goes on from SVFL01000018.1 coordinate 2,938, forward strand.
AGGTGTATAAGGGGATTCCGGAGATGCTTCGCTTGCTTCAGTCCAAGGGCTTTTATCTGGCGGTGGCGTCTTCAAAGCCTACGGTTTATGTGGAGCGGATTCTGGAGCATTTTAATCTGCGAAAGTATTTCTGTGTGGTTGTGGGAAGCGAGTTGGACGGAACCCGTGTGAATAAGGACGAGGTGGTATTGGAGGCTTTGAATAAGCTGTTTTCCTATAAGCCCATTCAGCACAATCAGGTGTATATGATTGGTGACCGTAAATTTGATATCGAAGGAGCGAAGGCACTTAAGGTGGAGAGTGTGGGTGTCACTTACGGTTATGGAGATATTGAGGAGCTGAAGGCTGCCAAGGCAGATTATATCGTGCGCAGTGTGGAGGAACTGCAGAAGTTTCTCATGCGCGGTGTGGAGGAAGAGAATAAGCCGGAGCAGGAACAAAAGACAGGGCTTAACTTCTCCAAAATCTGGACTATGTTGTTTTATTTCCTGATGTTTATGTTAGTGCGCAGTGTGGTGACCTATGGGGTGGACTATCTTTGTGTAAGTTTGTGGGACAAAAATTTGCCTGCATGGCTGGATAGCTTCTTGTTTGTGCGAGATCCGGCGGCTTGGGAAGAGGGCGCTGACTTTGCCTTTACCGGTAATCAAACCGTGCTTAAGGCAATACTTGGATTTATCGGTGGTGCGTTGGCAATCCGTAAGGATGCATTGCATGTAATTAAGACTATTGCGGAAGAGAATAAATTAAGATACTTGCGCAAGGAGGGGGGGAAGAGCTATCTGCTTCTGGCAGGTGCAACGGTGGGTTCTGCGTTGGGGCTGAATATTGCACTGGAGCTTACCGGTGTGGTAGATAAGGTGGCTGCTTATCAGGCAGTGGTAGCGGATCAGTATTCTGCGCATTTTCTGTTGGGACTGATTTCTACCGGAATTGTAGCACCTATTGCAGAGGAATTATTGTTCCGTGGAATTATCCATAATGTGTTAAAACGTGTTATGACTACACAGGTTGCTTTATTTTTCTCTTCGGCATTTTTTGGTTTGTATCATATGAATTTAGTGTCTGGTTTGTATGCATTTATAATGGGCTGTCTGATTGCTTATGCTTATGAGTATTTTGGAGATTTTAAGATGGCAGTGGCAGTGCATGCAGGAGCTAATATACTGGTGTATTGTCTGACTTATACACCGATTGTGTCCAGTGGATTTGTAAGTTGGCCCGTTTGTCTGGTGTTTGCAGCAGTAGCAATTTTCTGTCTGCAGACTATGAAGCGTAAAAAGGATGTATTTTAAGGAGTTGTAATGAAGGTTAGTGAAATACTGCGGAAAATAAAAATAGATTACAGAAGAGTCATTGCCGGCGTGGTATTTCTGGTGCTGGAACTGTGGCTGATGTTTGGAAGCGGTGCCCTTCTTGAGGATGAGGTGCATATGCATACCGGAGAAGGGTCCTGGGATATTGCTTTAACGGACGAGGCGTCTTGTGTTTCCCAGGAGTTTGTACCTGCACATAAAAAGCTGCGTTCCTTGAGTTTTCGTATGGATTTGGCAGGGCTTACCCAGTGGGATAATGAGGTGACGGTTGTTATAGAAGACAAGGCTGGAAATGCTTTGTTTGAGCGTGTTATGAGCATTCAGGAAATTACGGATGGTGCTTATACGGATGTGGATGTGAATCTGGAGCTTTCCACAAGGGAAAGTTATTATTGGAAGATTTCCGTGACGCCTACCTCTGCAGGAGAGTATCCTGTTATCAGCTTGTGCAGTACGGATTATGAATTGCCTGAGAGTAGAAGTTTTGTCCATGGTGAGAAGCTGGAGGGGGCTCATCTGGTGAGCCGTTATCAGTATACGGACGGTCTGCCTGCAAGGCGTGCCATGAAAGCGGTGATTCTCTGTCTGGTGGCGGCATTTGGTATTGTAGTGGGTCTGCCGAAGAACAATTATGTGCGCAAGTCAATTGGTGTGGTGATTTTGCTGGCAGCGCCCTATGTGCTGGGACAGCGTTTGGAGCTTTTGACTCATGATGTGGCATTTTATCTTCCCCATGCCATGAAGTGGAATCTGGGAATTATGTATGCCTTGGAGCTGGTGGTGCTTTTGGCAACGCATTCCACTGCAGTAAGTATTGTGCTTACCAATGTTTTTTTGACGGTGTTGTATTCCGCAAATTATTTTGTGCTGATGCATCGCGGAACTTCTTTGAATATGAACGATATAACGGCGATTGGCACAGCAACAGATGTAATGGGGGAGTATAATCTGACTCCCAACAGTCATCTGGCTTTTGCATGGGCCATGGCGTTAATTTTGGTGGTGTATGGTGCCCAGACCTGTAAGGTGCGTAAGGCAAAGAGGATAGAGGCTACCGCAGAGGGAGCAGCGGAAGGCACGAATGCGTCTTCGGAAGTGTCAGGAGAAGGTAAAACAGCAAACGGTGGTAAGCGTCGTTTTGCGTTTGTGGCGGTGTCATATGTGGTGACCATTGCCATGGCAGTGGGGATTGTCTGGTACGGCGGATACAAGCTGCTTTACACAGATTATTTGTATGAAAACGGTTTTGCGGACAAGGAGTTTGTGGGATATACTCATCAGCTGCTTTATTCCTTTAATGGTTACCTGGTGGGAACCTGTGTGGAGGTAAAAAATTCCCGCATTGAGAGGCCGGAGGGGTATTCTGCAGAGCAGGTGGAAGCTCTACTTACAGCTGCGAATGCAGAGAGTGAGAGTGCAGAAGAGAAGCCCCATATTATCATTGTGATGAATGAGAGTCTGGCAGATGTGCGGACAGTGGCGGATGTGGAGCTGAATCAGGAGAATATGCCTTTCTTGAAATCTATGCAGGAAAATACAGTGAAAGGTACCGTAAATGTGTCCACTTATGGAGGCGGCACGGCCAATTCGGAATTTGAATTGTTTACCGGCTGTAGCATGGCTTTTCTGCCGGTGAATTATTATCCTTATCAGCAGGCCTTGCGTGCACCGGTGGATTCTATGATTAGTCAGCTTAAGGAGCAGGGATATACAACCGTTTCCATGCATCCCGAAAGAGCGGGCAACTGGAATCGTGAGAATGTTTATAAGCATTATGGCTTTGATACCATGTTGTTTCAGCCGGACTTTGTCGATGCCAAGATTGTGCACAGCGGTGTGTCTGATGCAGAGACTTATAAGCGGATTATTGAGCGGTATGAGAATCGACGCGAAGGCGAGAAGTTGTTTTTGTTTGATTTAACCATGCAAAATCATGGTGGATATGAACAGAATGACGGTCCCGATGAGGTGCAGGCTGTAAATGTGAATGAGCCTCAGTTGGATGAATATTTGTCAGTTGTGAAGGTGTCTGATGAGGCCTTTGCAGATTTGGTAAGTTATTTTGAGGCACAGGATGAAAAGGTGGTAATCTGTTTGTTTGGCGACCATCAGCCCAGTGTGTTTGATCTGGTGGCTGGTCAGACGGTGGGCACGGAGGCTTCGGAGAGTGCCATGAATAAGTATCGCACACCTTTTGTCATTTGGGCAAATTATGATATTGAGGAGGCCGAGGGGTATGATATCAGTTTGAATTACCTCGGTGGTCTTGTGATGCGTACGGCAGGTGTGCAGATGTCACCTTTTTTTGCGTATCTGGAGCAGCTTCGGGAAGAATATCCCATCATCACTATTAACGGATATATTGATGATGAGGGAAATTATAATAACTGGAGCGGTGAGATGAACGAATTCCCGGAGTATCGGATGTTGCAGTATAATTATCTGTTTGCGGACGATACCGTTGAGTGGGGGTATTGATAGATGAAATTTTCCATTATTGTTGTTGCATTAAATGCAGGGGAAAAGTTAAAAGAGACGGTCGACAGTGTTTTGAATCAGACCTGGCAGGATTATGAAATCGTAGTAAAGGACGGAGGCAGCAAGGATGGCTCCGTGGATGCTTTGCCTGAGGATGAGCGGATAAAGGTGTATGTGGAGAAGGACACCGGTATCTATGAAGCCATGAATCAGGCAGTTGCCAAGGCAAAGGGAGACTATATTCTCTTTTTAAACTGTGGCGACAATTTCTATGATGATAAAGTTTTGGAGAGGGCAGCTGCCTGCATTGAAAAGGAGCAGGGAGAAGCGCCGTTAGTGGTCTATGGAGATACCTATGGTGCCAAGAATGATGTGATGATTGCTGCGCCGAAGAAGATGGACGGATTTGCCTGCTATCGCAACATTCCCTGTCATCAGTCCTGTTTTTATGCATCGAAGCTTTGTAAGGAGAAACCCTATCTGCCGGAGTACCGGATTCGGGCGGATTATGAGCACTTTTTGTGGTGTTTTTATGAAGCCAAGGCAAAGATGGTTCACATGGGCAGTGTAGTGGCTTCCTATGAAGGCGGCGGTTATTCGGAGAGTAAGGAGAATCGCAAGCGTGATAAGGAAGAGCACAAGCTTATTACCGAAAAATATATGGATTCCGCTGAACTTGCGGGGTATCGCAGGGCAATGATGTTGTCAATGGCGCCCTTGCGCAGTTTTCTGGCAGAAAACAAGCTGACATCCTGGGCTTATCATTGGCTGAAGGATTGTCTGTATCATCACAGGCTTCGTATGGTTGTAGGGCTTGTGGTATTGGTGGTGGAGCTGGCGCTGTTTTTCGGCAGTGATGTAATGCTGGAGGATGCGGTGAGTTATCATACCGGTGAGGGCTCCTGGGAGGAGCAGTTTACAGAGGAGGCGCCGGGAATTACGCAGGAATTTGTACCTCAGTATGATAATTTGGCCAAGATTAGTTTTCTGATGCACAAGGAGCATATGACCCAGAAGGATGGTGTGGTCAATGTGGTGATTGCGGATGCGGACAATAATGTGGTATTTCAGGGGGAGAAGAGTGTATCTAAGGTCAGAGACGGACGATTTACGGACATGGAAGTGAATCTGACGGTGGATGCGGGTAAGAAATATTATCTGACATTGATGTGCAGCCCTTCTAGTGCAGGAGAATTTCCCACGGTTGGCGTGTGTAATTTTGATATTACTTTGCCGGAAAACGGTGCGCTGGTGCATGCAGACGAGATACCGGGAGTTCAGCTGGTGAGCCGTTATAATTATGAGGATATTTTGCCGGCGTCCAAAGCCAGAAATATTATTATTATTTGTGTGGTGACAGCTCTTGGTATTATGCTGGGTCTTCCGGATAATAAGTATATTCGTATGCTGGCAGGACTGGCACTTATGGCGGTAGGGCCTTATATGTTGGGAAGCAGACTGGAGCTTCTGACCTTTAAGGAGACCATTTATCTGCCTTTTGCGTTGGATTGGAATGTGGGACTTATGTATGCCATAGAGATTTTGGTATTGTTGTGTACCCATTCTCCCAGAGTGACTATTGCGGTGACTAATTTGTTTTTGACTTTTTTGTATTCGGTAAATTACTTTGTGATTATGTATCGCGGAACGCCTCTGCGTCCTAATGATGTGACGGCTATCGGAACGGCTACTCAGGTAGCGGGAGATTATAGTTTTGTGCCTAACAATCATTTGGCTATGGCTTGGGGCTTGTGTGCAATGATTGTGGTATTTGGTGTACAGACAGGTGCCGGTAAGATTCAGAGGGCAAAGCTTAAGGAGAAAAGGCTTCCGGCGAAGGAGTCAGTGGCAGTGCCTCTTTGGAAACGTTTGGCGAAGCCGGTGTCCTATGTGGTGACGATTGCTATTGCTGTGGCAGCAGCTGTCTATGGCGGACATCAGCTGATTAATACGGAACTGTTACACGAGGCAGGATTTAAGGATGAGGAATTCCGTGGCTTTAATCAGGATGTAATTTATTATGCCAACGGTTATCTGGTGGCTACCTGTATTGAACTTAAAAATGCCAAGATTGAGCCACCTGTAGGATATACGGTGGAGTATGTGGAGGGAATTTTGTCTGCGGCGGAGCATTCTGACGCTGCTGATGAAACCCAGGAAGAACTTCCACATGTAATTCTGGTGATGAATGAGAGCTTTGCAGATTTGCGTGTACTGGGTAATGTGGAGCTCAGTCAGGAAAATATGGCGTTCTTTAATTCACTGAAGGAGAATACTATTCGTGGTTATGTGAATGCATCTGTGTTGGGTGGCGGTACTGCCAATACGGAGTTTGAAGTGTTTACGGGCTGTAATATGGCGTTTTTCTCTGCCAATTATTATCCTTATCAGCAGGCCATTAAGAAGCCTGTAAATTCCCTGGTAAGCCAGATGGAGAAGAATGGATATACCACTTATTCCATGCATCCGGAGCCTTCCGGGAACTGGAACAGAGGAAATGTATACAGACATTACGGATTTGATAAGAGTTTGTTTCAGAGAGATTTTGAGGGGGCTGAGGAGATTCACAGCGGTGTGTCCGATGCAGAGACGTTCAATAAAATTATTGAACTGTATGAGAACCGTCAAGCAGATGAGAAAATGTTTATTTTTGATTTAACCATGCAGAATCATGGCAATTATAATCAGAAAAACATTGAATATGATGTGTTTGCAAGTAACTGGGATTTGCCTCAAGTAGATGAGTATTTGTCCTGTATTAAGATATCCGATGAAGCCTTTGCAGATTTGGTGAGCTATTTTGAGAAGCAGGACGAGAAGGTGATTATCTGTATGTATGGAGATCATCAGCCCTGGATTTCTGATTTGCTGGTGGAGACCGATAAGACGGATAGTAATGTGTCTGTTGAAGATTTGATGCTCAAGTACAAGACACCTTTTGTAATTTGGGCGAATTACGATATTGAAGAGGCCGAAGGGTATGATATCAGTATGAATTATCTGGGTGGTCTGGTCCAGAGGACAGCAGGGATTCCTTTGTCGCCCTATTTTGCATATCTGGAGAAGCTTCGTGAGGAGTATCCGATTATCACTGTGAACGGCTATGTGGATAAGGATGGCAATTATTATAATTGGGGCAGTGCAGGGGATGAATTTCCGGATTATCGCATGCTTCAGTACAATTATTTGTTTGATGATGAAACCGTTGATTGGGGGTACTAATGACGGAACAGAAAAAGGACTATAATAAGTCGGGGACGCGCAGGTCGCGAGAACAATGGATTGTAAGAATTGTGGCGGCGCTGCTTGTCTTTGCAGTGGAAGTATTGTGGATGACAAGCAGTAATGGTCCCCTCCGGGAAGATGTGTCCAATTATTTGACAGGAGAGGGCTCTTATGGTGTTGCTTTTGAAGCGGACAGTGTGGGATATACTCAGAGTTTTGTGCCGCAGCATGGAGAATTGACAGGCATCAGTATTTTGGTAAATGCGAAAGAGCATGCTGAGGCAGAAGGCAGCGTGGAGCTTGCGGTAATAGATGCTTCCGGGCAGGTGCTGGCACAGAAAATGGTGGCGGCAGAGGAGCTTGCCTGGGGGAAATACACGGATGTTTCGCTGGGTTTGGATGTAAAGAAGGGAAAGACCTATTCTCTTATAGTGGCGAGCCATCTGGAAAATGTAGAGCAGCCTGAGCTTTATGTGTGCAGTACGGAATATGAATTAAAGGAAAATAAGACTTTGCGAGGAACAGAGAACCTTGCAGGTGCCCAGCTTGTAACAAGATACAGCTATTCCAATGCATTGCGTGGGGAGACGGTTGCAAAGATGTTGCTTTTGGCGGCACTGACAGCTCTTGGAATCGCTGTGGGGCTGCCTAAGGACAATCGCGTGCGAGCAGTGGTTGGAGTGGTTTTGCTGGCGGCAGGGCCTTATGTTCTGGGCCAAAGACTTGAACTTTTGATGCCTACGCATGTGCTGCTTCCCCATGCCATGAAATGGAATCTGGGGATTATGTATTTATTTGAATTGATTGTATTGTTGTGCACCTGTTCCATGCGGGTTGCGGTGGTATTTTGTAATGTGGCGCTGACTGTGTTGTATTGTGCCAATTATTTTGTGCAGGCATTCCGAGGGACGTATTTGAAGCTGAATGAACTGACAGCGGTGGGAACTGCGGCGGAGGTAGTAGGTAAGTATCAGTTTGATTTTACTGCAGATATGGCTATTGCATGGTGCATTATGGGCGTTCTGGTGGCCTGGGGCATGAATCTGGGTCTGAAGGAACTGCCTTATATCAGACGACTGGCAACCAAACTTGCGGTGCGGTGTGCTGCCTTTGTTGTGGGGGCAGGAATCACCGGATTTGCCGGTCATTATCTGATTGATACGGAACTTCTTTTGGAACATGGTTTTGAATATTATAGCGGCATGAATTCGGAGTATACGTATCTGTTTGACGGGTATTTGGTGGGAAGTATGCTGGATATCAAGTATTCGAAGATTACAGAGCCGGAGGGGTATTCTGTGACGGCTGTGGAAAATGTGCTGGAAAAGTACAGGGAGTCTTCGAAAGCGGATGTGGAAACACAGGAGTTACCTCATATTATTTTGATAATGAATGAAAGCTGGTCTGATTTGCGTGTGAACGGCAATCTTGAAATCAGCCGGGAGAATTTTTCCTTTACCAATTCATTGAAGGAAAATACGATAAAAGGGTATACCAATGTGTCGGTGTTGGGCGGTGGAACAGCTAATACGGAGTTTGAGGTGTTTACAGGTTGTTCTATGGGATTTTTGCCGGATTCCTATTATGCTTATCAGCAGGCTGTGATGGGGCCTATGGATTCTATGGTGTCCAATTTGAAAAATCAGGGGTATTCCACCTATGCCATGCATCCAGAGAAGCCGACCAACTGGAGACGCAATCTGGTGTATGATTATCTGGGGTTTGACACCAGACTGTTTAAGGAGGATTTTGCAGGGGCAGAGGAGATTCACTCGGGCGTGTCGGATGCAGAGACTTTTGATAAGATTATTGAACTGTATGAGGCGCGTCAGGTAGATGAAAAAATGTTAATTTTCGATTTAACTATGCAGAATCATGGATATTATCAGGAATCTAATGTGGATCGGACAGTGGAGGCACTCAATGTGGATTCTGATGAGGCTGATATTTATCTGTCATTGGTTTACGAGACGGACAGAGCATTTGAGGAGTTGATTGGTTATTTTGAGGCTCAGGATGAGAAGGTGATTGTGTGTATGTTTGGCGATCACCAGCCAAAGTTTGAGTCGGAAGCTTTTTATGAGGATATTTACAAGCAGACAGCCGGTCTGACAGAGGAAGAAAAGGCATTGAATCTTCACAAAACGCCTTTTGTAATCTGGGCCAATTATGATATTGAAGAGGCTGAAGCACTGGACATCAGTACCAATTATTTAGGTGTTTTGTTGCAGCAGACTGCGGGGGTGGAGTTGACAGGCTTTGCTTCCTATCTGGCAGAGTTACAGGAAAGTTATCCGATTATTACGGTGAATGGCTATGTGGATGCGGAAGGAAATTATAGGAATTGGTCCGGTGCAGGCAATGAGTTTTTGGAGTATCGGATGTTGCAATATAACTATCTGTTTGATAAAAATATTGTAGAATGGGGTTTTGGCACAGATTCTTAGGAGGATTGGATGAACGAAGGAAAAAAGAAGGTGCTGATTAAGGCGCTTTCCGCTGGAAAGGTATTGCTTTTATGGATGATGGTGATGGGGCTTATCCTGATTTGGGCCTGCCGTCAGGGGAATGAGAGCTTTACCATGCTGATGACTGATATACGAAACGGATTTGTGGACAATCCACTTTTTCCGGCAGTGTTCAAAAACAAGATGATATTGTTGTCCGGGGCATTCGTGGTGTTGTTTTGGGTAGTGTTGGTGACAGATGAGCTTAAGTGGAAACTTCAGGTGTTCAAGTGGAAGCTGACAGTGTCCAGTACGGCGAAGAGATTTCGGATTGCCGTGAATGTGGTAGTCTGGGTGGTGGCGTTGGTATTTGTCTTTGCATTGGCGGTGTTTCTGGGACCGGAGATTGGGCAGTTTTTGAGCGGCGACTGGAAGAAGGAGACTTTGATTGCCCATGCCTGTGGTGGCATTGATGAGACGAATTATACCAATAGCAAGGAAGCTTTTGAAAATAGTTATGCAAACGGACTTCGCAGTATTGAAGTAGATTTTGTTCTGACAGCAGATGAAAAATTGGTGTGCTGTCATGATTGGGACGATGAATTGAGCAGTGAATACGGTGAAGGCTATGTATATACGGAGGAAGAATTCCTGGCACTGAAGCTTCATGATAAGTATACGCCCATGTCTCTGGGGATGCTTTTTGAACTCATGCAGCAATATGAGGATGTGTGGGTGATTACAGACACCAAGGAGATGGAGCCGGAGTCGGTGCGCAAGGAATTTGAGATTTTGCTTAAGACGGCAGAAGAAATGGGCTGTGTAGATTTGTTGGATCGACTGGTGGTGCAGTTATACAGTCATGAAATGTATGATGTGGTGGAGGAAATCTATTCCTTTCCGGAATATATTTTGACTTTGTATCAGTTGGACGAGCCGGATGAAGCTGCTTTTATCGAACATTGCAGATTTTGCAAGAATAAAGGGATTGAGACAATCACAATGCGGTCCGGCTGGGTCAGACCGGAGTTTGTGGAGATTGGCAATCGTTATGGAATTGATATATATGTTCATACCATTAATAATATGGACAGGCTTGAGGAGCTGCAGGCCATTGGTGTAAAAGGATTTTATACAGATTATGTATTGCCGGAATATTTGGCCGAGTGATGGAGCGAGGAAGCGTAGAGTCCATGTATTGACGAATTGATGTTGGAAATGATGAGAAGAGGTTGACTTATGGGACAGAAGACGGAAGGAAGACAAAAGAATCTGGAAGAACTGCGTTGTCTGGCGATGATGATGGTGGTGGTGCTGCATTTCCTTGGGAAGGGGAATCTCTTGGGGGAGACGGCGGTATCCGGTATGAGTGCTGTAGGTATTGCAGCATGGGTGTTGGAGGCCTTTTGTATTGTGGCAGTAAATGTGTATATGCTGATTAGCGGATACTTTTTATGTGAGTCTTCTTTTAAATTAAATCGTCTTTTAACATTGTATTTGCAGATTTGGATGTATTCTGTAGGTGTTGGTATGTTGGGGGGGCTGGCCGGCATTACACCTGCAGGAGAAATTAATACACATTATTTTTTGAGTCTATTGTTCCCGGTATCTATGGGGCACTATTGGTTTATGACAGCCTATGTTTTCCTGTATTTGCTGTTGCCTTTGGTTGGAATGGCAGTCAAAAAGATGACAAAAGAACAATTAAATCTAGTTTTAATTACGGTTTTGGCTGTATTTTGTATACTGAAATCCGTGTTGCCTTTCCGGCTGGAGGAGGATGGACAAGGATATGATATGCTATGGTATCTGTGCGTATTTCTGGTGGCCGCTTATATTAGAAAATTCGGCATAGGATTTCTTAAGAAGAAATGGCATTGTGCTCTCATGTATGTGGGAGGATGCCTGTTGGCACTGGCAGAGCTTTTCCTTTTGCGTTATGTGTATCTGAGAACGGGCAGTCTGGGACTGATTATGCAGATAAGCTTTGAGTACAATCATCTGTTTGTGTTGATGGCGGCAGTGGGACTGTTTGGATTGTTTCTTCATGTTAAGGGTGAGGGGATGATTGGAACAATAGCTGCCAAGGTAAGTCCTTATGTGCTGGGGGTATATCTGCTGCATGAAAATATTGGTGTACGGTATGGGTGGCAGAAATGGTTTCGGGCAGGGGAGATTGGAACGGTTCCGGAATTGCTTGTGTGGACAATAATAGCTGTGCTGACAGTATTTATAACAGGTGTTATTGCAGAGCGGATTCGTAATATATTTGTAAAAGCAATTGGGAGATTGCTTTCGCATTTGAAGATTTGGCAGAATGTGATAGAGAAGTTGGCACAGGTTGATCAACTGTTTGCAGCAAAGTAAGGATTAGGAGGCCCGGGATGGGTACAACAACAGAAAAAGTAACAAGGAAAATAAATGGGGATGAGATAAAAAGAAAAACGTGGTGGGAGCCAATTCTGGTGGTGTTTTTATTCTGGTATCCCTTGCGCCACATTCATTGGGGGATTGACTGGTGGGATACAGGATATAATTATGCCAATTTTGAGTATGCCGGTCTGGAGCATATGGATCCTATGTGGTTTTTCTCTACGTATCTGGCAAATGTGGTAGGACATATTCTGACGATGCTGCCGGGGGGAGATACACTTTTGGGAATGAATCTGTACACCGGACTGTTTGTCAGCGTATTGGCTCTTTTGGGATATTTTTTTTGTACAAGAAAGCTTCAGATTCCTCGTGGAATTGCATTTGTAGGTGAATTTGTGGCAATCAGTCTATGTTGGTGTCCTACAGCGCTTTTATATAATTATTTGACGTATGTATTGTATTTAGTATGTGTGATTCTATTGTATCTGGGGTTGACCAAAGATAAGATGTGGTTGCTTTTTGCTGCGGGAGTTTGTCTGGGTACGAATGTGCTGGTAAGATTCTCTAATTTGCCTGAGGCAGCAATGATTGTGGCTGTGTGGGCTTATGCGTTTTGGGTGTGGTTAGAGAGCCGGAAAAGGACAGATAAGGTTGGGACTCTTAAGGATGTGGAAGAGTGCGTGACTGAGTCGAATCAGTTAATTCGTGCAGGCGGTTTTTCCATGGCCGTACGTTATACATTGTGGTGTCTTGGAGGATATCTGGCTGCACTTTTGGTGCTTTTGGGATATATTTTTATTAAATATGGTGCAGATACCTATATAAACAGTATTATGCGTCTTTTTGCCATGACAGAGAATGCTACAGATTATAAGGCAACATCCATGCTGGATGGGCTGATTTCAGCATATGTGGAGAATTTGTACTGGGTGATTCGCATGGGAGTGTTTGTGGCAGCCGGAATGGCCGGTTTCGTGGCTTTGAAGCCGGTGCTGAGGTTGTTGGTGAAGCTTATATATAAGAAGAGTTTGAATAAGGATGATGCGTGGTTAAAAGGACAAAATCTTAGCAGCGGAGATGTGCCGGTTGTGGTACGTACTCTTTGGACTGTGGCATATATTTGTGCATGCCTGATAGCTGTTTTGATGGTTGCATGGCTCTATATGCGTGGCTTTGTTGCGTTGGAGTTTTATACTTATGGTGCTATGCTGTGGCCCGGGGTTACTTTCCTGATGTTGACAATGGGTATTGCATTGCTTCGAATCTTTCAGCCGGAAGTTTCTATTGATGAAAAATTAATCAGTGGCATGATGATTCTGGTGATTCTGCTGACTTCTTTGGGTAGCAACAATAAAGTATATCCCAGCATGAATAATCTGTTTGTGGCGGCACCCTATACTCTGTGGCAAGGTTATCAATTTGTGCGAAATGTGAAGGAATGGCGAGGGATTAACTTTTTCCCGGCTAAAGCTGCGCTGGTAGCTTTCATGGGCTTGTTTTTGTTTCAAATTGGCGGTTTCGGTTTAGGATTTGTGTTTGGAGAAGCCACCGGTTTACAAAATATAACGGATGTTATTGATAATAATAAAGTGCTTGCCGGGGTTAAGATGAGTCCTGAAAGAGCGAAGATTATGACCGGGATTACAGATTTTGCAAAGGAGAATAATCTGATTGGTAAAGAAGTAATCACCTATGGTAAGATTCCTTCTGTTTGTTATTATTTGGAGATGCCGCCGGCATTTAATTCCTGGAGTGATTTGGATTCCTACCAGTATGGCTTTATGGAAGATGCTATGCAGGAATTGACGGAGGAAATTGAAGCCGGTGAGGCAGAATGTCCGGTTGTTATTTTGAATAATGCAGATTTAACATATGAAGAAAGTGAAAAATATGGCTTGATTCAAAGGTTTTTGGAAAAGTTTAATTATGATTTAAGTTATGAAAATGAAAAATTTAAAGTTTATTTGACAGAGTGAAAGTAGATTTGCAGGAAGTAAATTAGCCAATAAAAAATCCACACCACCGATATCGGCTGTGTGGATTTTTGTTTATCAAATTATAAAATCTGAAGTCCTTTTTCATTGGCTTCTTCGATGATTCTGTCGGGCCAAAGAGAACACTGCACTTCTGCGATATGAGCCTTTCTTAAGAAGAACATACAAATTCGGGACTGTCCGATACCGCCGCCGATGGTATAGGGCAGTTCTTCGTTTAATACGGACTGATGATAAGGAAGTTTTGCACGATCCTGACAGCCGGATTTCTCAAGCTGTTCTTCCAAGGCTTTCTTGTCAACGCGAATTCCCATACTGGAGAGTTCCAGGGCAATATCCAAAACAGGGTAGTAAACCAGAATATCAGCGTTCAGAGACCAGTCGTCATAATCCGGTGCACGACCGTCATGGGGTTCTCCGGAAGCCAGCTTGTCGCCAATCTGCATGATACAAACGGCACCTTTAGCCTTGGAGATATAATATTCACGCTCCTTGGGAGTGTAATCAGGGAACATTTCTTCCAATTCTTTGGTGGTGATAAAGAAGATTTCTGGGGGAAGAATTTCCTGTATATAATCAAATTGAATAGACATATATTTTTCGGTCTTACGAAGCACCTTATAAACAGTGCGTACAGTAGACATCAAAGTCTCTAAAGTGCGCTCTTCCTTGGAGATAACCTTTTCCCAATCCCACTGGTCCACATAAATAGAATGAATGTTATCGGTTTCCTCATCACGGCGAATGGCACTCATATCAGTGTAAAGGCCCTGACCTACAGAAAAACCGTATTTTTTCAGGGCGTAGCGTTTCCATTTTGCGAGGGACTGAACAATTTCACCCTCAGCACCGGCTTGCTCACCGATATCGAAGCGTACAGGACGCTCCACACCATTCAAGTTATCATTCAAACCGGAGTTGGGATCTACAAAAAGGGGTGCGGAAACACGCAAAAGCTGCAGGCGCTCAGCCAACAGAGTCTGAAAGAAATCTTTGACGGTCTTGATACCGACCTGGGTCTGATACAAATTAAGCTCAGACTTGTAGTTTTCGGGAATTGCTAATTTTGACATAAAACACCTGCTTTCATGAAAATAATAGGGAGTCGGCTATGTGAAACTCCACTTTTCTATTTAACCGCTTTTTGAGTGATTTTGCAACAGTTTTTTATATTAGTTAAAAAAATAATTTTGACCTTGCAAACATCGAACATATGTGCTAATGTAATTACAAGAAAGGAACAGATGTTCGCAAGACATGTTCAAATCATTAGCGTCACTTGATGCTTTGAACGAGGAGGATGGTTATGGAATATATTATTTCAGGGCAGAATCAGAGTATTATGGAAAAATTGAGTATTTTGACGGATGCTGCTAAATATGATGTAGCCTGTACCTCCAGTGGTGTAGACCGAAGAGGGAATGACCGGCCATGGGATAAGGGAGGTGGAAGAGGCTCCGGGGACGGCATCCCAAGGATTGGCGCAGGGGAGCCAGGTCGTGTTAAGGGAATGGGCAATTGTGCTGCAGCCGGTATTTGTCACAGCTTTTCCAGTGACGGGCGCTGTATTTCCCTCTTAAAAATATTACTGACAAATGAGTGTATTTATGACTGTAAATATTGCTTAAACCGACGCTCCAATGATGTGCCGAGAGCGACTTTTACACCGGAGGAAATCTGTACGCTGACATTGGAGTTTTATCGTCGCAACTATATTGAGGGACTGTTTTTGAGCTCCGGAATTATCAACAGTCCTACTTTTACCATGGAACTTATCTGCAGAACTATTTATCTTTTGAGAGTAAAATACCGTTTTAACGGTTACATACATGTGAAAGCAATTCCGGGGGCGGATGCAGAGGTTATTCGTCAGACCGGCTTTCTGGTGGATCGAATGAGTGTGAATTTGGAGTTGCCAACAACAGAAGGATTGCGGAACCTGGCACCGAACAAGCATCGCAAGAATATTTTGACACCCATGCGTCAGATTCAGAACGGAATCACGCAGAATAAGGATGAGATTACGGTTTATCGGCATGCTCCCCGATTTGTGGCAGGTGGACAGTCAACACAGATGATTATTGGGGCAACTCAGGAGAATGATTATCAGATTTTGAGTGTGGCGGAGAATTTGTATCGGAAGTTTGAGTTAAAAAGGGTATTTTATTCGGCGTTTGTGCGAGTGAATGATGATAAGGAGCTACCGGCACTGCCCGGAGGACCGCCGCTTTTGAGAGAACATCGATTATATCAGGCGGACTGGCTGTTGCGTTTTTATGGGTTTGAGGCCGGAGAACTTTTGGATGAGAGGAGACCCTATTTCAATGTAATGCTGGATCCTAAGGAGGATTGGGCAGTGAGACATCTTGAAGAGTTTCCTGTAGAGATTAATCGTGCGTCTTACGAGAAACTTTTACGCGTACCGGGAGTCGGGGTGAATAGTGCCCGGCGTATTGTGGCAGCAAGGCGTAGCTGTAATCTGTCCTTTGCAGATTTAAAGAAAATGGGTGTTGTGCTGAAGAGGGCATTGTATTTTATTACCTGTAACGGACGTATGATGTATCCTACAAAACTGGAGGAGGATTATATAGTGAGGAATCTTACGGATAAGCAGCAGAGGATTCGATTTGGAAGTGATGGTATGAGTTACAGACAGATGACACTGTTTGACGATGGAATGTTTCAGAGGGATATCAGTCCTACGGAGCAGTTCCGGACGGCGGTGGGACAAATATAGGCTGTTTTGTGACGCGAAGTAAAGCAGTTCAGGTGGTTGTGGAATACCGAGACAGAGGGGATAATATGTATATTTACAGGTGTGAAGACACGCTAGAGAGTATTTTTACAGCAATTTATAATGTATATGAGGATAAACATTCCAATGATGAGGTATTATTGGCATTAGATGATGAACCAAGACTTTTTGCAGTATCACTGGAGGTAGTGGCAGATGGTGTCAAAGTGGAAAAGGTTGTTCGGACGATTAGAAGACAATTCGGGGAGACTGATTATAGAAGTCTTTGTCTTGCCTTGGCCTCACCGGATGAAGAGAAGGCACAGGCTGTATATAAGACAGTGGCAGGTGGACTGGTAACAAAGTGCAAAGAAGGACATTTATTTGATAATCTTGCGGATGATTCTGTGAATAAAGCCTTTAAACTAGCCAGAAGTGCAGATAGAGAGTATTGTCATTTGCGTGGTTTTGTGCGATTTGAAGAGTTGGAAGGAGAGTTAATGTATTCGCAGATAGAGCCAAAGAATAATGTTTTGACATTTCTTATGCCTCACTTTGCAGATAGATTTCCCGAGGAGAATTTTATAATACATGATATAGGAAGGAATCTGTTTGGTATACATCGGGCTGATAATAGTGATATTAATGAATCGGCATGGTGTTTAGTGCAGGGGGAGAATATGTGGCCGGAAAATATGAAAATTTCTTCAAATGAGATTAAATATCAAGAGTTATTTAAAGGTTTCTGTAGTAGTATTGCCATTGATTCAAGGAGAAATGCAGCGCTTCAAAGGAATATGTTACCATTGCATTTCAGAGAGTTTATGACAGAGTTTCGATAGTGAGCCGTAAGAGAATATTGTGCGGTGGTGGTCGGCAATATGGTTTGACGCGATGTGATGGAAGGAGTAAGATGAAATAGGATAGAATATTTGACAGGAGTGGCAGCTATGGAAGAGAGTCGTATGGCGGTAAAGCAGGCAGACAATGAGAATACATACATAGAAGAACCGCTGGGCGAAGTACGTATCTCTGTTCGTGGTCTGGTGGAATTTATCCTGCGCCACGGAGATATTGACAACAGGCATCAACGCTCTTCAGAGAATGCTATGCAGGAGGGCAGTCGAATCCATCGCATGATTCAGAAGAGAATGGGGGCCGACTATCAGGCGGAGGTTGTTTTGCGTTATACAATGCCTACAGATGACTATGTTTTGATTGTTGAAGGACGCGCGGACGGTATTATTGAGAATGCAGAGGGTGTAACGATAGATGAGATTAAAGGAACCTACCGTGATTTGTCCCGTATGAAAGCTCCGGAGATGATACATGTGGCACAGGCAAAGTGTTATGCATACATCTATAGTCTTCAAAAAAATCTTTCAGAAATTCATGTTCGTATGACCTATTGCAATATAGAAACAGAAAACGTATGTTATTTTTATGAGGACTACAATTTTGCACAATTAGAAAGCTGGTTTTTGGCTTTAATTCAGGAATATCGGAAGTGGTCGGACTATAATTGCAGATGGCGCAAGATTCGACAGAAAACGATAGAAAACTTGCAATTTCCATTTCCTTACCGCGAGGGGCAAAAAGAGCTTGTTTCATACGTTTATCAAACGATTTATCACAAAAAGAAGCTGTTTTTGGAGGCTCCTACAGGAGTTGGGAAAACAATTTCTGCAATTTTTCCTGCAATCAAAGCGATGGGTAAAAACATGGGAGAACGAATGTTTTATCTGACCGCAAAGACGATTACACGAACGGTTGCAGATGATACATTAGAGCTTCTTAGGGCAAATGGGTTACATTTCAAAAGTGTGGTGCTGACAGCCAAGGAAAAAATCTGTTTTATGGAACAGACAGAGTGTAATCCAGAACATTGTCCCTATGCAAGAGGACATTATGATCGCATTAATGATGCAGTGTATGCATTGCTTACGGAGCAGGAGCGGTTCAGTAGGGAGAAAATCGAGGAATACGCAATTAAATATCAGGTGTGTCCTTTTGAACTGTGCCTGGATATGAGCCTTTTTGCGGATGGGATTATAGGCGATTATAATTATTTGTTTGATCCTCATGTGTATCTGAAACGTTTTTTTGGAGATGGGGCGACGAATGGTAATCATTTATTTCTTATTGATGAGGCACATAATCTTTTGGAACGTGGCAGAGAAATGTATAGTGCCGGCCTTTTAAAGGAGGACTTTCTCAGGCTTAAGCGGTCTGTTCAACAGACTATCATGGCTGAACTTGAGGAGAAGAACAGAGGAAAACAGCTGGAGGGGCAGCTGACTCTTGAGATAACAGATGTTGTCAAAATTGAAGAGCAGAAGAAAATCCCTCGCCGTAATAAAGGAAGCAGCATATTGGTTCGACAGGGATACGGAGAAAAAATAAGTCAGAGATTGGAGAAGTGCAATAAAGAACTATTGTTATTAAAAAGGGAAAATGATGAATTTGCAGTGGTTTCCGGAATCGACGGCTTTGTGAATGCGTTGCTGCGACTTTACAGTACATTATCCGATTATCTGGAGGAACAGGAGATACCCGGAGTTGCCGTGCGGGAAGAGATTTTGGATTTTTATTTTGATGTTTCACATTTTCTGGATATTTATGAGCGATTGGATAAACATTATGTCAAATATACCCAATTGCAGGACGATGGAGATTTTCTGCTGAAACTGTTTTGTGTGAATCCCAGAGAGAATTTAAAGGAATGTATGGGGCGAGGCCGTAGCAGTATTCTCTTTTCAGCTACATTTTTACCCATTCAATACTATAAGGAGCTTTTGGGTGGTGATGAAGGAGACTATGAAGTATACGCAAAATCTATTTTTGATCAGGAAAAACGCGCGTTATTTATTGCTAGTGACGTGACCAGCAAGTATACCAGACGTTCTGACGAAGAGTTTTACAGAATTGCTGAATATATCAAGGAAATTGTGAAAAACAGGCATGGTAATTATATGGTATTTTTCCCATCGTATAGTTTTATGCAGCGGATATACGATTTATATACGGAACAGTTTGCCGGAGAAGACCAGGAATGTATCATGCAGCAGGAATACATGTCTGAGACAGATCGGGAGGACTTTTTAAATCGGTTTCGAGGAAATGAAGATTTGGACTTGGAACAGCTTATCTGCATGGATATCGAGGAGGAAGACCATACGTTGGTAGGTTTTTGTGTGTTAGGAGGAATTTTTGGAGAGGGAATCGATTTAAAAAATGACAGCCTGATAGGTGCTATAATTGTAGGAACAGGGTTGCCATTGGTATGCCGGGAGAGAGAACTTCTAAAAAATCATTTTGATGAGTTGGATGAGAGTGGTTTTGATTATGCTTATAGATATCCGGGATTGAATAAAGTGTTACAGGCGGCAGGGCGTGTGATTCGTACCGTGGAGGATGTAGGAATTATAGCACTCTTAGATGAAAGGTTTTTACAGCTCTCTTACAGGAAACTTTTTCCCAGGGAGTGGTCGGATTTTGAGGTTGTCAGTGTAGATACGGTTGCAAAACGGGTGGAACGTTTTTGGGATTCGTGGTTATAAAATGAAAGAATGACATCAAAAAGATAGAAATGACACAGATAATATGATGAAATGACAAAAGTGTCAGTTTGTGGATAACTCTGTGGATTCTGTGGATTTCTTGAATAAAATGACAGGGGATATGACAGAGACTGCTGACATATGTGTTTAGAAAATTTTGCAAGTCACTTGCAAGAAAGGAAACTGCAATATGAGGCTGAAGAATTTTTTGATAACAGTAACGGATGTGGAACGTGCAAAAGCTTTTTATAAAGATTTATTTGGGTTAGATGCAATATTGGACAACGGACGTAATTTAATTCTGACAGGGGGACTTGTTCTACAGGACAGGAGTCTTTGGGAGGAGGCTATAGGACAGAATGTGATTGCCTGGAATAATTCGTCGGCATTGTATTTTGAAGAGCCGGATATCGAAGCCTTTGCGGAGAAACTGTCTCGATATGAGGAGAGTGTGTCTCCCATTCGATACATCTGTCCCCTTACAGAAATATTTCCGGGACGCAGAGTGATTCGTTTTTATGATCCGGATGGAAATCTGATAGAAGTGGGGACACCGTGGCGTTAAAGGATTGCTATTTTATCCTCGATGGAATATAATTTCTTTGTGTATCATAAAGTGATAATAGTCCTTACATTTGAGGTCAGGGAGCGAACTATAATTTGAAACGGAAAAACTTAGCTGCGGGAATGCCGGTGTTATTTTTTTGGATAGCAATTGGCCTTGTGGCGCTTCTTCTTTATAAATTGAATGAAAACAACGATAACTTGTACATATCTCATGAGAGTGGCATTTATTCAGACACTATTAAGTTGGAAGTAAAACCATTGACAGAGGGGACGGTTTATTATACTGCAGATGGCAGTACTCCTCAGGCAGGTGGGAAGAGCACGTTGGTATATGAGAAGCCTATCTTAATTGAAATAGGGGAAGATACCACAGCTGTTTCTTATCAATTTTATTGCGTGTACAGGAATGGAGAGGAATCTTCGGTTTTTCGAAGAGACTTTATTTTGGACAGGCAGGGGACAAATCGATTTACAACACAATATGTTGTGTCTGTTACAGGAGACGAGGAGCAACTGTTGGGCTATGAAGAAGGCATATTTGTCAGAGGCAGACAGTTTGACGAATATATGGAAGCAAATCCGGAGGTCAATATTCTCAGTGATGTGGTTCCGGCTAATTATCTGAGCAATGAGGAGTTGGGTGTTCATGCAGCCATTTTTCTTGCAGACGGTACTCAGGTTGTGGATCAGAATTGTGGTTTGAAGATTTATGGTAATGTAACCAGAGCTAAAAATCAAAAGTCATTTCGTCTGACGGCAAGGATGGATTATGATGTGGTGAATGAATTCGTATATCCTTTTTTGCCTAAACTGGTCTCGGATGAGGGTCAGACTCCTATTGATGCTTTCCAGCGTCTGTCCTTCCATAACGCAGGAAATGATAATGGCTATGCCTTTGTGCGAACGGAGCTGGTGGGCGAGCTAGCACGCAGAGCCGGTTTCCCGGATGTTTTGGCTGCAGAGAGTGCTGTGGTTTATGTCAATGGGCGTTATCAGGGTGTTTATTGGTTAAATAATACCTTCGATGACAGATATTTTAATGAAAAATACGGAGATTATTCCGGTGAATTTTCTGTTTGTGAGGGCGCGTTGAGTGAAATGTGGACAGAAAGTGCTGAGACAGAGGCTGAGATTCAATGTGCTGAGGAATACAATGCTTTTTGTGAGTGGGCAGAAAATGCAGACCTTACTATAGAAGAAAACTGGAATCGTGTGGAATCAACTATTGATGTAGAGAATTTTGCCAAGTATATGGCGATTGAATATTATGTGGGCAATATCGACTGGCCTCACAACAATGTGAAGACATACCGTTATCTGTGTGCACCCGGAGAGAAATACACAGATGGAACTGTTTTTGATGGAAGATATCGTTATCTTCTATATGATACAGACTATGGAATGGGTCTGCAATTCATGGGGTGGTTTGGTAACAATGCACAGGATAGAATTTTGCAGGATTTGTGCAGTACAAATGAGCATACGGGTCTTTTCAAAGGATTGCTTCAACGGGAGGAGTTTCGCAATCAGTTTATCGGTGAAGTAATGTCTCTTATGAATGGTTCCTTCGCCGGAAGCAGTGTGGAGGCTGTTTTGAATGAGTTGAACAATAGCCGCTACGAGGAACTGCGTTACATGATGGAGGAGACTGACCTTTTAAAGGGTTCTTTATGGGAGTCTGATGATAATGGCATTGCGAATGTAGAAAATGAGATGGCTATCATCAGGAGTTTTGCAGATTACCGGCCGGCGACAGTTGTTTCGGAGCTACAGGAGCAATGGGATTGTGGTGGTTTGGCACTGGTGGAGGTAGCGGATACTCGGGTATGTATAAACACTGCCGCAATATCTGCCAATACAGAGTCCGGAACTTTTGTAGGTACCTATTTTGATAATATACCTTTAACAGTCAGTTGTACAACTACGCCAGGGCTCATTGTTGACGGTTATCAAGTCGGTAGTGCATATCTTGAGGGAGATAAGATTACGATACTTCCTGCCGATTATATTTTAGAAGGAGAGAATTTGCAGATTCAGCCGGCTATTCGCACTGAAGCAGTAGAAAGTTTGGAAATTAATCGTTTTCATATCCGTGGTGCGCAAGATTATGTAGTGCTCCATAATAACGGACAAACTCCGGTGCTTTTATCGGACTATTCGTTGGTGGATACCTATGATGATTTGAGTAAAGGACAGCTTCCTCACCAATATCTTCAACCGGGCGAAGAATTTATTGTATATGGTAGGGAGTATGGAGGAGAACCGGCATACAATAGTTATCAGGTCACCTATGGCTGGGCAACGGATGAACCTGTTTTGCTGGCACACTCTACAAAGGGCATTGTGGATGCCAAGAACACGAGATTATCACATGAAAACAGCAAATAACAGACTCGCATTTTGAAAAGTATTTCAAGATGCGGGTTTTTCTTTATAAAAAACTCTTGACATATAATATTATATGTCATATAGTATATTTGTAAATAATATTATACACCATATAATATTATACAAAACAATGTGGATGTGATTAATCCAAACAAGATAAGTTGATACAAACAAATTTAGATTAAGAAGGGGTGGTGGCATGGTATTTAACACAGGTGCAGCCCTCTTGGATGCCATCGTTTTGGCGGTGGTCTCCAAAGAACCGGAGGGAACCTATGGGTACAAGATTACCCAGGATGTGCGCAAGGTAATCGAACTGTCTGAATCCACACTGTATCCGGTACTTCGCAGACTATTAAAAGATGAATGTCTGGAGGTTTATGATATGGAATGTGGTGGACGTAACAGACGATATTACAAGGTAACCAGCAGAGGCTGGGCACAGCTTCAGCTTTACGAGAGTGAATGGCGCGAATATGCAGCGAAAGTAACCAGTCTCTTTGAGGGGCAAGAAAGGAATTAATATGAACAGAATAGAATTTATGAGGCAGCTCGAACGTCTTTTGCAAAATATTCCGGAGGCAGAACGGGCAGAAGCATTGCAGTATTATAATGATTATTTCGATGATGCAGGAGTGGAGAGTGAGAAGGAAGTAATTGATGCCTTGGGTAATCCTGCTAAAGTAGCTGAGAATATTAAACGTGATTTATATGGGGATGAAGCTGTACAGAGCAGTGTCAAGCATCCTCCTATGAAATATCAGGATATTTCCAATACACAACAACAGAAAGAGAAGAAAAAAGTGGAGGGAGGACTGTTCGCTCATATAGGTGCATGGTATGAGGGGTTGCCGGACTGGGGACAGGTATTGGCGATTGTTGGACTTGTTTTGCTTTCACCTGCGATTTTGGGAATTGCATCCGGTCTTATTGGAACACTGATTAGTATTGTGGTGGCATGGTTTTCACTGATTCTTGGCTTCGGTGTGGCATCCCTTGTGTTACTTGCAATTTTATTTGCATTGGTGATTGCCGGAATTGCATGTATTGCAGAAGCGCCCTTTGGTGCATTGGCTCTGGCCGGAGCCGGATTATTATGCGGTGGAATCGGACTTTTGCTTCTGATGCTCACAGTGGCGATGATTGGAATTGTAACCCCGGCTATTTTCCGCGGTATTGTCAGCTTGTGCCGTAAGATTTTTGGCAAGAAGGAGGTAACAGCATGAAAAAGTTTATGAAGACTTGCGGAATATTCGCGGCCGCAATGTTTGTTATAGGACTGGTGATGGTTATGATTGCAGGCGCAGTCAAGGGACCGGAAGTGCTTGGAGCAATAGGGGATTACATGGAGCAATTAGACAGTGGTGTGCGCTTTAATCTACAATCAGATATGGGGTTTGAGAGCGATGTGCCGGTATTGGTAGGAACCTCTCAAAAAAGTTTTGCAGCAACAGAAGTTCGGAAATTAGATGCAGAAGTTGGTGCATGTCAGCTGACGATTCTGCCTTCAGAAGACCAAAATATCTATGTACATACAGAAGGTGTGGGGAATTTTCAATGCTACACAGAAGATGGAACCCTTTGCTTAAAAGGAAGCAGTACCGGCAGTATTGGAGCTGATTTGTCCAAGGAAGAGGATGGTATTGATTTGAATTTACAACTTTCTGCTTGTAATATTACATTATACGTTCCTTTAGATTTCTATTTTGAAGAAGCGAAAATATCTCTTGGAGCAGGAGCAGTGTCCGGCAGTTGTCCTTGGAAGGTCGGTGAACTTGAATTAGAGTTGGCGGCAGGTGAAATCACTCTTTCTAATGTAGAATCAGCAACTATGAATGCAGAAGTTGGTGCCGGAGTATTGGACTATGAAGGATGCATTTCTAAAGAAGCGAATGTGGAATGCGGTATGGGTGAGGTTTTAGTTAAACTGGATGATGCACAGACGGATTATAACTATGATGTGGAGGTCGCAGCAGGAGATGTAACGATTGGCAGCGAATCTTTCAGCGGCATAGCCGGTGAGCGTAAAATTGACAATAATGCTGCTAAGAAAATTGATATCGAATGTGCGATGGGAAGTGTAGAAGTAACTTTTACAGACAAATAATAAAATCTCAAGCTGTTTCATTTTGGTAAACAGCTTGAGATTTTTTATTGTTCCAAAAAGCGATCATGAAAATTCATTTTATCCAATGCTTTTCCAAGAAGGATAAATACGATGCTGCTGAGCAGGGACTGGATAACATTTCCGGGAATACCGGCAAGGGGAGATGTAAAATTTCCGGTAATCAGTCCCTCATAGAGATAATAGCCACCTACACAGAGCAGCCAGGTGGGAATGAGTCCCATGATGTTTCGCAGGCAGACAATCTTAGAGGTTTTGCTTGATAGACATACTACCGTGGCAACTTTTATAAGAACAGACCCGGGTGCCCAGAGGGCATATCCTGTGAGACAGTCAGCTAAAAGTGCACCCAATCCGCCTACAGAAATGGCGTATGGCAGTGGCAGTATGCAGGCTGCCAGGTAGATGAAGGCATCTCCCATATGCACATATCCGGTATGTACAGGGATGTGCAAATAGGCTGTAAATACAAAAACAATAGCGGCGAAAACTCCGGCCATAGACATATATTTTACGCTGTTTTTCTTCATGATAATCAACTCTCCATTTCATCAAATTTCTTTCAAAAAATCTTCAAAACAAATTCCATCCTGTTCCGGCAAATTTAACTCCGTAGTGCGGCGAAGTGCCTTGGCAATGAAGGAAGAAGCATGATGAACCGAATCTGTAAAAGAAACACCATTAACTGCGTCTGCTGCAATAATCGAGGAGAACACATCACCGGTTCCGGCGCGGCATGGTCCCACTTTGTGCTCCAGAATACGAATGGGGTCTTTCCCGGCTTCATATACAAAGTTTTCCAGATTATCTCCACGCTCCAGACCGGAAATGACGATTTTTTGCGGGCCCATTTGACTCAGAGTTTCGCATATTTGGGTCAACTCCTGTTTGCTCATGTCGGAATGATATGGCGTGTTGGTCAGGATGCATGCCTCTGTGAGGTTAGGGGTCAGGATATCCGCGTAGCACACTAATTCCGTCATCTGCTTTGCCAGTTTCGTTGAGTAGGTGGGATAGAGTGCGCCGTCGTCACCCATCACCGGATCGATTACAATAATGGTCGCAGGTGATTTGAAACGTTCAAAAAACTTTTTGACAATACTAATTTGTTCATGAGAACCTAAAAATCCGCTGAGAATACCATTGAATTCCAAATTCAGCTTGGCCCATTCTTCAATATAAGCATCCATGTGTTGCGTAAAATCAGTGTAATAAAAGCTGTGGTAGCCGGTATGATTGGAAAAAATGGAAGTTGGCAGTGGACAGCAATGTATTTTTAATGCAGATATAATTGGTAAAGAGACCGTTATGGAACATCGTCCAAAACCGGTGAAATCATTGATGATAGCTATTTTTTTCTGACGGTTGTGTGGCATATCAACAGCCTCCTTGCATATAAAAACGATAGACACAGTGTATAGCAAAAGTGGATTGGCAAAAAGAGCCAGAATGAGTTTTTTAAACCAGTCCAGTTGTGGGCATTGCTTTACACTGTTTTTTTCTTATGATACAATATATAAAACATTTTGGAAGAAAAAATTCCTGCAAGCGGCGAGGGAGAATGGAATGTGCCTGCAAAGAATACATGAGATGAAATTATGGAAGAAAAAATACATATGGATCTACATGGCAGTAGTGTTGCTTTTGTTGGCAGGTTGTCTTGTTTTGTGTCTGCAATCCAGAGAGAGCATGTCTTATCAGGGAATGCATACCTTTGAACATGGACAGGCAACAGATGTAGTTGTTTATGAAAATATATCGCTCAATCCGGGTGTGTATCGCATTGGTCTGCAATATGATACAGATAAGGATTATGCAGGCTTGTGCAATGTATTGTTGAAAACAGATAATCCCAGAGCCCTTTTTACCAACGGAGAACATCTTTATGCAGGACTGGGCTCTACAGGCTATCAGCTTTGGCTGTTTGAAGCTACAGATGATTTGCAGATTCTGGTTTCCTATGGGGGAGAGGGAAGTCTGTCTACCAAAGATTTAGTAATTGCCAACACCGGTCAGCTTTGGACCATGATTGCGATGTTGGTTATGTGTTTGGCTCTGGCCGGGATGGTTTTTGTTGTTTATATAGAGTATGACAAGTGCTACAAGGTATCCCGAAGAACCAAGGAGGTAATTGTTTTTTTGGCGCTTATTACGGTAGTTGCTTCTTGGGCACAGTTTCGCAATTCTCTTTTGAGTGGTGCGGATTTGACCTATCATTTGCAGCGTATTGAAGGTGTCAAGGATGCTCTTTCCACAGGACAGTTCCCTGTACGAATAGAGCCGAAGTGGCTGTACAATCATGGCTATGCAGATGCTATTTTTTACTGCAATACTTTTTTGTACCTGCCGGCATTCTTTAGACTGGCCGGATTTACCGTGACGATTTCTTATAATATATTTTGTATTGCCTTGAATCTGGCTACGGCGTGGATTGCATGGTATGTGTTTGACAGGATTTTTAGGGATTATCGTATCGGACTTATGTGTAGTGCGTTGTATACATTGTCCTTTATTCGTATCTATAAGCTTGTTATAGTAGGGGCTGTGGGAGAGGGAAGTGCAATTACGTTTCTTCCTCTGATTTTTTATGGTTTGTATCGTATATTCGCGGAAGACGTCAAGTCTGAAACCTATAAAACAGCATGGCTTCCTGTGGCATTTGGATATGCAGGGGTAATACAATGCCATGTGCTGACTTGTGAGATTACGGCATTTTTGACGATTCTGGTTTGCCTGGTATGCATTCGCAAGGTGTTAAAAAGGCAGGTGTTTATGGCGCTGGCAAAGGGGGCTCTGGGGGCAGCAGGTTTAAGCCTTTGGTATCTGGTACCTTTTTTGGATTATTATTTGACACAAAATATGCATATTCGTCATGTGGCGGGCAGAACCATTCAGGAGAGAGGGCTATATCCGGCGCAGCTGTTGCTGAATTCCTGGAGCGATAACATACAGATTTGGCTGGTGGAGAAGGGATTGGAACATGTGGAGGCAGGCTGTGTTGGCACCCTGTTTTTGGTAGCAGTAGCGGTATTTGTTGTGCTTTGGATGTGTGGCTGTTTGCGCAATCTGCAGAAGTCTTTGCAGACAACCGGTAAGCTGTCGGTGGTATTGGCATGTGTTTTGATGCTGATGTCTCTGAGAGTTTTTCCCTGGGACAGAATTCAGGCGAGTCATGGAGTGGCAGCATCTTTGGTGAGTAGTCTGCAATTTCCCAATCGTTTTCTGGGCTGGGCTACGGTGTTTTTATGCATGGTATTTGGAGTATGTATCTATACGTTCTGTAATTATCGGAGGAACATTGCATACATAATAGGAACAGGCGTGACGGTGCTCAGCGTGGTGACCGGTTCTGTTTATCTTCTTCATCATACTTTGCAGAGTCAGGATAGTTTCATGCTGCATAATGAGGAGAGTATGGGATGTGGTTATATCTCCGGAGCTGAATATCTGGTAGAGGGAACAAACCAGTCGCTATTGACCTTTGCGGGTCCGGTTCCGGGTGATGGTGTGAGTGTTGATAATTATGTAAAAAATGGTTTAAAAGCAAGCCTGTATTGCATCAATGAAGGCGTAGCGGAATCCTACGTGGAGCTGCCGATTTTGCTTTATAAGGGGTATCGGGCCTATGGCGTGAATAATAGTGAGTTAACCATACAGGATGGCAGCAATCATCTGGTTCGTGTAATAGTGCCCGGCAGCTATGAGGGGGAGATATCTGTTCAATTTGAGAGTCCCTGGTATTGGCGGGTGGCAGAGCTGATAACCGTAATTGCTCTGGTGGCAGTGGTGGCAGATGTGCTTCGTACTCGTAAATTCACACCGCATGATGCCACAAAAACGTTAGCTGCATAAGGGAGAGTATTATGACAGATATGTCAGAGTATCAGTGGGACCGGAAATTAAAAATAACTACAGTAGGGCGTGAGGATTCTCATGAGGATATGTATCATTATCCTTATGAGCCCACGCCCTATTCGGTGTTGGAAAGACTTGCAGAAAGCGACTATCTTCATAAGGACAGTTATGTAGTGGATTATGGCTGTGGTAAGGGAAGAGTGGAATTTTTTCTAAATCACAGACTGGGCTGTCGTGTTACAGGGGTGGAATTTGATGAGGATATTTACCGTACTGCCCTGTGCAATCAGAAAAACTACACCCGCAAGGGGGCAGTAGAAATTCTTCATATCAGTGCAGAAAATTATATTGTGCAGGATGCGGACAGTTTTTACTTCTTCAATCCCTTTTCTGTGGAAATCCTGCGTTCCGTCATTGGTAAAATCATGGATTCCTATTACGGCAATCCTCGTCCCATGCGGCTTTTCTTCTACTACCCCAACGAAGAATACATAGCCTACCTGATGACATGCCCGGAGCTTATGTTTGTGGACGAAATCGACTGCAGAGACCTGTTTCCCGGTGACAACGCCAGAGAAAGGATACTTATTTTTGAGGTTGAATAATTCCAATATATAAATTGGAATGAAAAAAATATTGTAATTGAAAATAGAGTTTTGTATAATATCCTAGTAAAAATAATTTAGCGAATCCCAAAGGAGGATACTGCAAGATGATTAAATTTGTAATGACCAAGGACTATGATGACATGAGCAGAAAAGCTGCCAACGTAATCAGCGCACAGATGGTGATGAAGCCCAATTCCGTGCTGGGTCTGGCTACCGGCTCTACTCCTATCGGCACCTACAAGTGTCTGGCAGAGCGTTGCGCACAGGGCGATTTGGACTTTTCTGCCATCACAAGTGTAAATCTTGATGAATATAGAGGCCTGCCTCATGAGAATGACCAGAGCTATTATTACTTTATGAACGAGAATCTGTTCAGCAAGGTAAATATTGATGTAAATAATACATATGTGCCCGACGGCACCATTGCTGATGCTGAGGAGGCATGCAGCAAGTACGAGGAGATTATTGCAGCTACCGGTGGTGTGGATTTGCAGCTTTTGGGCCTGGGTCATAACGGACATATCGGTTTTAATGAGCCCGATGAGGTGTTCCCCAAGCTGACCCACTGTGTAGACCTTACTGAGTCTACCATTCAGGCAAATGCAAGATTTTTCGCATCCAAGGAAGAGGTTCCCACTCAGGCATACACCATGGGTATCCAGACCATTATGAACGCCAAGAAGATTCTGGTGGTTGTAAGCGGCGCCGATAAGGCAGCAATCGTTAAGAAGGCTTTCCTGGGAGAGGTTACCCCTCAGGTACCCGCATCTATTTTGCAGTTGCATGCAGATGTTACTGTTGTGGGTGATGAGGCTGCATTTGCAGAGATTAAAGATTTGATTTAATTAGATTGGGATGAATGAAAAATGGAGCGCAAGGGATGATTTGCTTGCGCTCCATTACATTTTAGCAATGATATAAAATTTCTTTTCATGTGGCGTTTGCCCAATAGCTATTTTTCCATTCGTCCACACTGGTTTTATCCAGCAGATAGTATCTCCAGATTTCTGTGGAGGCCTTGGATTCTTCTGTACAATCCCATGTGATATGATTGCTGCTGCCGTCCCAATGACTTGGCAATTCTACCAGTCCCTGTTCTTGATAATCATAGCTGAATTTATACAGTTTCGGATAAAAAGTTTCGTTTTCTAATAATCGCTCATCAAATTCCACTAAAATGGTTGCTTCTGTACAGCCCTGAGGAAGCCGGAAGGTAAAGGCTCTGTCAACATATCCCACCATGGTTTCCTCATTCAGCATGAGCATGGAGTAGTTAATAAAGGCATCGGACAACATTTCTTTGTAGTAAGGAGCCGCTACATTCAGTGTCACATTACTTCGTGTACTTTCATCTGTGTCTGTTATCTGAAAGACGGCATCTGCCACCAAAGGGTCTGTTCCCAATTCAAATTCGATATAATCCGGTGCACCGTCATGGTCGCTGTCGCCTCTGGAGGGCTCATAAACCTGCATACTGAATGCTGCAATACGTAGGGTGAGGAGCAAGCAGATAACACCGAGAAGCACACATTGAGAGGTGCTTCTGTAACTATGATTTTTCCTGTAGCATGCTTCGAATTCTACAAGATTCAGGAAAGGAAATTTCGGAATGGTATTATGAGGGGCAGAACCGCCGTATATGCCCGCTTTTTTCTCTTCCTTTGTCATGATTCTGTCCATAGTCTGAAAACCGGTGACATAACAATGCTTTCCCAAAATATATAGTTCGCATCTGGTATCGTATAAGTAATTTAATAAATCATATCGGTAGTAGGGGGTTATATATTCCTTGCCATTATTGCAGTTTATAGCCAACCGGCACTTCCACTCGCTGCCGCTCAAGAATGCCCGGTGCCAATACACCTTGGTAATCTGACCGGTATAGCAGATACCTGATTCCACAATATGTCTTCCCAGCCACCCAAAGTAAAGATTTATTCCAAAAGAGATGAGTGTAGCAAATATTAGGAAATAGAACCATACTATTGTTTTCTGGCGAATAATGTACTCAAAACTGTATGCCGGATAGAGCGAATGTGTTGCGACCATTACTATTAATGAAAAAACACATAATGTGCTAAGAAATACAGATATCCAAATCAGGCGTTCTCTGTAGGGGCGCAGATATTTTGGTTGCATATATAGTCTCCTGTTTAATATGGTAAAATTTATAGATGTATGAGTATTTTTATAATGAATTATACCATGAAACATTAGAGGGAGTACAACAATTATTACAAAATGTAAATGGTGTATTGCCGAGAATATATTGTAATTAAAATACGAGTTTTGTATAATTGTGTAAAGTGTTTTAGGGAGCGGGCTGATATAAGAGGTTGGTATAAGAGGCGTGGGGAGAATCGGGCAGGGACTCAAGGCAGGAGGGTTATGATAAGTAGGGGAAAATTTAGTTGGAAGGAAGATTGGGTATTTGTAGTAGGTGGTCTTTTGGTACTGGCACTTTTGCTGCTGGACGGAGCTGTAGAGGCTTCCTTTGAAGAAAAGATGCTGAATGAGCAGATATTTGACCTGGAGTTATACCTGATCAGTACTATAATTTCTGCATTAGCCAATGGGATTATGGTTGGTCTTACGATAGTGGTAGTGGCCTATTTTGTCTTTTTGGTGATGTGTATATGCAGTGGACGAAACGGGAAATGTGCGTGGTTCTTTGCAGGGGTGGACAAGCTGTGTGCTTTTGCGAAAAGGAAAATTTGTTTATATTTTTTGGGATGAAAATGTATACGAAGCACAAGAGATGACAGAGTATGTTTTAGGGGGACAAGACATTGCATAAAAGAAGTATGCAGGGTAACAGATACACAGAGAGAATAATCCGATATATTTTTTACATATTATTGAGTGCTACGTTACTGTTTTTTGTTTTGAGTTGGATACAGATGCCCAGTGAACGAAGAGAAAAAAGGCAATGTGAAGAATTAAGAGACGGATGGTGCCGGATATTGGAAGATGGTAGCAGGGTTGCTGTCGATGTGCCCGGTATATGCGAGGTTTCCCGCGGAGAAGAGGTTGTAATTACGACACGGCTTCCGGAGGAGATTACGGATGATGCAGTAATCTGTTTTCGAACTTCCAAACAGGACATGGATATTTATATTGACGGGCAGAAACGTTTTGAGTATTCTACCGAAAATACCAGGTGGTTTGGCCGAACCAGTGTAAGTGTGTATTTGTTTGTACCGCTGTCTGCACAGGATTCCGGCAAAGAAATAAAAGTGGCGTTTAGCAGCGATTCTGCGTACGCCGGAGTTGTAAACACTGTGTATTACGGAACAGAGTTTGGTATTTGGACCAGGTTGATAAGTGAGAATGCTTTTTTACTGTTTTGTGCAGTGATTATGATGATATTTTCTGTAGTCAGTATTGTAGTCAGTTTTGTTTTGTATTTATTGTCCGGCAAAAAGTATTATTTGGACTATCTGGGCTGTGCGGTGATGCTCATAGCAGCCTGGTTGCTGTGTCAGTCTCCTATAAGACAGTTATATTTTGAGAATGTTTCACTGGCCGGAACAATGGCACATCTTGTATTGTTGTTGCTTGTTTTTCCGATAAGTATTTATGTAAACAGTGTACAAAAGTTCCGGTATAGTCGGTTTTATATGACACTTTCCGTTATTGCTCTGTTGAACTGGCTGTTTAGTGTTGTAATGATTATGTCCAGTTATATGTTGGATTCGGATGTGCAATATATTAATCTGACAATGTGTGTTGTATTAATGACAGGAATTATTATCACCATTGCAAAAGACTGGAAAAGTGGATTCATTAAAGACTATCGGTTGAGTGCGATTGGTATGCTTGGGATGACACTGATGTCAATACTTCAAATTGTAAAGTATGCAGATAAGGAAAGTATTGTGAATGGTGTATTCCTTTGTATTGGTGTAATTTTTATTATCAGTATGGCAATGGTGGAATCCATCAAAGAATTTATACTCACCAGAAGACAACAGCGGGCTTTACAACGGGAAGTAAATCGAAAGACTTTGAAAATTGAAAATCTTACCTATCAGGCAATGATGACACTTGCTCAGACAATCGATGCCAAAGATACGTATACAAAGGGACATTCTACAAGAGTAGCAGAGTATTCCAAAATGATTGCGCAGAAGATGGGTAAGGATGAAGATTATCAGATTGCAATTTACTTTATGGGACTTTTGCATGATATCGGCAAAATCGGTATCAAGGATGAAATTATCAGTAAGTCTCAGGGTCTCACGGATGAAGAATTTGCAATGATTAAAAGCCATCCGGTTATAGGTTATGATATTCTTAAGAATATGACGGAGATTGAAAATATTGAATATGGTGCCAGATGGCATCATGAGAAATATGACGGCACCGGATATCCGGATGGTATCAAAGGAGAGGAAATTCCGGAATATGCCCGAATTATTGCCATTGCAGATGCCTATGATGCCATGGCATCTAATCGAAGCTATCGAAAAGTGATGCCTCAGGCGAATATACGTGAAGAAATTATGAAAGGAAAGGGCAGGCAGTTTGATCCGTTATTGGTGGATATCATGGTGCAGCTGATGGATGAAGATGTGAATTTTGATATGAGGCAGAAGGATTAAAGAGCACTTGACAAATCAAGGCGTTACAGATTATAGTATTTATATTGATATTCAAAGGCTATGACGAAGAGGAGTACGCATTACCCCTTGCCAGAGAGAGCGGCTGCAGGTTATCTGCGCTGGAAGGTCGCTTGAAGGAAAGGATGCAGAAGGTAGCTTCTGAGCCGGAACACCCAAAGGTTGCAAGCTGTGATTTATTATGAAAACATGTGATGAGAGCAGGCAGTTCCCGGTAGGTGTTTCCGATTTGTCCCCGTTAACGGACAGCGCTTTATCCGTATGGCAGCAGTTGTGTTTAAGATGAATTGTTGGTATGATTGTCTGCATACATTGAAGTCGCACAGAGGCAGGCGTAAGCTTGTGAACAAAGGTGGTACCGCGTAGATATCGAAAGATTGACGCCCTTTGCAGACGAAAGTCCGCAGAGGGCTTTCTTTATATCCTGATTCAGCAGCTTTGCTGCGAGTACATCACTCAATTTTGAAAGGAGAATCCAAATGAGCAAAGAACTTGCTAAAACCTATGACCCTCA
The DNA here is from genome assembly GCA_015056885.1 of Lachnospiraceae bacterium. Lineage (GTDB taxonomy): Bacteria > Bacillota > Clostridia > Lachnospirales > Lachnospiraceae > Acetatifactor. The sequence continues at coordinate 37,744 of SVFL01000018.1, forward strand.
GGGTTTGGAAGACCGACTTTATCAAAAGTGGTTAGACAACAAATATTTTCATGCGGAGGTAGATCACTCTAAGAAACCTTTCACCATCGTGATTCCCCCGCCAAACATCACCGGCCAGCTTCACATGGGACATGCACTGGATAATACCATGCAGGATATCCTCATCCGTTTCAAGCGTATGCAGGGTTATAATGCACTGTGGCAGCCCGGAACAGACCATGCTTCCATTGCAACCGAGGTTAAGATTATCGAGAAGTTAAAAGAAGAAGGCATTGACAAACGTGACCTCGGACGTGAGAAGTTCTTAGAGCGTGCATGGGAGTGGAAGAAAGAGTACGGCGGACGTATTATTTCCCAGCTTAAGAAGCTTGGTTCCTCCTGTGACTGGGACAGAGAGCGTTTCACTATGGATGAGGGCTGCAACAAGGCAGTTACGGAAGTATTTGTAAAAATGCATGAGAAGGGCTACATCTACAAGGGTGCCCGTATCATCAACTGGTGTCCTGTTTGTAATACATCCATTTCCGATGCAGAGGTAGAGTATCAGGAGCAGGCAGGTCATTTCTGGCATATCCAGTATCCTCTTTTGAATGAGGATGGTACTGCCAGCACTACTGAGTTTTTGACTTTTGCAACAACTCGTCCCGAAACAATGCTGGGCGATACTGCTGTGGCAATTCATCCCGATGATGAGCGCTATCAGCACCTGATTGGCAGAAAAGTACTGCTGCCTATCATGAACAGAGAGATTCCCATTGTTACCGACACCTATGTAGACAGAGAGTTCGGTACCGGTGTTGTTAAGATTACCCCCGGTCACGACCCTAACGACTTCGAGGTAGGTAAGCGCCATAATCTGCCCATCATCAATGTGATGAATGACGATGCTACCATCAATGAAAAGGGTGGCAAGTTTGCAGGTATGGACCGCTACGAGGCCAGAAAAGCAATCGTTTCTGAGCTGGAGTCCATGGGACTTTTGGTAAAAATTGAAGACCATATTCACAATGTAGGTACTCATGACCGTTGTAAGACTACCATTGAGCCCCTTGTGAAAGAGCAATGGTTTGTAAAGATGGATGAGCTGATTAAGCCTGCTGTAGAGGCTGTTAAAAACGGTGACATCCAGCTGATTCCTGAGCGTATGGAGAAAACCTACTACAACTGGACCGATAATATCCGTGACTGGTGTATCAGCCGTCAGCTTTGGTGGGGACATAGAATCCCTGCATACTACTGTGATAAGTGTGGTGAGGTAGTGGTTGCCAAAGAGACACCCGGGGTATGTCCTAAGTGTGGATGCGATCATTTCGCTCAGGACCCTGATACTTTGGATACATGGTTCTCCTCTGCGCTGTGGCCTTTCGAGACTTTGGGATGGCCTGAGATGACCGAGGATCTTAAGTATTTCTATCCTACAGACGTACTGGTTACCGGTTATGACATCATTTTCTTCTGGGTTATCCGTATGATTTTCTCCGGATTTGAGCAGATGGGTGAGAAACCTTTCAAAACCGTATTGTTCCATGGTCTGGTTCGTGACAGCCAGGGACGTAAGATGTCCAAGTCTTTGGGTAACGGTATTGATCCTTTGGAGATTATCGACCAGTACGGTGCAGATGCATTGAGACTGACCTTGATTACCGGTAATGCACCCGGAAATGACATGCGTTTCTACTATGAGAGAGTGGAAAATTCCAGAAACTTTGCAAATAAAGTATGGAATGCATCACGTTTCATCATGATGAATATGGATGGCAAGGAAGTTACCGAGCCTGCTGCAAATGACCTTGAGCCCGTAGATAAGTGGATTCTTTCCAAGTTGAATACTTTGGCAAAAGATGTTACCGACAATATGGAGAATTTCGAGCTGGGTATTGCAGTTCAGAAGGTGTATGACTTCATTTGGGATGAGTTCTGTGACTGGTACATTGAGATGGTAAAACCCCGTCTTTATAATACCGATGATGCAGCGAGCCAGAATGCAGCCCTTTGGACTTTGAAGAATGTTCTGATTGATGCATTAAAGCTTCTTCATCCCTATATGCCTTTCATTACGGAGGAAATTTTCTGTACCTTACAGAATGAGGAAGAGTCCATTATGATTAGCGCATGGCCTGTATATACCGAGGAGCGCAATTTCTCCAAGGAGGAGAAGGATATCGAGACCATCAAGGGTGCGGTTCGTGGTATCCGTAATATCCGTAGTGAGATGAATGTAGCACCTTCCCGTAAGGCAGGCGTTTATGTAGTCAGTGAGGATGATGCAATCCTGAATACCTTCACCGAAGGTAAGCTCTTCTTTGCAGCTTTGGCTTATGCAAGCGATGTTATCATGCAGAAGGACAAGACCGGCATTGCTCAGGATGCAGTATCCGTGGTAATCCCCGGTGCAACTCTCTACATTCCTTTTGCAGAGTTGGTTGATATTGCACAGGAAATCGAGCGTCTTGAGAAAGAGAAGAAGCGTCTTGAGGGCGAGCTTGCCCGTGTAAACGGCATGCTTTCCAACGAGAGATTCATCTCCAAGGCTCCTGAAGCTAAGATTGCTGAAGAGAAGGAAAAGCTTGAGAAATACACTCTGATGATGGCTCAAGTAACTGAGAGATTAGAACAGTTGAAATAAGATTTATAAAGAACTCTGTAGCTGCAGGTTGTTTTGGGACCTACGGTTACAGAGCTTTTTTTGTTTCATAGGGAAATCTGTGGTAATATATGAAAAAGGTTGAAAATAATTCCGGATTTGTAGAAATATTGAAATGATAAATGATTTAGCGAAAGCAAAAAATATATTAAATTCAGGCAATTACACTTGTGTGCTATCTCGACATGATAGTATATATACTTCCGCGGAGCGTAGTGTAAAGCCGCTTGTCGTGTGGCTTGAGTGTGAGGAAAACTTCAAAGACTTTTGCGCCGCCGACAAGGTAGTAGGTAAAGCAACAGCATTCCTCTACGTTTTGTTAGGTGTCAAATCTGTATATGCGCATGTCATCAGCAAGTCTGCTATGCAGGTTTTGATAGAGAATCACATTGCGACGGAATACGGCGAACTTGTAGAAAATATAATCAATAGGCAGGGCGATGGTATCTGTCCGTTTGAAGCCGCCGTGCTTGACGTTACGGAGCCTGTGACCGCCTACAAAACCATACGAAGAAAAATGAGTGAAATGTAAAGAATTGCTTTGTACGATGAGCAGTGCTATAATATACCTACCGACAAAAACAGTATGTGTCATGCAGTAAGGAGTAATAATGACACGTCGCAAATTTCAGGAGTTGAATTTATCCAACGCGTATCTTTTTGCAGCAACTATGGAGGACGAAGGAACCTGTAGAATCACATTGGAAATGCTTTTAGAGAGAAAGATAGAAAAAGTAGTTGTTCATGTAGAACATTCCATGCTATACAGTCAGGATTACCGAAGTATCCGTCTGGATGTGTATGCAAGTGACGAGACAGGAAGTATATACAACATGGAGATGCAGAGTGAGAATGAGGGGAATCTTCCAAAACGTAGTCGTTATCATCAGGCAGAAATGGATGTGCTTAGTTTAAAACCCGGTGATGATTTTAATGCATTAGGTCCCAACTATGTTATATTTATCTGTTGCTTTGATCCTTTTGGCAAGGGCCTTTATCGGTATACTTTTACCAATAAATGTATGGAGACAGGAGATGAGTTGGGGGATGAAACCACTAAAATTTTCCTGAGTACAAAAGGGCAAAATCCGGAAGATGTTCCAGCGGTTTTGGTGCGTTTCCTTAAGTATTTGGAAAACAGTACCGATGAGTGTGTCGGTGAGCAGGATGATGCAGTAAGAAAAATTCACTCCAGAGTAGTAACCATCAAACAGGATCGGTCATGGGAGAGTCGATATATGAAGTTTGAAGAATTGATGCAAAAAGAATATCAAAATGGCATCCAACAAGGTATCCAACAGGCTGAGACTCGTATGCAGAGACTGATTCAATGTATGCAGGAAGCCGGTGAGCAGGAGCTTTTGGCGCGACTTTCGGAGGCGGATTTTCTGGAGGCAATGTATCGGAAGTATAATGTTTAATTTAAAGTAATGAATGGATTATTTTCTTTGACATTCTGTAGTATCTAAGAATCCTAATTTAGGATATCTGTTTTTCTTGAGAATATAAGTAGCCTATCAATGACTTGTATTCTTGGTCGCTAATTAACCCATCACAATGAGCTGACACAGACTGTTTTTGTCCGTAATAGATTCTTTTTTAAAATATTTGACAAACCCTCTTGGATAGTGATACGCTTTAGCAGGTGCATGGTGCTGTATGGTTATAGTAGGTACAAAGTACACAATTGCTGTGAATGGGGAAGTAACATTGGAAAAGCAAAGCATTCAAACCTTTGACGAGGCGGTTCGCTATCTTTATGATATGCCTCGATTTACTAAAAAAAATACTCCGGAGAATACTAAAGCGCACTTAAATTTGCTTGGTTCTTTGGACAAACAAATTCCATTTATTATACATGTAGCAGGTACAAACGGAAAAGGTTCCGTCTGTGCCTATTTGCGTTATATTCTGGAGGAGACGGGGGCGAAGGTTGCGACCTTCACATCGCCTCATCTGGTAGATATCAGAGAGCGCTTTTGCATTAATGGTCAGATGATGAGCAGAGAAGACTTTCTGCGTATTTTCTTACAGGTATACGAAAGTCTTGATTGGGAGGCACTTGCACAGGATGAGGGATACCATCCTACTTTTTTTGAGTATTTATTTTTTATGGGCATGTTATGGTTTGCAGAAGAAAAGCCGGATTACTGTATTTTGGAGACGGGACTTGGCGGAAGACTGGATGCCACCAACTGTGTTTCTCATAAGGAACTTACAATTATTACCCGCATTGGTTTGGACCATGTGGAATATCTTGGGGATACTTTGGAAGCGATTGCCGCAGAGAAGGCCGGCATTATGTGTCAGGGTGTTCCTCTGATTTGCTGTGGTGAAGTTGAGGAGGCTTTGACGATATTTGAAAAACATGGCAAAAATTTGCAGATTCAAGTGATTAGCGTGTCGAATAAGGACTACGCTTTACTTAAATTTAATAATAAAACCATTGATTTTTCCTTGCAGACTAGGTATTATGGTTATATTGGAATTACTTTGCACACATTGGCCCGTTATCAGATGGAAAATGCATCTATTGCAGTGCGGGCAGCGGAGCAGATATGTGGTCCTGATGGTTTGAGTGCAGAACAGATTCAGGAAGGACTTAAGAAGGCCTTTTGGCCCGGACGAATGGAGGAGGTTCTGCCGGAAGTTTTTGTGGACGGAGCTCATAATGGAGACGGTATTCGTGCTTTTCTGGAGACGGTAAGCGGCGATGGTTGTGAAATACTTGGTCGCAAGAGGATTCTGTTATTCAGTGTGGTGCAGGATAAGGACTATGAATTTATGATAAATCAGGTGCTGGATGCAGCACTGTTTGAACGGATATATGTGGCGCATATGGAGACATCCAGAGCTACCGGGCTCGAACAGCTTAAAGTATTATGGTGTGCCCGGGACAATCATCCGCAAATTTATTTTGATGAAAATGTGCAGGGAGCTCTAAGAAGGGCTCTTTCTGACCGGACAGATGAACGGATATATATTGCCGGCAGTCTGTATCTGGTCGGTGAGATAAAGGAGTTTTTGAGCAATGATCAATTTTGAGGAAGAACTGAAGAAATTCCATCCCAGCCTTGAGGTGGAGGATGCTGAGGAAGCAATTTATAATCAGGATTTGACAGATATGGCGGATTTACTTGTGAAGATGATTCAGGAATCCGGAGAGAAAGAAAACGTATAACGGAGGCAGGGACCATGTTTTGTTATCAATGCGGCGCAAAGCTGTCAGAACAGCATGATTTTTGTACCGCCTGCGGTGTGGACGTTTATCTCTACAAGAAAATCATGTGTGTGTCCAATCGGTTTTATAATGAAGGTCTGGAAAAGGCTTCTGTTCGGGATTTGAGCGGAGCAATTGTAAGCCTGCGCCAGAGTCTTAAGTTTAATAAAAATAATATCGAAGCCAGAAATCTTTTGGGACTGGTTTATTTTGAGACAGGTGAAGTGGTTGCTGCCATGAGTGAATGGGTTATCAGTAAGAACCTTCGTCCTGAGAAAAATATTGCTGATGACTATATCGAGATGTTGCAGTCTAACGCTACCCGTCTGGACTCCATCAATCAGACTATCAAGAAATACAATCAGGCTTACACTTATTGTATACAGGAGAGCAAGGATTTGGCTATCATTCAGCTGAAAAAGGTGCTTTCCTTAAATCCCAGATTTGTGCGTGCCCATCAGCTGCTGGCACTTCTGTATATGGACAGTGAGCAGTGGGAAAAGGCTCAACGGGAATTGAAAAAGTGTATGGCAATTGACCGCAACAATACTCAGACACTGCGCTATATGAATGAAGTGGAGCGCATGCTTCAGCCCGATGAAAATGACAAGCAGTTTGGCAAGCGGAAGAAGGATGAGGCGGTACGCTATCAGAGTGATAATGAAATTATCATTCAACCCATGAGTGTGAAGGAGACAAAGCGAGGTACAGCCTCTACTTTGTTGAATATCGGCCTGGGATTACTTATTGGTGTGACGGCATGTTATTTTTTGGTAGTTCCTACTGCAGTGAATAAGGCTAAGGCAGATGCCAGAAAAGATGTCACGGAGATAGGGAATCAATTGGATGCCAAGACCCTGACCATTCAGGAGTTGGAGAAACAGGTGAAAGACCTGGAAGCTGAGAATTTAAACCTCACAAACGAGCTTGAGGGTTATGTGGGTGAGGATGGTACCATGCAGACTATCGATAATTTGTTGCAGGCAGCTAATATATACCTTACGACCCAGGATTTGCAGGAGACTGCTGTGAATTTGGAAGCGATTGCAGCCAATGTCAGAATAGAAGATACGTCAGATGCATTTAAGAATCTTTATAATACATTGCTGACTACAATTGGTCCGTCCCTTGCAGTGACTTACTATAATGACGGACTTGCAGCATACCGCAGCGAAGATTTTGCAACGGCAGTTGAACTTCTGAATAAGGCGGTGTATTATGATGCTGCTAATGTTGAGTCTTTATATTATCTGGCGCGTGCATACCACAGAAGTGATGATAAGGAAAATGCTCTTTCCGGCTACACCAAGGTAGTTGAACTGTTCCCCGGCACCCAAAATGCCACCAACGCCCAGCGCTATATCGATGAGCTTAACCAGTCTGTAGCAGACTGACAACATAAGCCCAACCAAAGATGAATTGCATAATATACCAAAGACAAGAACCTGAAAACATAGATTTATGTTTCGGGTTCTTTTACTTTGCCTGAAGACGAATTATGCAAATTCAAGTAATTTTCTGTTGATGTTAGAGTGTTCAGAAAATTGCCGGGAATATTTTACGATGTTTTTTAAGTGGACTTTAGCATATTGTGCCGTCAAGGAATAACACCTCCCCTGACGGCACGAATATGTAAGAGCCCCAATTCAAAATCAGGAGGGAAAAATGGAAGATTTCAGGATTATTGACAATTGTCTGATGGTGAGACTGCCGGAGGAGGTAGATCACCACCGTGCCGCCTACATCTGCGAGAATGCAGACCGATTTATCTTGCAGGATAATGTGGCACATGTAGTGTTTGACTTTGAAGATACCCGCTTTATGGATTCGTCAGGCATCGGTATCATCATGGGACGTTACCGCAAAATCGCCTGCTTTGGCGGAAGAGTCTATGCGATTCATGTGGACAAGCAGATTCAACGGATGTTTACCTTATCCGGACTTAATAAAATTGTGGAGGTGCTGGCATGAACAGTCAGGTGGTAAAAACGGTTAAAAACGAGATGGAAGTTTATTTTGATGCAATTTCGAGAAATGAGAGCTTTGCAAGAGTGGCAGTGGCAGCTTTTGTGACTCATTTAAATCCTACCTTAGAGGAGCTTGCAGATATTAAGACGGCAGTGTCGGAAGCTGTGACCAATGCTATTATCCATGGATACGAGAATTTTAATGGATATGGCAGGCACGGGGAACAGATTAGTGCAATGCGGGAAAATCCCGGAAAGGTGCGTCTTAAGTGCGTGCTGGAGGGGGATGTTTTACATATAGAAATAGAGGATAAGGGCAAGGGAATAGACAATATCGAACAAGCTATGGAGCCTCTTTTTACTACCAAAGCAGAACTGGAGCGCTCCGGCATGGGATTTGCTTTTATGGAAGCCTTTATGGATGATTTGGAGGTGGATAGTGTACCTGAGGAGGGGACGGTTGTACGGATGAAGAAGAAACTGGGCAGTAGTGCATGGATTGGATGCGAGGAATAGCCTATGGAGGAGACGTCAGTACTTATTGCAAAATCACAGGATGGAGATAAAGAGGCGAGAGAGGTACTGATAGAGAAAAATCTGGGACTGGTGCATCATATAGTTCGTCGGTTTGCAGGGCGCGGCTATGAGATGGAAGATTTGTTTCAGATAGGTGTAATAGGTCTGATGAAGGCCATTGATAAGTTTGATTTGAGTCTGGGGTTAAAATTTTCGACCTATGCAGTCCCCATGATTACGGGAGAAATAAAACGTTTTTTACGAGATGACGGGCCCATTAAAGTATCACGCACATTAAAAGAAAATGCAATGAAGGTGCGTATGATACGGCAGAAACTTCAAAGCAGTCTGGGCAGGGAACCGACCCTGCAGGAAATTGTACAGGAGACAGAGCTGTCTAAGGAGGAAATTGTGTTGGCTATGGAGGCTACCATGGAAGTGGAGTCCATTTATGCAGCAGTGTACCAGGACGATGGCAGCGAGCTTTATCTTGTGGACCGGGTGGCGGATTGCGGGAACGGTAGTGTGGGAAGTCTGTTTGGCGGTGCGGAGGATTATGAAAAAGAAAAACTTTTGAATCATTTGTTGTTAAAACAGCTCTTAGATGCTTTGCCGGACAGGGAGCGGACATTGATTCAGCTGCGATATTTTCAGAATCGCACACAGGTGGAGGTGGCATCTATTTTGGGCATCAGTCAGGTGCAGGTAAGCAGACTTGAGAAAAAGATTTTATTGCGAATGCGAAAGAGTATTGCTTAAAAATTTATAAATTATATATTTTCTTCTTTTTTTTTCTATCGTTTTCTAGTATGATAGTGGAGGAAAAGGAGAGATGTTATGAAATTAGGTACAGATAATAATGAAAGAAGCGGTCTTTCTAACAATTCCTATACAGAAGACCGTTTGAGCAAAATTAAAAAACGCAAGAACAGCAAAATTCGTTCCGTATTAATTATTTTAGGCTATATGACCGCATTGATTTTTATCATGAGTGCTGCGGCTATGATCAATACTTGGATTGATGGTAAGGTAAATGAGACTGCGGCAGATTATGCTGAGGCGATGGGAGGAGCGGTTTCCGGTTCTGATGCAGAGACGGATGACAAAGAGCCGACAGTAACCTTTACTCAGGAAGAAGTGGATGCAATGGTGGAAGAGGCCGTTTTAGAGGCGGTTGCAAACACAGAAGCTGATATGAAGCAGGCTATAGAGGATGCGAGAACTGAGGTGTTAAATGGCATTCAGGAAGGACTGTCTTCCGGTGAGGAGACCACAGTTGAAGTACTTCGTCCTTTTTATCCCGAGCATATTGTTGCAGTAAGTGAGGGCAAGTTCCATTTTGTTCCCATCAATTATGAATTGAAGATGAATTCCTATGATGATGCCAACCTGAATATTTTGGAGAGTGGCGAGTATCAGTATGTGGTGGATGATCAGGTTATTACCCGTAAGGGTATTGATGTATCCCGTTTCCAGGGCAAGATTGATTGGCAGGCAGTTGCGGCAGATGGTGTGGAGTTTGCTTTTATCCGAGTGGCAAATAGAGGCTATGGAAGCGGCAAGCTGGTTGAGGATGAGACGTTTGATGCGAATATGAAGGGGGCAATTGATGCCGGTATTCACGTTGGTGTATATATTTTCTCACAGGCCATCAATGAGGATGAAATTCGTGAGGAGTTTCAGCTTGTAATGGATAAGGTGGAGCCTTACGGTGTGAAGTGTCCTATCGTGTTTGATGTGGAGAAGACTGCAGATTCTTCCGGACGCATGAACCAGCTCACAGTTGAGGAACGCACCAATTTGACATTGCTGTTTTGTCAGCTGGTTGAGGAAGCTGGATACAAGCCTATTGTGTATCACAATTTGGAGATGGGCGCATTGATGATTGATGTGGAAACTTTGGAGAATTATGACAAGTGGTTTGCATATTACAATGATGATATGTACTATCCTTACGATTACAAGATTTGGCAATATAGTGACAAAGGTCGTGTAAACGGTATCAGTGGTGATGTGGACTTGAATATCTGCTTCGAGCCGTTTTGGGAAGAATAAGAATTTAATAAAGGTTTTTACAAATAATAAGCGCTCTGCCAATCCGGCAGAGCGTTTGTTGTTGGGTTTAAAATCCTTCTTTTTTGCGTAATAATCTAAGTTCTCTGCGTTTCTGGGCGTTTTCCCATTCCATACGTTCTCCGTCGTTTTCCACGATGAGTCCGGGTACTCGGGTGGGGCGGTCGTCGTCTCCCATACACACCATGACAAAGTATGCTCGATTGATGGGGCGGCGGGTGCCGTCAGAATTTTCGATGTAGGAATCTACACGCACCTCAAGAGATGTTTTTCCTACATGGGTTACTTTTCCTACTAATACCAGCAAATCATTCAGATAAACGCCGGATTTGAAGTGCAGGTTGTCGATGGCTACAGTGGTTACATCCCTGCCGCAGTGTCTTTTGGCTGTGATGCCGGCAACTTCATCAATCCATGCCAGAAGCTGCCCGCCAAAAAGACGGTTAATTCCATTGATATGGTCGTACATAATCATGTGAATCTGCTCAGTGGTAGATTCAGATACTTTTTTGGAAATAAATTCCTTTTCATCATTAGGTGTCATAATAATTTTCTCCTTGTATATTTGATTGTATTGTATTGAGCATGGTAATGTTGAGAAGTATACGGGGAGCATATCGCCTATTGTAAATAGAGTTTTACATACAGAGAGTATCTATGGGAAAAAAGCTATATATTGGAATACTTATTTTGTCAAAAAAGGATTCTGGAAGCATAATTATTGGCTATAGATACTCATTTGCGGTAAAATCAAGTCTCAAAGGCTTTGTTTGGTCCCAAAAGGGATTCTGAACCAACATAATTTCTGTATAGATACTTGTGATATAACATATGTATTTTCCGAGAACTTTTTACAATAAAGGCAAGTATATTTTAGAACCAAATTACAAATTCTAATTCCAAATAATGCGTATCACGCAATTGGAAGGAGAATTAATATGGATACAAACGGATTACCCATCGAGGGGATTCTTTCTACAAATCTGCCCCTTGGTCTTGGCGCAGCACCGCCATTGCCGGCGGATATGAGTGCATCTCTTGCTCCCGGTGTAGCTTCTGTCGCAGCTGCTACAACTGAAGTAGGTGCCACAGACTTAGATGCAGACTTTCCTGAAACCAGTACTCTTACAGAAGCAGAAAAGGAGCAGCGCCTTTTTGCCCGCAAGGATGCTGAATTGAAGTAATGTGTTCTTATATCCAGCCCCCGTCCAGTGTGATAACCTGTCCGGTAAGGTAGGCGGGGCCTGTGATAAGCTGTAATACCAGCTGAGCTACCTCCATGGGGCTGCCAAGGCGGTCTGCGGGGATTTCGCTTTTCAGTATTGCCATATCTTCTTCGGTGAAGCAGGCGTTCATCTGTGTGTCGATAACACCGCATGCAATGGCGTTTACCCGTATGCCGCTGGGAGCCAGCTCTTTGGCCAGGGCTTTTGTGAAGGCATTCATGCCACCCTTGGAGGCTGAGTAGGCTACCTCCATGGAGGCGCCGACATTGCCCCAAACGGAGGAAATATTGATGATATGTCCTTCGTGTTTATTGAGCATTAAGGGAATAGCGGCCCTTGAGGTGTAAAAGCAACTGTCCAGATTGACACCCAGTACCCGATGCCATTCCTGAGAGGTCATATCGGATAGAAGACCTACATGGGAAATTCCGGCGTTGTTGACGACAACGTCTAAATTTTTAATATGTTCGAATATTTGCAGTACATCTTCTTCCTTGCTCATATCGGCTTGAAGAGGAGTGCAGCTGACAGAATATTCTTCCATAATCTGCTCGGATAATTTGACCAGTGCGGAAATACTCTTGTCACAAGTCAGAACCAGATGATAACCGTTTTCGGCCAAAAGCTTTGCAATAGCAGCGCCGATACCTCTGGAGGCTCCGGTGATGAGAGCTGTTTTGCGATTGTTCATATAAATACCTATGCCTTTCTGTTGTCTGCGAACTTTGGGCCGCAGGCACAAAGTCGCGTGTGAAAAATTTATTTTTCACACTAACCTCCTCTCGATTAGTACTACATTTCAGTATACCATGTCTTACCTTGATTTTCCACAATAAAACTGTTACACTTTACTTGTGCCGCGGGGTATATTACATAGAGAAAAAGGAGAGGGACTATGTATGATTTGATAATTATCGGTTCCGGACCGGCAGGTTTGTCTGCAGCGGTTTACGGTGTCCGTGCAGGTTTAGATGTATTGGTATTGGAGCAGCATCCCATGAGCGGAGGGCAGGTTTTGAATACCTATGAGGTGGACAATTATTTGGGGCTTCCCGGTATCAGCGGATTTGATATGGGGCAAGTTTTCCGTGCTCATGCGGACAAGCTGGGTGTGGAATTTGTGGAGGCACGTGTTAAGGAGATTGTTGATAATGGTGATTATAAAACATTGCGTACTCGCAAGGCAGATTATGAGACGCGTGCAGTGATTTTGGCAACAGGAGCCCAACATGCACATCTTGGGGTGCCCGGTGAGGAGGAACTCTCAGGAATGGGTGTGTCTTATTGTGCCACCTGTGACGGAGCATTCTTTAAGGGACGTACGGTAGCGGTGGTAGGTGGCGGAGATGTGGCACTTGAAGATGCCATTTATCTGGCGCGTACTTGTGAAAAAGTTTATCTGATACACAGAAGGGATGAGTTGCGTGGCGCAATGGTACTTCAGGAGGAATTGAAGTCACTGTCAAATGTAGAGATTCTCTATAGCCATACCATACAGGAAATTCGTGGTGAGGATAATGTGGAAAGCCTGCTTTTACAGGATGTGAAAACCGAAGATGAGAAAGAACTGGCGGTGGATGGTATTTTTATCGCAGTGGGTATTCACCCCAGTACGGAACTTGTGAAGGATATGGTAACCTGTAACGAAGGTGGATATGTGCTGGCCGGAGAGGATGGTGCCACTGACTGTTCCGGAATTTATGTGGCCGGTGACGTGCGTAGGAAACCGCTTCGACAGATTGTAACAGCTGTGGCAGACGGTGCCAATGCAGCGGTTGCTGCTGCGGAGTATGTGAGACCATTTCTTAAGAAAAGTTAATTGTTTTTAATTTTAAAATAAAATATTACAAGAGTTTATGAAGAGAAAAAGGTGACCGAGAGGTTGCCTTTTTCTGGTATTTGCTCCAAAAAAAGTGTGCAAAATCAAGGGTTTTGGGAGAATTTGCATACTAGATGTAGGTGTTGACAAAATCTTAACATCATGATATATTTGTTAACAGACGTAATAAATTTGTAACAAATTGGATATGATAAGCGTAATAAATATATAAGAGAGTATGCGTAGGAGGAAAGCATGGTAAGCAGGTCTTTGAGATTAACGGCGTGTGCATTGGCAGCAGTAATGGCTTTTTCAAATGTATCCATCACTGCAGATGCTTCTTCAGCCGGTTCTGTACTGCCCAGCGGCGGTGTGGGACTTAGCCTGACCAACAATGCAACCGCACTTAATAATATTGCAGGAACTGAAAATAAGAACGTAAGAGTAACCAAGACGGTAGTTGCCAAGACAGTATCCACCGGAGATGTAAGTGAGGAGGAGAATTTCAAGAATCTGGTAATTGCGCAGGTTAATGATTATGTAAACATAAGAAGTAAGCCCGGCGAGGACGGAGAGATTCTTGGTAAGCTGTATGATGATTCCGTTGGAGAGAATAAGGGTGTTGTGAACGACTGGATTAAGATTAAGTCCGGTACGGTAACAGGTTATGTTAAGGCAGAGTTTGTTGTGACCGGAGAGGAAGCAAAAACGCTTGCTAAAGAGGTGGGTACCCGTCTTGCAAAGGTTACCACCACTACATTATTTGTACGTCAGGAGCCCAGTACAGAAGCATCTATTATCAGCATGGTTCCCATTGATGAGGAACTTGTAGTAATGGATGAAGTAGACGGTTGGGCACAGGTTGATACACAGGAAGGTCTTGGTTGGGTTTCGAAAGATTATGTAAAGCTTCGTACAGAGTTTGTTGAGGCTGAATCCAAGGAAGAAGAGGAAGCGCGTTTGGCGAAGGAAGCGGCAGAGCGTCGAAGAGCTCGTGAAGCCGCAGCCGCAGCAGCTGCTGCAGCGGCACCTGCTGCAACTCAGACGCAGGCTCCCGTGGTTACCTACAGTGGAGAAGCCAGTGAGATGGGCGCTGCTGTTGCAGAGTATGCATTGCAGTTTGTAGGAAATCCTTATGTATATGGAGGTTCCAGTCTTACAAACGGAACAGACTGTTCCGGCTTTGTTATGAGCGTCTATGCAAACTTTGGTGTGAGTCTGCCTCACTCCTCAGCTGCAGACCGTAGTCAGGGTTATGCTGTAGAAGGCGGTCTTGAGAATGCTCAGCCCGGTGATTTGATTTGTTACTCCGGCCATGTGGCATTGTACATTGGCAATGGACAGATTGTCCATGCATCCACCAGCAAAACCGGTATCATCGTATCTGATGCAGGATATAAGAGAATTCTTGCAATAAGGAGAATATTCTAAAGATAAGCAGTTACTTGCGAATGAAACCATATAACAAGGCCCCGGAATGCTCGCATTCCAGGGGCTTTTGTTATATGGTTTCATTCATTAGAATGCAAGAATAGACGAAATAAATGCGAAGCATTTATGAGTTTATTCTTGCATTCGCAAGTAACGTAGATTATGATGCAAGAATTAGACGGATGCATTTGATTTCATATATAACTTGCACAGTACCCGTAAAATGTGTAGTAATATAAGATTAACGGAATGTGCCTGGGTATATACAGAAAAATCCAAGTATAGTACCCTGGAGACTCTGTTATCTTCTGCTAAAAGTAGGGATAACATGTGTCTCAGGGCATATGCAGAAAAAATAATTGAAAATACCCTGATTTCCTTTAAATTTAGGGCAGTAGGACTGAATTTTTTTGTATATACCCTGGAACAATCGAAAACACATGATTTTTCATGGAAAAAATCATGGTTTTGGGTATTTTACGGTAAAAAAATTGTATATACCCAGCCGCGGCCTGCAAGCCCTGCGGCGGCCTGCAAGCCCAGCCGCGGCCTGCAAGCCCAGCCGCGGCCTGCAAGCCCAGCCGCGGCCTGCAAGCCCAGCCGCGGCCTGCAAGCCCAGCCGCGGCCTGCAAGCCCAGCCGCGGCCTGCAAGCCCAGCGGCAGTCCAAAGCCCAGCGGCGGCCCGCAAGCCCAGCGGCGGCCCGCAAGCCCAGCGGCGGCCCGCAAGCCCAGCGGCGGCCCGCAAGCCCAGCGGCAGTCCAAAGCCC
>SVFL01000086.1 GCA_015056885.1 Lachnospiraceae bacterium
TATATAACACCTACTGGAAAATGTCCCTTCTTTTGTGTCCACTTTTGGGGATTTTACCCCTTTTTCTTGCGTCCATTTTTAGGGAACCCTTCTTCTTATCATGTCCATTCTACAGGGTACAGTTTAGTTCAAGCCCCTGTGTAAGTCCTTCCTTAAGTCCTTCCTTAAGCCCTTCCGCATGCCCCTCTTCCCAGTTTTCTTCCTTGATAAATTGCATATGCCTTTCCTGGTCATATTCAAAAATACTCATGGCAATAACCTCCGCACGTTGTGCCTTCAAAAACTCCACTAAAATCCCTTCACAGATGCAATCATCAACCGCTTTGTTAACAGCATCCCTTAATTCCATTGTCTTCCGATTTTCTCGAATTTTTGCAGTAAATAGCATATATTCCTTTAACAAATGACAGGCTTCCATTAATTCCTCGTTCATGCCCGGATTGATATTATAAACAGTTACAATCAACTCCAACTCCGGATGTTCCATTTGTTTTTGAAACAAGTCAGACAAACGATACTTCGTGCGTTCCGGCATATTTGCACTGCCATTATAAAATACCACAAATCGTGGTGCCGGAATCTGAAGCGGTTTACTACCATACAAATTTTTTTCTGAAACCAGTTTCTGAAGCTGTTGTGCCACATAAAACAAATCACGTAGCGGCATATTAGGATTAACCGTTGATTGATGCTCGTAAAGACTAAGTTCAAAGGCAAACACACATGACACATCATTCTTCATACCCATATAGACCGCATTTTCCAATGTAGTAATCTCCAAATCATCCACATTTGTAAAATTCGTCTTGTTCACTGCATTGTAAAGGCTTAACAACGCTATCTTCTTACGAAACAGCATTCGAAAAACCGTGTCCTTATACTTGCGTTCCACCTTCGGCAGCATGTCACTGTCATCCCAGCCTTGTCCGGCAAGTTCTTTTTGCTCCTCAGCAAAATTACCTGTGTACTCCATACACATCCTCCTTATTCCGCAAGGGTTCTACAATCCCCTGCTTATGTTGTACTTGTGAAATGAAAGCATGGATTTTCAAGAATCCTTCAGAATAGAGATCCGACGGCAATATTGCCATGATTTGCACAAAGCTGTCAGCGAACGCTCTACATGCTCCTGCAAAAAGAAAATATGCTTTGCACTGATTGTAACACCAGTACAAAGCATATGCAAGTTTTTTATTTTTCTAATCCATAAGAAGCAATCTTCCATCCCGAACTTTCTCTTACAAACTTAGTTGTCAAATAGGTTAACGAATCCTCATTTGGGAAACAAAATTCCAGAGCCAATATACACTCATCACCAACAACGCCTTTTATGTCACTCGATTGCATCTTTATTACACAAACATCAAGATCATCTGTACCGGAAATGGTACTGTTTGGTTCTATGTCATGATATAATTCCACTTCATATGCAAATGTTTCTGACAGGTACGGTTGTAATTTATCAGCACTTCCTTCTGCATCAAAGTATGCTGTATAGAAAGCCACCATAATATCTTTTACTTCCTGCGGAATCTCTTTGGTCGTCTCTTGTAAGAAATCTTCGCTGGTATAAATTCGAGACTCGCCTTTGACTTCTGACTCATTTTGTCCTGGCACCGGGTCCACCACTGCCCCATCAACTCCTGTTTGCCCCCCACAACCGGCCAACATGGCTCCTGCCAGCAGCATCCCTACAATAAATTTTCTCATGTGACGTATCTCCTTATGTATATAATACTCGGCAACCGCTTTCTCTTTCACCGGCTATCTATACAGACGCCGTTTCACTTTTAGAGGTTTCAAGTCCCTCCGCACCCATACGTATAGCATAAAATTCCCGAAAAGTTTCCGGCTCATTATCAATATTCTCCATCATGGCCATCAATCTTCTTTTACCTACACGTCTATCCATAACAGCAAAAATCCGAACCAACAAATTCTCACTTTTTAAGCTGTCCTCAATACTCTGATTGTCAAATTCTTCAAAAGCCTCATAAAAACTACGCTGGTCAAATACCCCCAGTTGCAATGCCACATCATCCATATACGCCATTTCTTCACGCATTCGCTTTTCATAAGTCTCATCTTTGGGAAACAAATGCGCTTTCACCCAATTGTTCCAATAGCATCCCTTGATAATCTCCTTGTCATCATATCGAATTGCAGCCCTGCCTTCGTGATCATGACTTCTACTATACGACGTCGCAAAATATTGTATATGTCCGCGCAAACTTTCTGCCAAATAATCCTTCTCCAGTTTATTTCTAATTCCACTCCAAGTCGCCATAAATCAAACTCCTCCCCCTACATATTCAACTCATATACTCTTCCCGCAATTCCTTCGCCGCGCTCTCCACAGCCTCCAAAAGCCCTGCTGCCGACATTCTCATAGCCCCGGCGCCAAAAACAATTCTCTGCTCCAAGGCATCGGAAGTTGCCACGGTAATCCGGTACTTGGAAGCCATCTCGTGAACCGTCTTTTCGATGTACTGATCCGCCGTTTCAGCTTCCTTGGTATAAACCACATGAATGTTGTGATATTTCAACACACTGCCTGGTCCGCCCTTCACCTTATAGGCATCAAACACCAGTATCAACAGTCCGCCCAGTGTTCCTTGATAATTGCACATAATATCCATGAGCCGGTCTCTTGCACTGTCGATATTGACCTTAGCAAGCTCCCACAGCTCCTCCCATGCAAAAATAATATTATAACCGTCCACCAGCAGACAATCTTCCTTCTTTTCGCCTGTTTTGGTATATCTGGAAGTCGCAGAATAAGCCGCCTGACCGGCGCTCTTTTTCTGGCTTTCATACACATCCCTACGGCTTACATGATAACGTCTCTTACGTTTCTTATCCTGCTCATGACCACCATAAGTCTGGCGGAAAATCGCTTCGATTTCATCATGAGTGATATAGCGCTCTTCTCCGGAGGATTTGGTCTGACTGATACGACTTGCAGTTCCTGCATCTGACATACTTTGTTGTGAACCGGCCACACCCATCATCGTATCATCGAGCTTACCTTCCACAGCCTCCAACAATCGATAAACTTCCGCCGGAAGCTCCACATGGGCATAGTCTGCCACCTGGTCCCAATCCACCACAAAGCCTGCTCCGTGAGCACAGAAAACAGACCCTGTAGGATTCTGCAAATCCGCCTCCGGGTCATATCCGCAATTTTCTATCACTTCTTCGGCATTGTGACAAGGCTCATACCCATCCAAAATACAGGACAAATGCCCCTCACCATGGGTGTAGGAATTGACCTCCCTCTGGTAATCTGCAAAGGTTGCCACCGGTGCCCTACCACTTAACACACTTCTGTCGCCCTCCGTCACAGGAGGCTCAAAGCTTCCATACATGCGCTGTACATCAGACATGGCACGTCCCAAATATTCCGTGGGCAACTCCAATACAAAGGCAAAAATGGGTTCCAACAAAACACTCTCCGCACAACGCAAACCATGTCTCAGTGCCCGATAGGTAGCCTGCCTGAAATCGCCACCCTCCGTATGCTTGGCATGGGCTCTTCCACCCACCAAAAGCACACGCAAGTCCGTCACCGGCGAACCGGTCAAAACCCCCACATGAGTCCGTTCTTCTAAATGCGTCATTATCAGACGCTGCCAGTTTTTGTCCAGCACATCCTCACTGCACAGGCTGGCAAACTGCAATCCGCTTCCGGGCTCTCCCGGCTCCAATAAAAGCTGGGTTTCCGCATAATGACGCAAAGGTTCAAAATGACCGATTCCAATGGCACGATTTGCAATGGTCTCCTTGTAGACAATGCTTCCCGTACCAAACTCCACTTCCAGTCCAAACCGTTCCAGAATCAGATTTTTTAAGATTTCTATCTGCACCTCACCCATCACCTGAGCGTGAATTTCCTTACTTGACTCCTGCCATACAATGTGCAAAAGAGGTTCTTCCTCCTCCAACTGACGAAGCTGTCCCAAGACCCTTACCGGGTCTGCCTCCTCCGGCAACTCCACCCGGTAGTTAAGCACCGGCTCCAGCATGGGAAGTTCACTGGCAGGCTCTGCTCCAAGGCCCTGCCCCGCAAAGGTTCTGCTCAGTCCCGTCACCGCGCAAATCCCTCCGGCAGCCACTTCTTCCACAGCCTCAAATCCGGCACCATTGTACACACGTAATTGATTTATTTTCTCCTGCCAAACCTCGTCCTCCGAAGCCGCACTTTCCTGATTATCCACAACCATTCTGACCTTCAGGCATCCTCCGGTCACCTTTAAATGGGTCAGTCGGTTTCCGGAAGCATCTCTGGAAATCTTAAATACGCGGGCACCAAATTTCTCCTCATACAGTTGGCTGGGCGCATACTTTTCCATACCATCCAAAAGAGCCTCCACCCCCTGTATGTGAAGTGCCGCACCAAAATAACAAGGGAACACTTTACGCTCCGCCACTGCATCCGCAATCTCGTCCACCTCGAGCTTCTCCCGCTCCAAATAAGCGTTCATCAACTCCTCATCACAGGTGGCAAGCTCGTCCCAAAGCTCCTCGTCCTCTCGCAAGGCCACGCGATTGCCGGCTTCTGCATCTGCTCCATCATCATATTTTAGCTCTGAAAAAGCCACACAGTTTTCGTCCAACTGCTTTTTTAACTCCTGCATCAGCTTTGCCCCATCCGTCCCCGGCTGGTCCATCTTATTTACGAATAAAAATACCGGTATCTCATAGCGCTCTAAAAGCCTCCACAAGGTTCTGGTATGCCCCTGCACACCATCTGCTCCGTTAATCACAAGCACTGCATAATCCAACACCTGCAGTGTACGCTCCATCTCTGCGGAAAAATCCACATGTCCCGGTGTATCCAGAAGCACCACTTCACAATCATTCCACTCAAATTTTGCCTGCTTGGAGAAAATGGTAATTCCCCTCTCCCGCTCCAATGCAAAATTATCCAGAAACGCATTACCATGATCCACTCTGCCCACCTGACGAATCTGCCCCCCCAGATAAAGCATGGCCTCCGCTAAAGTCGTTTTGCCGGCATCTACATGGGCAAGTATTCCCAATACTATTTTCTTTTTATTTTCTGCTTTGTTATTCTGATTCATATATTAAGACTTTTCCTTTAAAACATCTTTAAACTGCATATGATACAATTCCGTATACCGACCGTTTCGTTTCAACAATTCTTCGTGAGTTCCCACCTCCACGATTCGCCCCTTATCCATAACAATAATCCGGTCCACATTTACGATAGTAGACAGTCTGTGGGCAATTATGATGGAAGTTCTGTTTTGCATCAGATGATCCAATGCACTCTGTACCAATTCCTCCGACTCCGAATCCAACGCACTGGTAGCCTCATCCAAAATAAGCAATCTCGGATTTTTCAAGAACACTCTGGCAATAGAAATACGCTGTTTCTGCCCCCCGGACAGACCAATTCCTCTTTCTCCCAAAACCGTATCCCACTTGTCCGGAGTACTCATAATAAAATGATAAGCATTGGCATTTTGAGTCGCTTGCTCCAACTCTTCTTTTGTTGCATCAATTTTGCCATACCTGAGATTCTCTTCAATGGTGCCTGAAAAAAGAGAGGTATCCTGAAACACCATGCCCATATTTGAATACAAAGACTTCAAAGTATAATCCCGTATATCATGTCCGTCAATCTCGATGCTGCCTGCATCTATATCATAAAATCTGGTCAACAGATTCACCAGTGTGGTTTTTCCGCATCCGCTGGAACCAACAAGCGCAATCTTTTCACCATCTTTAATATCAAAACTCAAATTATCAATGTTGGGCTGTTCGCTCTCTTCCAGATATTTGAAGCTGACATTCCTAAACGTAATATTCATAGGCGCATCATTTTTCAGTTCAATCGCATCCTCCTTTTCCACAATGTCAATCGGCGCATCCAATATCTCAAACACACGCTCTATTCCGGCCATACTTCTGGCATAGGTAACATTGAGTTCTGCGAAACGGCGAAGCGGCGTAATTAAATAGCCCAAATAGGAATAAAATACAATCATATCTCCCACTGTCATCTGTCCGTTTACAATATATCTTGCCGACAAACCAATAACTATCACAGAAATAATTTCCGAAAAGGACACGGTTACTGCGGCACCCATGGAACCATAATGATTCCTCTTCTTAGTAAACTTATATATCATTTTCGAAAGCTCATTATACTTCTTTTTTTCAACCTCTTCCATGTTAAATAATTTCACAACTGCATAACCTGACATACGCTCCTGAATATAGCTGGAACTCTCTGCCACTTCCTTCTGTGTGGACTGGGAATTTTTGCGGATATGCTGTCTGATTTTCTTAGTGGTAAATACAGACAAAGGCAATGTAATGCCTGCCACAATGGTTAACGGTACACTGATGGGCAACATTAACGAAATGTAAACCACCAAAATAATCGTGTCTATCCATATATTCGTAGCCACACTAAAGGTAAACTGATGTATCTGCTCAATATCACTGGAAAAACGGGTAACCAGTGCTCCCGATTTATTGTCCTGATGAAATTTGGCGGACATACGCAAAAGATGGTCATACAACTGACACCGCATTTTGTGCATTACCCGGTTGGAAACCTCCTGCGCTCCCGCATCTCTCAGATACGCCATGGGAATATACACAAAAACCAAAAGCAACAGCAAGATAAGCATCCACTTGTAAATTTCATCTATCTTCTGTTCATTGCTTAATGTACTCACCAACAAATCATCCGTAAAATACTTCATCACCTGAGGTATCAAAAGGGGAAGCGTCAGTTTGATAACACCGGCCACTGTGGAGATGACTATCAGATACCAATGCGGAAGTATATACTTTAACATCCTTATAACAGCTTTTTCTTTCTTTTGTGCTTTATCGTTCATTCTCTTAAACCTCACATTTTTTTCTTGACAAAACTTCTTCGAACTATTATATTTATTTTCGAAACTAAACAACCGCTAGGGGAGCACATCGCTGAGATTGAGACAATGTATTTGTCTCTAACCCTCACTACCTGAACCGGGTAATACCGGCGTAGGGAAGCAATCGTTTCGTTCATGCATATAATCGTGGCATTTTGCAGTCCATATATTTCAGGGATATTAACATTACCCACAAGCAACTGCCACACGCGCGCAATTGTATGAATTTGTCCGAAACCCGATGTTGACCCTCCTCGCACAACGAAGGAGGATTTTTTTATGAATAACTTTTTTGCAACCCCCACTGATGTGTGGGGTGATGATGCCGTTATGCTGACCACAATCGGTATCTGTATCATTGTGGTCGCAATTCTGGCCTTAATCGGCATCGCTCTCATTATTTACAAACGTAAAAACAATGCAAGTGCTAAGATTACTACCCGCCAGCTGGTATTCTCTTCCATGGCTATCGCTCTTGCAATGGTTACTTCTATGGTAAAGCTCATGGAAATGCCCATGGGTGGTTCTGTCACTCTGCTCAGCATGCTTTTCATCGTGCTAATTGCCTATTGGTATGGCCCCGTTGCTGGTATTACCACCGGAATGGCCTACGGCTTATTGCAGTTCGTTTTGGAACCCATTTTCTACACTCTGC
>SVFL01000087.1 GCA_015056885.1 Lachnospiraceae bacterium
TCTTCATCGATGTAAGTTCCCTCCTCTTCATCGCTAATTATGACACCCCTACGCATGGTCACAACTCGCTTCTGCATGGAATTGACAATTTCCTTATTGTGAGTAACCATTACCACCGTGGTACCGGCCTCATTAATTTCTTCCAAAAGCTTCATAATCTCCCAGGAATTCTTAGGATCCAGATTACCGGTGGGCTCATCCGCCAACAGGATATCCGGATTATTTACCAGCGCTCTTGCCAATGCAACTCGCTGCTGCTCTCCACCTGATAATTGGGTGGTCTTTGCCTTATACTTTCCGGCCAAGCCTACGGTTGCCAAAATAGAAGGCACGTTACGACGAATCTCACTGGGTGACTTCTCCACAATTCTCTGGGCAAAAGCCACATTCTCATATACATTTCTATCATTCAGCAAACGGAAGTCCTGGAATACTACGCCCAAAAATCTACGATACTTAGGAATCTCTCTGTGGCGCAGCTTGGCAAGGTTCTTGCCCATAACCCAGACATTACCGCTGGTAGCAGTCAACTCACGAAGAAGCAACTTAATCAAAGTAGATTTACCTGAGCCACTGTCACCCACGATAAATACAAACTCGCCTCTTCTGATATTCAATGTCACATTATTCAATGCCGGAGAACCGGTGGAATAGCTCTTACTTACATTCTCCAAATAAATAAGACCATTTTCTTCTATGAACTCGTTCTCACGTTGTTTCAACAATTCTTTTCTTCTCATGTAAATATCTCCGCAGGAAAACTCCGACTTTAATATTCAAAGCTCTCCATATACTTCATATACTTTACTACCATCAACGCAATCTTAAAGGTAATGGCATCCTCAAACACTCTCAAATCCAGTCCTGTGCTCTTCTGCAGCTTATCCAGACGATAAACAAGGGTATTTCTGTGGATAAACAGCTGTCTGGAGGTTTCGGACACATTTAAGCTGTTTTCAAAAAACTTATAAATGGTGGTCAGGGTTTCTTCATCAAAATCATCCGGGCTCTTTCCGCCGAAAATCTCACGAATAAACATTTTGCACAAAGGAATGGGCAACTGATAAATCAAACGACCGATGCCCAGCTCACTGTATGCCACCACATTTCTCTCATCAAAGAAAATCTTACCAACATCCAGCGCCATCTTAGCTTCCTTGTAGGAACGGCTCACTTCCTTTATCTCATGAACCACGGTACCATAGGAAACACGCACATTTTTCAAACCATCTTTCTGCATCTGGGCTATCAGATTCTTTGCTGACTTGTCAATCTCTTTGTTGGTTTCAAAGTCAGACACTTCCTTCACAACGATGATATTATTCTCATCTACCGCTGTTACAAAATCCTTGCTGTTATTGCCCACAAAAGCGCGCACCAACTCCAAGGTATTGTAATCCTTGTTATTGGAGGACTCCATAATCATAACCACGCGGGACACTTCCGTAGGTATGTGTAACTTCTTGGAACGGCTGTAAATATCAATCAAAAGCAGGTTGTCCAGCAACAAATTCTTAATAAAGTTGTCCTTATCAAATCTTTCCTTATATGCCACTAACAGATTCTGCAATTGGAATGCAATCATCTTGCCAATAGTATAAATATCCTCACCAATACCTGCCACAATCAGCACATACTCCAGCTGTTGTTCATCATACACCTTAAAAAACTGACAACCCTGTATCTCCTGAGAATCTGCGGGAGATTTCACAAACTCCGCCGCCACTCTGGATAAGTTGGGAAGTTCCACAGTATATGCTACAGGCTTTCCTTCCGTATCCATCACACAAATGTCTACTCTGGCTATTCCTTTCAATCCGTCTAAGGTATTTTGTAAAATCTGATTTGATATCATAAGTATCGCTCCTTTGCGGTTTTAAAACATCATTTACTACAAATGTACAAAAAAACCAACAAAAAAGCAATAGTCTTTTATGCATTTTTTACATTATTTTTCGAAAAAAATGCATAAATCAGATGGAAATATCCACATTTGAGCCTACTTGAGGGCGTACACTACGCTCCATGGCTGCTGCATCTATCATGGCTACCATTCCTTCACCCAAGGTTTCTCCCAGCTCCATGGTCTTGTCCAGCATGGCAACACTCACCTTTGCCTGCGTATCAATAGTTGATAAATTCATAGCTAATCCTGCAATATCCATCCTCAGATTCCTCCTTTACAGTCTGCGAATCACCTTTTCTGTAATCTCTATCTTGCCGGCCTTCAGCAAGGTTCCTACAGCCCGCTTAAAGCCGTTTTTACTCATACCGGTCTCACGCTTGATAATCTCCGGAGACACCTTGTCATTAAAGGGCAACACCCCGTCATAGCTGTCAATAATCGCCAGAATCTCCTCGGCATCCTTTTCCAGCTGAAGATATGCCTTCTCCCGGATACTAAGATTCAGCTTGCCGTCAGGCCTTACTTCAACGACTCTGCCGGTAATATCATCCCCAACCTTTACGTTTCCGTACAATTCCTTCTTGGGAATCAATGCGGAATATATATTGTCCACTGCCACAAATGCGCCAAACTCATCGCTGATGGTATATACACGGCCACTGACCTGATCTTCTTTCTTATACGGACTGTCTGTGCGAAGCGCCGGATACACATTCATAGTAGCACAGAGACGGTCACTCTTGTCAATGTAAAGTGTTACCAGTACTTTATCTGCGGGATGCACCTTAACCAGCTGTTGCTTATAAGGAAGCATCAAATCCTTCTCCAGGCCCCAGTCTAAAAAGGCGCCGAATTTGTTGACCTGAGAGACCTCCAACTCAGCCACCTTGCCCATTACCAGCTTAGGTTCCTTGGTTGTTGCTATCATTCTGTCCTTGGAATCCTTATACAGGAAAACCTCAATCGCATCCCCGATTTGAGCATTTTCCGGAACCTGTTTTGCAGGAAGCAATACCTTATCCTCCGCATCCTCCAATGAGGGGGCCAGATAAACTCCGAACTCCACCTTTTTTACCACAATCAAAGTTTGCTTTTCACCTAATTTAATCATTTTTCTTCCATCCGTTCTATTATTTCATTGATGTGAATTCCACATTCACATATACATCCGCCGCTTCTCCACTAAGAGATACCACTATACGGCCATCTGCCTGTTCTATCACATGGGGATAAAGGGTATCATTCAGATGTGCCTGCTTTTTGTATTCCACTCTCAAGCCACCAATTTGAAAATCCTGTGGCAGACTATCCACTGCCATACTTACATACTGGGCATTGTTCACATGAAGATTGCTGTCCAAATGCTGCTTTCGTACCAAAATCGGTTCTCCGTCCACACCATCTCCCTCTATGCGAATCTTCCTGCCTGCATACTCCATCTCCCAAGGCGGCTCCAAGGTATATTTCTCAGTCAGCTCCTTTGGCGCCATCACCGGCTTCATGGTATCAAAGTTCAAAAGTGTCCACAGGGAGTTGGCCTTTGCCAACATCTCACCTTCACGGGTCATCATGCAGAAATTTCTGGAGCCCCAGAATCCTTTAAAATCATGGGGATGGGTACCTATAATAACTTCTTCTCCCAACTTGGGATATCTATTAATATCAATCTGCCAGGATACCAATACCCACACAAGATTGCGTGGCACCAGGTACTCAAATCCTGCTCCCAGCTCCTCTGACTGAAAAGTAGATGCATCCTGAAAATAGTTCAGTAACGCCTCTAATCGCAGCTTGCAATTGCTGTCACACTCACTGTAACGGATTTTACTTTCAAAACTATACATGCTGTTATTGCTCCTCATTACCCATCCTATTCTATCAATTCAATTATCTCATAATACCGGGCGGAATGTCAAATAAGGAAAGTTTAAAGTTTTATAAAGACTATTGCACAAAATAGGCAAATTGAAGTATAATTATTTTAATTGGGAGGAAATAAATGAAACAATTCAAGAAGATTCTGTCATTCATTCTGACACTTATAGCCATCGGCTGTTTGATTGCTGCTGTGACGATTGCCTTCCTGCATAAAAAGGAAGACCGGGATGCTGAAGAAGCGATTCGGGATGCTACGGTATCTCAGAGCGCCACCTCCACACCCCAGCCACAAATCAGCGAACCTCCTCAAGCTACGGCCGTTCCAACTGCTGAACCTGTCACTCCTACTGCGGAACCTACTGCCACCCCTGTTCCCGCCATAGAGAATCCCTACCGGGATTACTATCTGGCGAATTCAGACATGGCCGGTTGGTTAATTGTTCCGGACACAGTGATCAATTATCCCATCATGTGGACGCCGGAGGATGAAAATTACTATCTGTATCGGGACTTTAAAAAGAGGGACAATAACAACGGTTGTCTGATTTTAGACACCGATAGTTCACTAGCTCCCCTTACCACCAATCTGATTATCCACGGACACAATATGAAGTCCGGTGCAATGTTTGGTAACCTTACGGATTATGAAAAGAAATCCTACTTTGAGGACCATAAACAAATCATCCTGTACACACCGGAATGTCAGCGGAATTATGAAGTAATCGCCGTGTTCCGTTCCCAAGTGTATAAGAAGACCGATGATGTATTTAAATTTTATAAGTTTTTCCAAGCAAATACAGAAGAAGAGTTCCGTGATTTTTATGACAATATAAAAGCTCTTTCTTTGTATGATACCGGCGTTACAGCTGAGTTTGGAGACCGTTTTATCACGCTTTCCACCTGCGTATACCATGTGACCAACGGCCGTTTCGTGGTAGTGGCAAAAGAAGTGGAACCCGGGGATTATTATCTCCCCATAGAATAATCAGTAATCAAGTGTAAACAAACACTTAGAAAAATAGGAGGACTTGCATTATGAAGCAAATCAAAAAATTAGTAACTTTATTAACTGCCTTGGTATTGTGTCTGGTACCTCTGTTTGGAAATACCATGACAGTGAATGCTGCAGGCAATACTTACTACATTAAGTATGTAGAGGATATCCAACAATGGAGATTTCTGCCAAATCCCTGGAGTGAAGGCGGATATCATCGCGAACTGTACTATATGCAGTTGGATTTGAAAGATGGTGATGTGATTGTTGTCGACGACAAAGATACTGCTAACACTATTACTTTGGAAGTCAACGTAAATTTAAGCAGCTTATATGTAAATACTGCGAGCATATCCAATATTACGGCTAAAAGCATTGAGAACTGCTATATTATCGAAAACGGAAAGAGTATTATCAATGCACCGGTAAAAAATGCCTATGTTTATGACCAAGCTCTGGGACAGTTCAATTCCGATGTTGAAAACTTGGAAGTTATCGCAAGTAAGGGCGATGTTTTACATGCCACCGTAGGAAGCAATGGTGGCGTAAAGCACTTAAAAGCATATTCTTCCAAGCTTCATTATGAGTTTTATGATTTTGCTCCCGGCGCTCTCAGCATTGTAAACGGTGAGTTAAAATCTACAGCCGGCACTTACAGTGCTGCCCCTTCCGCTCCTGTTGTTTCTCCTGCACCTGCAGCTCCTTCTACTCCCGCAGCTCCTTCCGGAGAGTACGACGATGTACCGAAGACCGCAGATGTTCGCTTCAATCCTTTGTGGTTGATGGCACTTGCAGCAGCTTGTTTCGCAGGTAGCTATGCGTTGAAGAAGAAAGATTAATTATTGAAATAAGAAAAGCTCCTGAGCAAATGCTCAGGAGCTTTTTTAGCAGCGCTACAAGGATTCGAACCTTGAAATGACGGAGTCAGAGTCCGTTGCCTTACCGTTTGGCGATAGCGCTATGTCTCAACTACTTAATGAAGTATACACGATAGTTTTGATTTTGGCAATACCCTTTTTTAAAATTTTTCAAATTTTTGAAACTATTCAGACCTTTATACGCAAACCTAGCTCTTCTCCGCTTTCTTTAGCACACAAAAAGGGTCTGCGTATGCACGCAGACCCACATAAACTATACCTCAAACAACAAATCACCATAACTGGGCATAGGCCAGATTTCCTTGGCTACCAGCATTTCCAGCTTATCCACAGGTGCACGCAGTGCTTCCATAGCCACCTTAACGGTATCATTGTAGAAGAATGCCAGATCCTTAGGACACTTCATGGTCTTAGCCACTGCTTCTGCTTCTTCCAGACGGTTCAGTGCCGCCTTGGTTTCTGCCAGTTTCTCAGATACTTCTTTCAAAAGCTCGGTCTGTACGGTAGCATCCGCACCTGCATCTCTTACTGCAATCACCGTATCAGCCAGAGACTTGGTGTATTTCACTACTGCCGGCAATATCTGCTTCCTGGTCATATCAATCATGGTCAGAGCTTCAATATTGATGGTCTTAGAGAAAGTATCATACAGAACTTCCTTTCTTGCCTCCAACTCTGCCTTGGTGAAAATGTGAAACTTTTCAAACAATGCAATGGACTTCTCGGTTGTCAAAGTTTCAATGGTTCCCACCATTGAGCTGATATTGGGCAGACCTCTTCTGGCTGCTTCCTCCACCCATTCCTGAGAATATCCGTTACCATTGAAGATAATTCTCTGGTGTTCTGTCATATATTTCTTAATCAAATCATGTACTGCCTGTTCGAAGTCCTCTGCTGCTTCCAGGATATCTGCTGCTTCGCAGAAAGCTTCTGCCACGATAGCGTTCAGGGTAGTATTGGGGCTACCGATGGAGTCTGAAGCACCTACACTACGGAACTCAAACTTATTACCGGTGAAGGCAAAGGGTGAGGTTCTGTTACGGTCAGTAGCATCTTTTTCAAAGTCAGGCAAAGTGGATACACCGGTTTCCAGCTTACCGCCTTCGGTTAAATGGGTGGCCTGTCCTGTTTCTACCAACTGTTTTACCACATCCTCCAGCTGCTCTCCCAGAAAAATAGAGATAATGGCCGGTGGTGCCTCATTACCGCCAAGACGATGGTCATTGCCTACATTTGCCGCACTCTGACGGAGTAAGTCTGCATGCTTATCTACCGCACGCATAATACAAGCCAGTACCAACAAAAACTGAATATTTTCATTGGGTGTATCACCGGGCTCCAACATATTCACACCGTTGTCCGTACAAAGGGACCAGTTGTCATGCTTACCGGAACCGTTTACTCCTGCAAAAGGCTTTTCATGAAGGAGACAGGTCAATCCGTGACGTCCCGCCACCTTTTTCATAGTCTCCATTACCAGCTGATTGTGGTCTGCCGCAATATTGGCGGTTTCATAGATGGGTGCCAGCTCATGCTGTGCAGGAGCCGCTTCGTTGTGCTGTGTCTTGGCACTTACACCCAGCTTCCAAAGTTCGATATTGATATCTTTCATATAAGCACCAACACGCTCTCTGATGGTACCGAAATAATGGTCGTCCATTTCCTGTCCTTTGGGCGCCGGAGCACCAAACAGGGTACGACCTGCAAAAATCAAATCTTTTCTCTGTAAATATTTCTGACGGTCTACCAGGAAGTACTCCTGCTCTGCACCCACGCTGGGAGTCACCTTGGTAGCCTCTGT
>SVFL01000019.1 GCA_015056885.1 Lachnospiraceae bacterium
CCATATCCTGTATGTTCAATAAGAAATTGTCCTTGTGCATCTATTCCGTTGCACTTAAATTTCAGCATATCGTTTTCCAAATTAAAATCCTCCTCGTCAGTTAAACATCACGCTGTTAAATTCAAATTTGTCAAAGCCAAAGAACTTTCCCTTTATCTCTCCGTTTCACTTACAAAATCCAGCTGATTGGAGAAATATTGTGCTGCAATAGCATATTCCATATCATCCTCTATATACATAACAATAGGATTATTCTCCTCATCTTCTTCCACCTCATAAAGCATATAGCTTTGGGAGAAATCCAATTGCTTTTCCCCTTTAAGCGGAAGTAATGCAAAATATTTTTTATTATTTACTTCAAAATAAGAAAAAACTCCGCATTCCATACTTGTTCCATCTTCATATGGAAGTGTCACAACAATGTCCTCCAACTTTTTACCCATAAAATCCATAATATACTCTCTCCTAAAACTTTTATATTTTATCGAATGTAAGCCATCAACTCTTTCGTATCAGTCCCCTTAGCCTTAAAATGCTCCCCGGCGCCACAGACAACTCATCCACTCCCAGCTGAATCCATTCCTGCAACAGGCTCTCATCCCCTGCCAGTTCTCCACAGATACCTACCGGAATTCCTGCTTTATGTGCATTCTCAACCGTCATGGCAATCAACTTAAGCACCGCAGGATGATGGGCGTCATAGAAACCGTCCAAAGCACTGTTTTCCCGGTCGCAAGCCAAAGTGTACTGAGTCAAATCATTGGTTCCGATACTAAAAAAATCCACTTCCTTTGCCAGCTCATCGCTGATAAGGGCTGCTGCCGGTGTCTCAATCATGACACCTTGCGAGGGTTCCCTAAACATTACCCCCTCTGCTGCAAGCTCAGCCTTCACCTCACGAACAATAGCTTTTATCTGCCCAAGCTCATCCATACTCGTAATCATTGGATACATCACTCTTAAATTACCCGTTACAGCAGCTCGAAAAAGTGCCCGAAGCTGTGTCTTAAAAATCTCAGGACGCTTTAGACATACTCGGATTCCTCTGCATCCCATAGTAGGATTCTTCTCCTCCGCAAGCTCCATGTACGGGCTCTGCTTGTCCGCCCCGATATCCAGCGTTCTAATTATGACAGGCTTGTCACCCATTCGTTCCACTGCCTGACTGTAAATCGCAAACTGCTCCTCTTCTGTGGGAAAATCGTCTCCTTCCAGATAGAGAAACTCACTTCTAAAAAGTCCGATTCCCTCTGCAGTCTGTTCCAAAGCATGCTCCAAGTCCGCAAGACTCCCCACATTTGCGCACAACTCTATCCTTCTGCCGTCAAAAGTCACCGTCTCTTTGCCTCGGAATTGTTCATAAAAATCTGCTTCCCTGCGAACAACCTCCATACGATTCTGAAGTTTATTCAATACTTCCCGCTCCGGCTCTACATAAAATTTGCCTGATTCTCCATCCACAGCCCCTGCTTTTCCATTCATGTCCGCCATTTCCTCTATGGTAAAATCCGCTCCCACAACTGCCGGAATTCCCATGGTTTTGGCCAAAATCGCCGTGTGGCATGTCTCTGTCCCCTTTTGAATGACAAAGCCACAAATCTTACTGCGGTCAAGCTGTATCGTCTGGGAAGGCAGCAAATCCTCTGCCACAACAATGACGCCTTTTTCCCGTCTCCACACATCTTCCCCCAAAGAATGCTCCTCTCCATGCAAAATTCCAATCACACGGTTTGTTACGTCCCTCATATCCGCCGCACGTTCCCTGATATAAGCATCTTCCATAGACGCAAATACATTAGAAAAATACACTCCCGTTGTCTCTACCGCATATTCTGCATTCACCTGTTCCTCACGGATCATACACTCTATAGAATCAATAAATTTCGCATCCTCCAGCATCATTTGGTGCACTTCGAAAATAAGGGCCTCCTCTTCGCCCACTTTTTCTCTCGCCTGCTCATACAGAGCCTGTAACTGTTTACCGGCAAGTTCCATTGCCCCCTGAAAACGTTGCACCTCTGCCTCTGCATCTCCAATACTCAAACGTGTCACCTGTGCCGCCTTGGAGGTATACACCCATACAACACCTTCCGCAATTCCTTTTCCGATACCTTTTCCCTGATAACTTCTCATGCGCGGTCTCCCTTAAATAACCTACTGCTATCAACCAACTATCTGCCTGTACAGTCCTTCAATCTCTTCTCTTGTAGCCAAATCTGCCGAAAAAGCGCTGGCACTGCCTGCTGCCAGGCCCATATGGAAAGCATGTCCATAATCTGCCCGCTCGAGCCATCCCGCCACAAAACCTGCCACCATAGAGTCCCCAGCCCCCACTGAATTTACAACCTCTCCTATGGGTGCAGAAGCACCGTACACCTCTCCATCCTCTGCAAGAAGTACCGCCCCCTCTCCTCCCAGGGAAATCAATACATTACGAGCGCCCATTTCCTGAAGTTTTTTGCCATATGCTACTACACACTCCCTTAATCCATCCCCCTTCTTTGCAATACCCTCAAAAGCATCCTTCCCAAACAAATCCTCCAATTCCTGAAGATTGGGTTTAATTAAAAACGGCTTATGTTCCAGTGTCTGCACCAGAAGCTTCCCTGCCGCATCAACCA
This sequence comes from Lachnospiraceae bacterium, assembly GCA_015056885.1. Taxonomy (GTDB): domain Bacteria; phylum Bacillota; class Clostridia; order Lachnospirales; family Lachnospiraceae; genus Acetatifactor. The sequence goes on from SVFL01000019.1 coordinate 2,622, forward strand.
CAACATTGACACCCTTGTCAGAAACCAGCTTTGTCATCTTGGCATAAATATCATTTGACACTGACGCCGGAATACTGCCCGAGAGAAACAACACATCTCCTTCCTGCAAATCTTCCAATTGTCTCATCAATTCCTGCAGCTTCTCACCGGAAACAACCGGCCCTGCGCCATTAATCTCTGTGCCGTCTATATTTTGTATTTTCACATTAATTCGGGACATTCCCTCTTCCAAAGGAATAAAACGGCTGCTTATCCCTCTGTCTGCTACCATACATTCAATTTGCTCTCCTGTAAATCCTGCTACAAAGCCAAGCACTACACTCTTCAGCCCCAGATTTTTAAGTACCGTAGAGACATTGATACCCTTGCCACCGGGTAAAATATACTCCGCCTTACTGCGATTGGTGCGCCCCAGCTGAAAATCGGATACCGATACCATATAATCTATGGATGGATTAAAGGTCACTGTGTATATCATTTTTCATTTTCCTCTTCCAAAATAAATAATCAATTAGTAACATTAGCAAAATAAATGGAACAACAAACATCAATATCATATATCCCAAAAGTCCCGCCATAAATCCATCATCCGTCCGAATATCATATATGGCAAAAATTACACATCCTATACCTATGATACTGTTCACAACAGCAAACAACCGATATGACGAAATAGATTTATTCAACTTCGCCGCAATACAAAGCCCTAATTTCACCATCAGCATTGCAATTGCCACAGCAGCAAAAATCATTGCTGTAGAAGCAATAATCATCTCATAATTTGTCGGATTAATTCCTGCAGCAATGTACCAACTTAACAGTGCCATAACACACACTATAATGGTATACTTTGTTGACTTCTTCATGTGCATCTCCTCTAAATATCCTTTTATTAATCTTATCATTATTAAAAGCCTTCTGCAAGACGGCGATAATTGATATGACATATGATCTCGCCACGTATTGGCCTTCATAGCACATTCCTCTTGACAAATTCCCGCGAAAACGATACACTAAAAAAGCCGTACACATGGAGCACCTGCTTCCGGTGATGAAATTCGGTCTCGCGCAATGGGAATCTACGAACCGTGTCAGGTTGGGAACAAAGCAGCACTAAGTAGAACCTCTCATGTGCCGTGAGGCAACCGGGTGGAGTCGGAAGTAAAGACCGTGTGTGCGGTTTTTGCATGTGCAAATTTGAGACAAAAATCTATCATTTTGCCCAATGTTGAAACAGAAATGGAGCTTGCTATGTCCATAAATTTTACCATCGACAACTTCATGACCGATTGTGTACTCTGCCCCAGACAGTGTCACGCAAACCGTTCTGCCGGACAATTGGGATACTGTGGACAGACGGACAAACTCATGGCTGCAAGAGCTGCATTGCACTTTTGGGAAGAACCCTGTATTTCTGGCACTAATGGTTCCGGTACAGTGTTTTTTTCCGGTTGTAATATGCGATGTGTCTTTTGCCAGAATCATAATATTGCTTTGGGCAAGACGGGCAAGCCTATAAGCTTGGAAAGGCTGGTAGAAATTTTCCTGGAATTACAGAAAAAAGGAGCCCACAATATCAATCTTGTGACCCCCACTCACTTTATTCCACAAATAGCAAAAGCCTTAGAAGCCGCCAAGCTTCAAGGCCTTTCTATTCCTATTGTCTATAATACCGGCAGTTACGAAGAAGTATCTTCCTTGCGCCTTTTAGAGGGACTTGTAGACATCTATCTGCCGGATTTAAAATATTATTCGCCGGAACTTAGTCTGTGTTTTTCTCATGCAGCAGATTATTTTGAGCAAGCGACTGCTGCTATTGCAGAAATGTATCGTCAGGTCGGCCAACCTGTTTTTGATGATGACTCAGACCTGCTTAACCGAGGTATGATTGTGCGGCATCTGCTCCTCCCGGGCCAGACGAAAGATTCCAAGAAAATTTTGCGATACCTCTATGAAACCTACGGGGACAATATCTATATCAGTATTATGAACCAGTACACACCACTTCCTCATGTCGCAGATATTCCGGAATTAAACCGCCGCGTAACAGAGGATGAATATGGACGCTTACTGACCTTCGCCGGTCGTCTGGGCATCCAAAACGGATTTTATCAGGAAGGTTCCACTGCAGAAGAAAGTTTTATTCCCCCATTTGATGGTGAAGGGCTGTAAGATAGCCCTCGCCATTCCTATAATTCCACCGGCATCATATAATACCCAAAATCCCCTTCTTGTGCAGGCTCTATGGCACATTCAAAGCTCTTAAAGCCAAACATAATGGCTGTCCTTTTCTCCCGTTCAAAAAAATTCCCGGGCACCCCAATATAATAACACATCCTGTTGCGTTCCCGGATGCGGGTTAATATCAAATGATGATGATTGTAGTATCCATGTAGCAAAAAACTATTATTCACCAATTTGTAATTTTTCTCCGACAAAACCACAAAATCCCCGGGTCCAACCGCCAGATACTCTCTGTCATCCGAAAAAGGGCACTTGTGAGGATAAATAGCCCAAAGCTGTTCCCACTTATCATCCTTGATGGAAGCAACTGCTTTTGTCGGGTCCTGACTTTCCTCTGTTTCACACTCTGTCACATCATTCCAAGTTTGCAGTTCATCTATCCTTGCTATCTCCACCTTAGGGACAATATCGCTTAACGGTATAAATTCCGATTCCTCCGGCTGCTTTCCTTCCGCAGCCAATATCTCCGTCACAGGCTGCACTACCGGACTACTCACCTGTTTTTGAGGCAAAATACTCAACTTACAAAGAATCTCTTTCCCATCGGATATCGGAATACGAAAACCGTTAATCTGCTCATACTTCATACCTTGCCCGTCCAGATTATTGCAATCCAGCCTGTCCAAATAGAGCTTAATACCGCCATCTGTAAGCTTTATTTTGCACAGTTCCTGTTCTCCCTGCTCTCCCAATAGCAAGAACGGTCTGGTAAAACAATCCTTCCGATACAAACCGCTGACTTGCAAACTAATGCTACACTGATTATTTTGTCTTTCCAACTTGATAAAACCTGCACCTTTCGTGCGCACACCATTTTCCATATAATCTAAATATCGGATTTGACGGTCATACACTTCCATGGGTCTGGTTTGTCCAAAATACATAAAAATACCCTCGCATATATTCACAATCTTTTCTATTGCAATATATGCGAGGGATACTCTAACTATTCCATCAATCTCTACTTTGTTTCTTTGCGTCTTATATATTCTGCATTGTCGATTGGACGCCATATACATACTCTTAAACACCAAGAAACAAAATCAGAATATTGATTATTTACTCAATACTCTCCAAATATTTCATGTAATTTACAACCATGAGAGCAATTTTGAAGGTCAATGCATCATCAAAGCTACGTAAATCCAGACCGGTGCTCTTTTGAATCTTCTCGATACGATATACCAAAGTATTTCTGTGTACAAAGAGTTGTCTGGACGTCTCGGATACATTTAAATTGTTTTCAAAAAACTTATTTAACGTATTAAGTGTCTCTTCATCCAAATCGGAGGGAATATTTTCACCAAAGATTTCTTCAATAAAGATTTTGCATAGATTCACAGGAAGCTGATAAATTAATCTGCCAATTCCTAATGCACTGTATGCAGCTACATCTCTCTCTGCATAGAAAATTTTACCAACATCCATTGCCATCTGTGCTTCTTTATAGGACTTGGAAACATCTTTAAGTTCCTGTACCACCGTTCCATATGCAACACGTACCTTCAGCATCGCTTCCGCATTCATCATATCTACAATGGTATTGGCTACCAGTTCCAATGCCTCCGCACTGCTGTCCTCTGCCAAAGATTTCACCAAAATTACATTCTTCTCATCCACAGAAGTTACATGATCACCTGCCTGAGTAGAGAACATACCACGCAGAAGCTCTGTAACAATGCCGTCCTTCTCCTGCTGGGTCTCCACCAAAAATACTACTCGTGGCACTGCTACATCCAAATGCAACTTCTTGGCACGATTATGAATATCCACCAACAACAGATTATCCAACAACAAATTCTGGAAGAAACTGTTTCTGTCAAAACGCTCCCTGTATGCAACTGCCAGATTCTGAAGCTGACATACTGCAATTCGCCCTACCATATAGGCCTCGTCTGCTGCACCACATGCGATTACCACATAAAGAAGCTCATTGTCATCATAGATCTTCATCAGATGACAATTTCCAATAACCTGGCTGTCTGCCGGAGAATCTGCAAATGTACTAATCATTCCCGCAGAGATATCCATCTTCTCCATCGTAGTTGCTACCGGAACACCGGACAATTCATATACCCCAAGGTCTACTTTGGTAATATTCTTTAATTCTTCAATACTTGTCTGTATAATCTGACTGGAAATCATCTTTTTTCCTTTCATCAAACCCCATTTTTGCTTTTCCATTATATCATAGCTTATTTTAAAGTAAGCCGCAAGAAAAATGTAAATTTTTGCTCTATGAAAATAAGAATAGAGTAAAAAAGCCCCGGGCATAATGCCCAGGGCTCCATATGTTCTTATTAGTTGGTGATAATCTGCTCGGTATCCTTATCGAATACGTGAATCTTCTCAACATCAAGAGCAAACTTAACGTTGTCACCAGGTCTGGAAGTTGTACGAGAATCTACTCTAGCAGTTACAGGGAACTCGTCGATATCGAAATACAGATATACTTCTGCACCAAGCAACTCGTAAACCTTGATAGTAGCCTCGAATACGCTCTGAGGAGAGGTCTCGATGAACATCTCGGAATCATATACATCCTCGGGACGGATACCGAAAGTAACGGTCTTTCCGTCATAACCGCCATCGATAAGCTTCTTGGACTTAGCAGGAGGAAGAGGAACGGACTTGCCAGCAATCTCAAGATGTGCAACATCGCCATTTACTCTTACTACAGCATCCAGGAAGTTCATCTGAGGAGATCCCATGAAGCCTGCTACGAACAGGTTCTGAGGATTATCGTACAGATTCTGAGGGGTATCAACCTGCTGTACAACACCATCCTTCATAACTACGATTCTGGTACCCAGAGTCATAGCCTCGGTCTGGTCATGGGTAACGTAGATGATGGTGGTACCCAGTCTCTGATGCAACTTAGCAATCTCAATTCTCATCTGTACACGCAACTTAGCATCCAAGTTGGAAAGAGGCTCATCCATCAGGAATACCTTAGGGTTACGAACGATAGCACGACCCATAGCTACACGCTGTCTCTGACCACCGGACAAAGCCTTAGGCTTACGATCAAGGAGGGGAGTAAGGTCAAGAACCTTAGCTGCCTCTTTAACCATCTTATCAATCTGATCCTTGGGAACCTTTCTCAACTTAAGACCGAATGCCATGTTGTCATATACGGTCATGTGAGGGTACAAAGCGTAGTTCTGGAATACCATCGCGATATCTCTATCCTTAGGCTCTACATCGTTAACAACTCTGTCACCGATCTTCAACTCACCGGAGGAAATATCCTCCAGACCTGCGATCATACGAAGGGTAGTGGACTTACCACAACCGGAAGGACCTACGAAAATAATAAACTCCTGATCTGCAATTTCAAGGTTGAAATCCTTAACAGCCTCAAAGCCGTTGGGATATACCTTACATACATTCTTTAAAGATAAACTTGCCATTGGTATCTACTCCTTTCATGAGTAAGTATGTTTTACTGTGATTAAGTATATCGAAAAAAGTGTACATACGCTATACACCATTTTCACAAATATTTTTGTTCAGATTGTGAGAATTGCTTATGAAATTGAACCATTTTAAAAATATTTGTCAACTTGTACATTAAAATCTTGTTTTACTGGTCATTTTGACCAATGTTTAGTGACTCATCTGTCTTGTCACTGAAGATTCGCACATCTACATCTTCTGTATTTTCCGCAGCTTCTGCAGTCTCTTCGTTCTCGGCCTGCTGTGCCAGAATCTTGTCCTCCATTGTCCGGAAAAATTTGTCATAGAGTTTCGCAGACAAAAATGCCGGAATACTCAGCCAAAACACAAACAAAATAGGTAAAAGTTGCGGAATCAACGGCTGCACAAACAACCAAAGCAAAAAGGGAATCGCATAAAGTACAATCATCAAAAATGTTTTCGGAAACTGTGCCACACTAATCGCAAATGCATTAAAAATCGTCCGACGCACCGTATTGGCAAACTTAGCCTGCACGGGCCATACCATCACAAAAGCAAAAATCGCAAAAACAGCTACTACCAGCAGTAATGTCTGTACAATTTTGCTTACTTCCATCCCCACTTTGGTAATGATATAATAATCCGCTCCCAAAAAACCGAAAATCAGGGCAAAAAACAACCAAATCGCCGTAGCTTGTCCAAAATTCTCCTTAAATGCCTTAAAATAGCTTCTGGTAACATATCCTTCCTCATTTCTCGCCATTTTAAGTGCCACATAGTTCAATGCGGTCAGGGATGCACCTATCGTAAAAACAGGAATACTGCAAATCATCGTTAAAATAGTAAGCCACATCATATCTGCCATTCTGCTAAGCAGCGTTATCAACGGGCCATCGATGTCTAAAATTTTCATTTCTCTTACATACCTCTCTAAAAATACTTTTCCATGGAAGTTACACGTATGCCTCCCACTTCTTCCTCCGGACTCACGTCATGAAACCCTACCCTATGATAAAATTCCACTGCATAAGGAGCCGCCATTAAAGTCATACAATGTTCCCCTGCCTCATTTTTCAGGTAGCAGCAAAATCGGTTCAAAAGTTCCCTTCCAATTCCCTTGCGATGATATGTTTCATCAACAAACAGCAAAGACAAATGATTGCCGTTACGAACCGATGCAACACCCACAATCCGTTCCCCATCCAAAGCCACCAGCATCTGGTATCTGCCTTGCAGGAAAGAACGATATAGCTGCTCGTCAGTGATAAAATCCAAAAAATTTTGAATTCCCTCTTTCGTATAATCAGATGCTTCAAAGCGAAGGAAGGTACACCAAACCATCTTCATGGCCGATTCCCATTCCTCCACCTTTGCCCATCTGATTTCATATGGAAACTCTATACTGCCCACATGCTCACTACTCATGAATTCGCCTCCGGAATTTTCGCACACATCCATTGGTACAAGTCCTGCATTACCTCTCTGCCGTTTGCCTCATTCAAAATCTCATGTCTGCTTCCCTCATATAGTTTTAATACAAGGTGTTCAAGACCGGCATCTTCCAATGCATCGTATGCAGCCTTTACTCCCTCACCATAATTACCGATAGGGTCCTGATCTCCCGACACAAATACAACCGGCAAATCTTTGGGAATCTTTTCTAAATTCTCTGCCTTGGTTGCACGAGCAATTAGCTCAAACAATGTGGCAAATCCATTCACCGTAAACATAAATCCGCAACGTTCGTCTGCATTGTATTTTGCTATATTTGCCTCATTACCATTTAGCCAGTCATTTTCCGTCTTAGGATTGGCAATGCGTTTGTTTGCATTGCCAAACACAAGATTATGCAGCACCGGGCTCTTGCGCTTATCTCCGCCAAAGCATTTCTGCTCTGCTGCCAAAGCTTTGCCCAATGCAGTATGCACCGCCGAATTCTGGCCGGTTCCCATAAGAATGGCTCCCTGAATACCTGTGCCGTACCTACAGATATAATTTCGTACCATAAAAGACCCCAGGCTATGGCCTAAAATAAAATATGGTACACCGGGATACAACGCCTGTGTCATCTTTTTCAGACGATGTACATCCCTCACCACCACAGTGGCCGGATCCTGCTCGCAAAAATATCCGAAGGTTCCGCCCTCTGCCACCGAGCCGCCGTGGCCCAGATGATCCTCACCTGTAACCACGAACCCACGCTCTGTAAAAAATTTTGCCGTTTCCTCGTAGCGCTCCACATGCTCTGCCATGCCATGAACAATTTGCAACACAGCTATAGGCTTGCCATCCTTAAGAACCGTTTCCTCCGGCTCATAACGCACAGCATGTATCTTGTTTACTCCGTCTCGTGAATCAAAATAGAAATCCGTTTTCTTCATAAATCCACGCTCCTTTGCACTATGTGATTAGATAAGCAACTAAACTTTCTATAAACATTGTTAACTATTCAGAGTTAACAGATCTCTGCTCCGGCAGGCATATCCTTCTCAGGCTTCATCAGAGCCAGATTGCCCTCTGCATCCTCTGCACACAAAAGCATACCCTCAGACAGTACACCGGCAAGCTTTGCAGGCTTTAAGTTCACCAAAACCATCACCTTCTTACCTACCATCTCCTCAGGAGTGTAGTGTGCCTTAATACCGGACACAATCTGCTTTACCTGACTGCCGATACGCACCTGGCTGCACAAAAGCTTCTTGGACTTAGGTACTTCCTCGCAAGCAATAATCTCACCCACCTGGAACTGAAGCTTCATGAAATCATCATAAGAAATTTCTTCCTTGGGCTCAATATCAATTACATTTGCCGCCTCAGCATTATCCGTACTCTGAGCATCACCCTGTGCTGCAATCTGCGCGGCTGCAATCTCCTCTTCCTTGGCCAAAACATCCTTCATATCCAGACGTGCAAAGAGAATCTCAGGTGTCTCAGTTACCTTCGTACCGCTCGCATACAGACCAAACTCTTCAAGCTTATCAAAATCACGAAGAGAAGCATTCAGCTGAGCTGCAATTTTCTGTGCAGTCTCAGGCATGAAAGGCTCCAAAAGAGATGCACCAATCATGATACCCTCCACCAAATTATACAGGACGGTAGACAGACGGTCTGCCTTTGCCTCATCCTTTGCCAGTACCCAGGGCTCAGTCTCGTCAATATATTTGTTACAACGCTTAAAAATACCAAAAATCTCGGTCAAAGCATCTGCCACACGATGAGTCTCCATCTTTGCTACAACCTTTGCATAAGTGCCGGTAATGGTCGCCTTCAAATCCTCATCTACAGAATCTGCCGCACCCTTGTCAGCTACAACGCCGCCAAAATACTTATTGCTCATGGAGATGGTTCTATTCACCAGATTACCCAGTGTATTTGCCAAATCAGAATTGGTGCGCTCTGCAATCAATTCCCATGTGACATTACCGTCATTATCATAAGGCATCTCATGGAGCACATAATAACGAACCGCATCCACACCAAAGAAATTCACCAAATCATCTGCATAAACCACATTTCCCTTAGACTTACTCATCTTGCCGCCACCGGTAAGCAGCCAGGGATGACCAAATACCTGCTTGGGCAGGGGCTCACCCAGTGCCATCAAAAAGATTGGCCAGTAAATCGTATGGAAACGGATAATATCCTTACCAATCAAGTGCAAATCAGCAGGCCAGAGTTTCTTGTACTGGTCTGTACTGTTGCCATCGGTGTCATAGCCGATACCGGTAATGTAGTTGGTAAGGGCATCCAGCCATACATAAACCACGTGATTTTCATCGAAATCTACGGGAATACCCCATTTAAAGGAGGTACGGGATACGCACAAATCCTGCAAACCGGGCAACAGGAAATTATTCATCATCTCATTTTTACGGGAAACAGGCTGAATGAACTCAGGATGCTCATTAATATGCGCAATCAATCTGTCCGCATACTTGCTCATCTTGAAGAAATAAGCCTCTTCCTTGGCAGGCTTTACGTCTCTGCCACAATCGGGGCACTTCCCCTCCACCAGCTGGGATTCTGTCCAGAAAGACTCACAGGGAGTACAATACAAACCTTCATAAGAACTCTTATAAATATCACCCTGATCATAGAAGCGCTTGAACATCTTCTGTACCTGCTTCTCATGATAATCATCTGTGGTACGAATAAACTTATCATAAGAAATATTCAGCAAATCACACAAGCCGCGAATGGTACCTGCCACTTCATCTACGAACTCCTTGGGAGTAACCCCTGCTTCCTGGGCTTTTAACTCAATCTTCTGGCCATGCTCATCTGTTCCTGTCTGGAAAAATACATCATAGCCCTCTTTTCTCTTAAATCTGCAAATGCTGTCCGCCAATACCACCTCGTAGTTATTACCGATGTGAGGCTTACCTGATGTGTAAGCAATGGCGGTTGTAAGGTAGTATTTACCTTTGTTCTCCATTTTATATCTCCTTTCTGAAATCGTGGGGGGACGGCTAGAACCTTCCTAAGCCTCAACTCATACACTCTGATTTTTGTCAAAATGGTCCTCGCAGATTCCTATTCTACAAACTTTCATTTGTAAATCTGCCTTATGATGGCATTGATGAAGAATTTGGGTATATGCAAATTTTTCTCTTCAAAATGCCCAAAAAGGATTAATTTCCACCGTTTTTTAGCCCATTTTCCATTGCTTTTGGGCATATATGAAAAAATCCTCTTCAAACACCCCAATTCTAAGAATATTTTGGGTATTTTGGTACAAAAAATTCTCCCTATGCCCCAAATACATTTTTTCCATTTTAACAAGACAACCGCATGTGCAAAAAAGTGCTGAAAAGCCAATTTTGCATATGAAATTCTAATCAGTTGCAATAAATTAAAACTTGGGAAAAGAAAAGCCCGTCTTCTCCCACATTATTATGTGCTTAGAAGACGAGCATACACCCGTGTTACCACTTCTATTCATCCGATTCTCGCAAACCGGACCTCATCGGGTCAGTAACCCTGTCCGCTATAACAGGCGGAACCTGTCGCAGCCTTACCATTCCGGTTCGGTGCGCCGCTCAGGAGCCATGTTCCACAACTCTTGCCCCATTCCTCTCAGCAGGTGCGAAGCCGAATAACCTCCGCCGGAATGTTCTCTGTAGAGTGTCGATGCTGTGTACTCTCTCCATCATCGCATTTTGATATTAGTAGAATCATAGCACAAATTCGTGGATGCGTCAACTGCTGCCGGCAGTCCTAACTTCTACTTACCTCCATCTACCACCAATGCAGCAGAACCATATGCTTTAATAGGGTTACCGTTCTCATCGAACTCCGTGGTATAACGCACATGGAAGGGCACCCTTCCTACCGTCAGCGGCATGATCGCCTCCAGAGATTTCTCACCCTCGGCAATCCTCCTATGCCAGTCTCTGTATTCGTCTGCTATCTCAGGGGGAAAAATACCCATTTCGATAGCACTGTCCGGATAATTGGTAAGCAACGCCGGAAGACCCAAATCCCGCATACAACGGAAACAGGGGCGCATTTCTTTGGTAGCTACCGTATACTCCCAGTAATAAATATTAACCTGTTCACTGGCGGCTTTGAAACGTCTTTCGCTGTCCAAAATCTCTGCATAACGTTTCTTCTCGGAGGTAACATTTCGAATCATGGCGTAGAATAAAATGCTTGTATCGCTCTTACCAATCATACGTACTGTAGAACGGACACATATACGCTCTTCACCACAGCAGTCCGAGGTCAGATTTCTCCATGTCTCGCACTCTTCTTCATCCATTGACACAACAGCCCTCTCCAGCATATCAATATAAATCTGACGGTTTTTCTCATCTAACACATTCAAAAATTCAGCGGTAATCAAATCTTTTTCCGACTGATTCATGCAGATTTCCTGCAAATACTTCTCATTCACGCGGAGAATCTCTATCCGACCTTCACTATATTCAAAAATTGCCGCTCCACCCACGTAATTACTAAATATCAATGTCTCCTGAGACTGGGGGTCCCAGAAATCACAGGCATTCAGTGTATCAATCAGGCGCATTTGGGGCACCGTGGCACCCACCCTGTTGCATCTGAGCTTCTCCTCATATTCTGACTCAGGAATGGGCCTTGAATACAAATATCCTTGAATATAATCGCAGCCAATACTACGCAAAAAGTCTGCCTGTTTAACAGTCTCCACACCTTCTGCAATTACAGGAATACCCAACCATTTCGCCATACGTATAACTGCGCTGAGGATTGTACCTCCTCTGCTGCCTTTGGCATCTTGCTCCAAAAACAGCATATCCAGTTTAATAATATCTAACTCAATATCTTTCAAAACATTTAAAGAGGAATAACCGCTTCCAAAATCGTCCATTTCCACCAGATAGCCACATACATGAAGTTTCTTAATCACCTCATTAATATGCACACCGGTCCCCATGGCTGCAGTCTCCGTAACCTCCACGCGAAGATACTTGGCCTCCACGTGATAACGTTTGCGGATTTCCTCTAACCGCTCCACAAAATCCTCCAGAAAAATATCATGTCTGGAAAAATTAATGGAAACCGGCACCATATGCAGCCCTTCGTCCATACATTTATGTAAGAATTTACACACCTGTGTAAATACATAAAAGTCCAGCTTAGTAATAAATCCATTATTCTCAAAAATAGGAATAAATACACCGGGCGAAATCAGACCGCGCTCAGGATGTTTCCAGCGAACCAACGCCTCTGCCCCCACCAACATTCCTGTAGAATGATTATACTGGGGCTGATAATACACCACGAACTGCTCCTGCACCAGGCTGTTTTCCATCATGCCCGCAATTTCCTGCTCGCTGAGCATATCCTTTCGCAGTTCTTCCGTAAAATAATTGTATTTTCTGGCATAGCTGCCCTTAATACCGGAATTAGCCATCACAGCTCTGTCTATCATACTTTCCACAGAGATTTTCTCCGGACCGGTCACATAAATACCTACATTGCAAGCCACCGCAATAGACGCATCATACTGCCCCACTGCCTTCATGGCATGTTCAATCTTTTCCTCCATGGCACTGCCGGTATTCTTAGTAAAAATAATAAAATGATCGGCATCCGCTCTGCCGAAAACATCTCCCGGAAAGGCATGCTCAGTAATAATGTTGGCAATATGTTTCAACAGACGATTTCCCTGCTCCACACCGAATACTTCGTTTATCGCTTTAAAACGTACCACGTCAAAACAAATTATCGCATAGCCTCCGGCTGCTGCACGTTCTTCGTCTTCCTGTAAAATATGCACCACGCGTTTGCAGAAACCCTTTTTATTCAGAAGTCCGGTTAACTCATCATACTCCGCCATCCTGATATATTGGTCACTATTTTGCAATTCCCGGTCCATATGAGTCATTACAATGCTCACCACTTCACCGGGATTGGGACTTACAAAGCCAATCCGATACCATGTTTCCGCTTCTGTTCTGTTCTGTAGCCAACACTCCATAAAGCAGGCATGGGGCTCCACAGCATGGGTAATCTCATAGAGCTTTTCATAAAATTCATCTACGACTTCGCCCGAGGCAATTCCATCCGTCTCTAAAATTTCTCCCAATGGTCTCCCATCAAATGATGCCTCAAAATGCTCACATAAAGAATTCGGATACTGATAAGTATCGTGTTTTACGTCATATACAATCAAAATAGAATTCTTTTCCATAAGCACATCCTCCCACCGAAAACCGATTATGCTCTTATGTAAATTTTATTCGCATAGTTTACTGAAATTATAACAAATTTACAGAAAATTCGCAACATGGTTCCAATATTTGTGATATACTGTAGATAACAAAAATTTCCGGAAAGGCGTTCTTATATGATTTTCAAAAAATATATTTGCATCATTTCATTAAGCACTTTTTTACTTACTTCCTGTAATAGCACCCCCATTGCACAGGAGTCCACAATTACAGTATTACCTGCAAACACAGAATCCTTTGTTCAAGCAGATACATCTACAGACACACCATCCGAAGAAATGGTGTCCTCCGAAGAAGTTCTGACTTCCATGGAATTTGTAGCCTCCATGGGCACCGGCTGGAACTTGGGCAATAGCTTTGACCCGGTGGACTGCACATGGCTCACAGACGAAATGGCATACGAGACAGCCTGGGGCAATCCCAAAGTTACCAAAGAGCTTATCCATTTTATCAAGGAACAGGGATTTGACACCATCCGTATTCCGGTAACCTGGACTAATCATGTAAGTGCATCACCGGAGTATGCTATCAGTCCTCAATGGCTTGACCGCATACAGGAGGTTGTAGACTGGTGCATAGACGAGGATTTATATGTAATTCTCAACATTCATCATGAAAGCAGCTGGCTGGCCAAAGCCTCCACCGATTACGAAGGAACCATGGCCAAGTACAAAGCCATCTGGACCCAGCTGGCAACACGGTTTGGTGATTATTCGGACAAACTTCTCTTTGAGTCCATGAATGAAATTGGTTTTGATGACCTGGGTCCCGACCGGGGCTATGAGTTGATGAACCGTATCAACTCAGAATTTACAGATTTAATCCGCAGTTGTGGCGGCCAAAATACAACCCGTTATCTGGTGCTTGCAGGGTATTGGACGGATATTGATAAATCCTGCCAGGGCATACTTATGCCTAAGGACGATAAAGTCATTTTGTCCGTGCACTACTATTCCCCCGCCGACTTTGCCATTGCCGAAGCCGGTACAAGCTGGGGCTATCGGAATACCTGGGGTACAGAAGAGGATTTCACCTACATGGAAGGCCAGTTTGTGAAACTAAAAACCACCTTCCTTGATGCAGGCATCCCCGTCATCATGGGCGAATTTGGGTGCATTATCAAGGACAAAGACCCTGATAGCCGCACCCTCTATCTGACATCCGTCGCCGACTACTGCCGTGACTATGGCATCTGCCCCATTTTCTGGGACAACGGTGAAGAAATTGACCGTACGAATCTACAGTGGCGCACCGACAACCTGGCCGAACAACTGCTCCACTGAATTATTCAATTTATTATGCCTGCCGCTTAGGAAATCAGCACCCAGGAATCAAACCATTTCAGATACTTTTCTACATAAGCACTGTCCACGGGTTGACCTGAAATTACCGGATAGAACAAAATAAACAGTATAAACACGGCACATCCATAACTTATCAATAATGTCATAAACTGCTTCTTGGACATATTATTTTTCATCTGTAGCAAACTGTATGCAATCATCAGTACCACAAAAGGAACGCTCGGGAAGTAATGGTAAATAAAGGTGATGCGGGATACAAACATCCAAGGCAGGTACTGTGCCATATACGCCACCAATAAAAACCCTGCCGTAGTATCCTTTTTGGCAATGAAACGGTATACCATATATACAGCTGCCGGTATACCCACCCACCAGACAAGGGGGTTACCGAAGGCACTGATACCTTCGCGAAGTCCATTTTCCAACTCACCGGAGTAATACCAGATAGGACTCTTCATCAAAGGCCACTCATACCATGGCGTCGCAAAATAATGAGTCGCATTCAAATCGCTGTGATAGCCGAATATGTAAAGCTGATTGTCCCACATACGCTGCAGTAATCCGCTGTCCGGATTATTATATGACCTAAAAGGCAGGTACGATAAAATATAAATGCATACCGGTACTGCCACAAAAAATATCATACAAAAACCTATCGTCTTGTAAACATGAGACAGCTCAATCTGTTTTTTGCAGTACCGAACATAAAGTCCGACAAAGAACACCAGGGCCAGACCAATACCCGCGTACACACCCGTCCATTTGCTGGCTATACCCATACCCATAGCCACACCACAGGCTCCCAAAAACAAATATCCTTTCTTTGGCTCTTTCTCCACATTAGTCGTCAAATAGCGATACATCATGTAGTACATCAAAATAACAAAAAAGGTAATATATACATCAATTGTAGCAATTCTGGACTGCGTAAAATGCATAAAATCAAAGGCAAATGCCAGACATGCCACCGCTGAAATCGGAGTATGTCCGGTTATTCTTTTGGCAAAAAGATAGAGGATGGGAAGCATCAGAATGCCAAATACCGTTCCCACTATACGCCATCCGAAAGGATTCATACCAAAAAGTTTAATTCCCAAAGAAATAAACACTTTGCCGAGAGGCGGATGAGTGGTCTCGTAGGTATCCAATTCATTTACAAACTCATAAGCCGTACGACCATGATATATTTCATCAAAAATCATACTATTACGAAAGCTGCTTCTCTCGGGGTGCATCTCCTGCTCATCAAAAAGAGCTGCGTATTCTGCGGCATTCTCGGGCACTATGACAGTTCCTGCTTCATCCATAAACACAAATTCAATCAGTTTCGCATTTATATCCTTTAACCGGAATCTAAGAGTGATTATCACATTGCTGTCAACCTTACCATCCGCACCGGCACTTATACCTTCGATAGTAGACATCGGAAGTGACACTTCCTGCCAGGTAAAAACACTACCCAACAATGTTTCACCGCAGTCATACTCCACCAGACCGTTATCAACCGTGAAAGCAAAATGTCTGTCTTGCCAAGGTGCAATGTAATAAGAAAGTCGGTTGGGAACATTGCCCTGTCGGAAGGTAAAGGTCAGCACATCATCCGTCTCCAAAGAATAAAAGGTCTCCGGAGCCTCATGATCACCCAAATCATATAGTGCAAACCCGCTGTAGAGTACCACAATCATCAATAGTGCAACATAATCCGCCTTCTTCATGGTAGAATCTTTTCCAAACGCAGCAAGCGGTTTGAACTCAAATTTTTTTTGTTCTTCTTCAGCTGCCACCGTAGACGTTTTTGCTGTTTTTAAGGTGTAATAGAAGTAAACCGTACCCCACACCATACCTATAGAAACTACGAACATCACAATAGAATCTGCATTGTAAGCATATGGGTCATAGAAATAAAGCACATGTGCTGCATTCAAAAAACTAAGCACGGAAAAAATACTGTAGCTTCGATAATAAGCAGGCTTATTGCTCACAATATAGGCAAACAACAGGCACAACATTGCCGGGTAGATATATCTTTCATGCATACGCACGGAGAATGTAAACATCGTAATGATAGAAAAAGCACACAAAAGAGGATATTTTTCTACCCGTTCTCCCCATTTTTTACTCAAAAACAAACAGAAGAACACTATACTCAATATCACAAGCATTCCCCATACTTTCAAGGAAATCCCCAAAAGCTTGGTATTTTGATCTGCCCAGTTTAAGCCCAACATACTGTAAAAATTATAAGCATTAACACTTGCGTAAGGATAGGAGCCCAAGGTATCCGAATATTGCGCAATAATGGTAGAAAGGCCAAAAGGAACACACACCAGCACCATTCCCGCCAGCACAGATATACCCTGCGCAAAATTCTTCAATAGTTTTTTTACCGTAAATTCTTTATAAAATACCTCATCAAGAATACCTGCAATCAACACCGGTGTAAAAATCAACATCTGCGGCTTAATGAGAATTCCAATACCAAAAAACAAATATGCCCTAAAAAGCTTTTTCTTCATCAATGCCAGGCATACCACAAATAAAAGCATTGTAAATACAGAATCCACCTGTCCCCAGATGACAGAATTCAACAAAATAACCGGATTAAATAAGTAAGTACATGTCAGCAGCAATGCTCTGGATTTCGTGACGTATTTCTGTCCTTCTTTCCAAAGAATCCAACCACAAACCATATCACAAATCAGGGAAGGCATTTTCAGAAGTAAAATATGCGCCCCTGACAGAAATTTCAATTTTAAAAGGGAAGAAATCGCTCCAACAGGCCACAAAAGATAAATGTAACCGGGTGGATAATCAGTAAAATGGTCCGGAGAATAGAACGCAGCCGGTCCTTCCTCAAATATGCGTGCAGCCCAACTGCCAAAACATGTCATATCCGTTTCATGACCGGGCATCAAAACTGCCAACACAATACGCAACACCAAGGCCGCTCCGAAAATGAACGCAATATACTTATCAAAGGACTTAACATCTCTTTGATAGCACAATAAAAACAATACAATTGCAAATATAACCGCTCCAAACAGCAATGCCATAGGAACCTCCTACAATACAAATGATTATAAAATCAGTATAACATAAAAGCCCCCAAAAGTCAGGTTCTTCTGACTCTTGGGGGCAAATTCACGTCTTAGTTCTATACTTTTTCTGAATTCCGATATCCGCTAATTACAGAGCACCTGCAAGATCAGCGACAACAGAAGCTACATCAGAGGTATGAAGAACATAGTCGTTAGCAGGAATGTATGACAAGGAGGAGTCTAACTCAAAGCTTGCATACTTGTTATTGCTGGAAACCTTCTGGCTCTTGCTGGATACGATAGTTCCATCCTGATCGCCCTTGCAATTGGTAAAGGTATCTTTGTAACTCTTAATAGCACCGGACTTAATAGTCATGGGGTTCTTAGAGCTTACAAATACATTGTACTCAGAGAAGATGTATCCATTTGCTCTGGGGTTCATGCAGTAGCTGGTCTGGCCGTCAAACACGTTGTTGTACATATGTACGTTTGCCTGACGAAGCAAAGGACCTCTGGACTCACAGTTCTTCCAATAATTGTGATGATAAGTAATGTGGTACTGAAGGTTGCTGTCAGATGCACCTACCAGATTGGTCTTGTGGTAACCCTCGTAATAGCAGTAGCTATTGGTAAAGTACAAACCACGCTTAAAGTCACATGCGCCATCACCACCGGACTTATCAGACTCAGCAGGATTAGAAATCTTGGGCGCATAGAAGGAACAGTGATGGATCCAACATCTCTCAACAGGAGCAGTCAATGAAGAACCGGTCTGTACACCTTCCATACCGATACAGTCTTCAGGTACATTTCTAAAGTTAATATTTCTTACTTCAAAGCTCTTACCAAAGTCAGGTGCTGCACTCTCTGCCATAAAGTGGATACCCCATCCGTTGATGGTTGCTCCGGAGCCAATACCCTCAATGGTAACATCCTTACCGGACTTCATTCTAGCCATGTAACCGTTATCACCTACAGAACCACCGAAATCAACGGAGTCATAAGCAGTTACGCCATCGGGAGCCGTTACATTACCAATAATTCTGATTACAAGAGGTGTTCCATCCTCTGCAAGCTTCTGGATAATACCTGCATTTTTGTTAGCCTTACCACCCTTGGTGGTTTTGCCGCCACCGATGTCCATACCTGCAGAGTTCAAGATGTGACCAATACCGGTTACAGTTGTACCATCCTTAGAGGTTACGGATACGGTGTTCTTGTTGCTGTTTGTTACATAAAGAACCTTTGCATTGCTCTTCAAAGTACCATCCTGATTGTATGCACCAACACCCTTGGTGTAATTGAAATGTGCATAACCGGAACGATCCTGTGCTGCTACTTCTACGCCGGTTCTGGTAATGGTACCCTTGCTGGTCTTAATTGCAACAGAATAGCTACCAGCCTTCAGACCGGGGATATCGATGCGAACCTTGCTGTTCTCATCTCTTACCAGATATTCAAAATCTTCGCCTGTCAGGGAACCACTGGTAGGTCCACTGTAGGTTACTGCGGATACGTTAGAGTCACTAACACCGGAAAGCTCTACATACAAAGTCTCATTCCATCCACCAATGCTGCTGATAGTTACGCCGGAAGGATCATTGGTAGGCTTGATTGTAGGTGCAGTTGTAGGTGCAGTTGTAGGTGCTACAGTAGGTGCCACGGTGGGTGCCACAGTAGGTGCTACGGTAGGTGCCACAGTAGGTGCAGTTGTAGGTGCTACAGTGGGTGCCACAGAACCGCCCTCTGTGCTTACTGCGATGTAATACAGATTTGCAGTATCTGCTTTAGTAATGGTATGAGAACCTGCAGAAATATCCATGGTCAAAACACCATCACTCAAGGTCTTCTTGGAACCATCAACCTTAACATTCTTACTATTGCTGCTGTTAAATACCAATACCAGCTCTGCATCAGATGCGATGGTAAAGGAAACCTTAGTAGCAGACTCCATCTTCAGGCACTGCTTCAAAGTCATGCCGTTATAAGTTACAGTACCCTTACTGGTGGAAAGATTACCTGTGATATCAAAGAAGTCACTGGTATTTCCATTTTCTGTAAAGTTATGTACATAGCTCTCAGAAGCAACAGGTGCCTGGGTAGGTGCTACAGTAGGTGCTACGGTAGGTGCCACGGTAGGTGCTACAGTAGGTGCCACGGTAGGAGCTACAGTGGGTGCCACGGTAGGTGCTACAGTAGGTGCTACGGTAGGTGCCACAGTAGGTGCTACGGTAGGTGCTACGGTAGGTGCCACAGTAGGCTCTACAGTAGTGGTGGTATATACTTCCCATTTAAAGGTATAATCAACCTTATCATCCTTGCTCAAACATAACTGCAAGTAATACTGATACTCGCCCAATGCCACGTCAGTCAGTTCAAATGCATCCTGAGGATTAGAATTCTGAACATAACCATTTGTTCCATTATATCCTACAAAGAATGCAGTATCACCACTGAACTTAATCATAGTAACTGCAGAAGGATCTACATCACCAAGCAACTCAGATCTGCTGATATCCTTAGCTGCCCACCAGTTTGAACCATTGATGGTTACAGAACCGGTATGTGCTACGCCGGATACAGGCGCCTGAGTAGGTGCTACAGTAGGTGCCACAGTAGGCTCTACGGTAGGTGCTACACTACCCTCTACGTTAACTGCGATATAATACAGGTTTGCAGTATCTGCCTTAGTAATGGTATGAGAACCTGCGGAGATATCCATGGTCAAAACGCCATCGCTCAAGGTCTTCTTGGTACCATCAACCTTAACATTCTTACTATTGCTGCTGTTGAATACCAATACCAGCTCTGCATCAGATGCGGTGGTAAAGGAAACCTTAGTAGCAGACTCCATCTTCAGGCACTGTTTCAAAGTCATGCCTTCGTAAGTTACAGTTCCTTTGCTGGTGGAAAGATTACCTGTGATATCAAAGAAGTCACTGGTATTTCCATTTTCTGTAAAGTTATGTACATAGCTATCAGAAGCAACAGGTGCCTTGGTAGGTGCTACGGTAGGTGCTACGGTAGGTGCCACGGTGGGTGCTACAGTAGGTGCTACGGTAGGTGCCACAGTAGGCGCTACAGTAGGTGCCTCAGTAGGTGCAGCGGTAGGAACAGGGCTTCCGGAGGATACAATTGTAACCTTGGAGTAAGCAACTGCGCCATTGTAACCGCCAATAGATTTCACAGAAGAGCTATAGGAATTCAGAGCGCTCTTCAGTGCGGAAATTACGCCATAGTTGGTGTCTTCTACGGAATCATTGAAATCCCACTCAAAGTCACCGCCGTTTACACGGCCTGCATACTTCTCAACAGTTGCCTTTGCATCCTGAGGAGACTGTACGCTGTAATCATACATATCAGATGCTGTATCAAAGTTGTTGTAACCTGCGCTACCGGAAGATGCCTTAACGGAAGAAGGAACCTTCTCGTTTCTGGAAGTTGCAACATAAGCATCAAAGTCAGAACTGTTTTCCTGATAGGATACAAAAGACGTAGCACCAACGATGTAGTTGTTGTATGCCTTAATCATGCCGCAGGCTTCACCAGAGAATGTACCCTCGCCCATAGCATCAGTACCCTGCTTGGAAATCATCATAGGATACTTACAATTTCTAAAATAGTTAGCCTCTGCAAAGATATCGGAATTAGTAGTAGAACCAATACCATACTTAGAGTTGCCATCATAGTAGTTGTTGTAAACATGAACGGTTGCTACACGTACGCGGGGATGACGTGAATCAGAGTGGTCGTACCAGTTGTGGTGATAGGTAATGTAATTGGAAGTATCACTGGCATTTGCACCCTGCAAATTACATTTTCCGCTATCCCAGAAGTGATTGTAGGAATGAGTAACGTATGTGGACTTCTTGGTATCAAGAGCACCGTCACCCTTTGCCTGGTCAGCATCACCGCCTGCATGTCCATAGAACAGGTCACAGTTGTGAACCCATACATGGTCATTCTTCTGCTGCAAACCAATATTGTCACCCTCAGAACTGTCAACGTTCATAACGCCAATGTTTCTGATTTCTACGTTAGAACTGTTCTTCAGACGGATACCCCAGCCATTAGCTGTTGCATCTTCACCAATACCTTCGATGGTCAGACCTGCGTCATTACCACCGTTATCAATTAACAGATCGCCCTTATCTGCGCCGGAGAAGTCAGTAACTTCGCCAACGATACGAATTGCCAAAGGATAATTGCCATCCGCAAAGCTTTCAATCTCAGATACAAGAGAATTTTTGGTGCTCTCTGTGATGTAAACAACTTTAGCGTTGCTCTTCAGAGTACCGTTCTCATTGTAAGCACCTGATGAAGTTCCGTTAACCCATCCGAAACCATCTCTCTCATGAGCCTTAACACTCAGAGTAGATGTCTTTGCTCCAACTACGGAGCCATCGCTCATTACAGCACCAACTACCATTACATAGTTGCCTGCAGACAAACCAACCGCGTCTGCTCTCCAACAATCGGAGTACTGTCTAATCAATTCCTTGTCAAGTTGCTTAAATGCGCTGTCTGATTCAGATGCGCCTTTTACATATGCAACGTAACCCTTTGCCCCACTCACGGGTTGCCATTCAACATATGCAGATTCCAGCCAGCCGCTTGCTTCTGTGATTGTCATAGAAGAAGCTGCGCTTACTGTTTCACCGACTACCGGTGAAAGTACTGATGCTGTCATTGCTGCTACAAGCAAATAAGACATCAGCTTTCGAGTTTTACGAAATAATGCTTTCATTTTTTCCTCCCTTTTTTCGTAAAAAATTAGTTTTTTGCCTCTTCAATACAAGCATAAGAACTTTCCTGTGAAAATTGATAGAAACAACAGAAATCACAATTCTCTTTTGTGCATTTTTGCCAAATTTTAATGTCAAATCTTTAACACTTCGCCAGTATGACATAACGTCATACTTTTTGCACAAAATTCGAATGTCAAAAATGTGATAAAGTACCAATTTATTTCATGCAACGCAAAAGAGCCATTGCCGACTCAAATTCCAGTCGGTCAATGACCCTTCTCACTACTCTCCCCTCAAAAAGCAGTTCCGTTACATCGTCCATCACTTACTTCCGTTGAATGTCATTCGTGATTGACAACTTTATTATATGGCGGAATACCCTGTTTCTCAATATCAAAAAGTGCATAATAAACCGATATAACGTGCATATTTCTGTTAAATCTTAATCTCCGTCCATTTTCCCTGCTTAAATCGTATCGATGCAAAAGTAAATCGGGAAATCTGGTCCCCCAGAACCCCCAGCCAAATACCGGCAATACCCAAACCCAAAGGATAGGCACATACATAAGACACAATGGTACGAATCAAGGATACGCTGATTGTGGCGCTGACTGCCGTATAAAGCGTATCGCCCGCGCCGCGCAGACAACCCATATAAATCACCTGACGAATTTGGAAAATCACAGTAAAAATCATAATGTACATAATTGTTACACCAATTTCCACAATTTCCTTTTCTCTGAAAAACTTACTGTAGAGCCATCCGGCTCCCAAAAAGTACACAAGTGCAAGACCCATCGAGATACAACCGCCCAGCATCTTACAGGTCCTTCCATATTCCTTGGCAAGGTCAGGCTTACCCTGTCCAAGACTTCTGCCAATAAGTGCCACCGCCGCAGACTGCAGTCCGTCTCCAAAGGAAAATGAAAGTCCCATGATATTCATTCCCACCTGATGAGCCGCCATGGCATTGGTTCCCATATCTGCTGCCATAATAGCTGTCAACATAAATCCCACACGCATAAGAAGCTGCTCACAAAATACACTGTATCCCACTTTTACAATGGATACAAAAGCCTCGATAGAAGGCTTGATATGATGCTTTACAATATAAGGAATACTGATAAACCCATTTTGATTCATAAGAGAACAAATACTCATAATACAGGAAACCACTGTACCCAGCACCGTAGCCAGCGCAGCTCCTTGAATACCCAGCGCCGGAAATCCAAAGTGTCCACCGATGAGCAGATAGTTAAACACAATATTCACCAGATTGGAAGTCACATTGGTACGCATGGTAATCTTGGTATTACCGGCCCCTCGCTGTGCTGAATTGATACCAATCTGAATACAGTTAAAAATCAGTCCTCCCATGATAATGCTAAAATAACTCACCGCCATATCATGCGTTTCCGGTGTAGAGCCACACAGGCTGATAATAGGACTTGCCAAACTGACAATCAATGTACTAAGAATGATTGCCGCCAAGACGATGAAAACAACTGCCGTAATCAATATCCTGTTTGCATCTTCTTTCTTGTCCTGCCCTCTTCTGCGGGCTACCAAGGCAGAAAGAGACACCCCTGTAGCAATAAACAGAGACATTCCCACAAATTTGGGCTGGGTAGTCAGTCCCACTGCCGCCACTGCATCTTTTCCCGGAGAGCTCACCATATAAGAGTCCACCAAACCTGCAAATGCCACAAAAAAGACTCCACAATGGCAGGCCACGCCATATTGACGGAGTCTTTTACAATGTTCTTGTCATAAGCTAAAAACTTCTTCAACCTTCAAACCTCCAAACAATCATCCTGTTCCCAGTTAAATTCATGACGCTCTCCGTCATTTATCCTGTCCCTTATAGTCTGTAGTGAGTTTGGAATACTCCCCCCTTCGGTCATAAGAATCCAAAAGATAGCTGTCGTCTGTCAAAACACAGTCAATTTCCATATCATCTTCTTTATAACGACTGCGCTTACGAAGATCCTCTCCTGATTTTCTCCGACCTGAATCCAACATATCCTTACCGGCTAAGTTTCCGGTCATTCTTCCACCAAACCTTCCTCCGAAACGCTTTGTCAGCTGACCTGTCATATCCCGCAATCGAATACGGATTTTCTCCGCCAGATTTTCCTTTGTCTTACCCGGATCGGACGTAGTAGTAAAATATGGATTCTCTGCATATTTCGCATCCTGTTGTAACGCAGTCGCTGCCGCCGCCACTGCAGGTTGATGTACCTCTGCCTGCTGCAGGGTCGCATTGTCCACAGAAACTGACACATCTGTCACAAGAGTACTGGTCTGCGGTGTCACATTTTCCTGTCCGCTCCCGCCTCCATTCCACAGATTCCCGAAGAAACCAAAACACTTGGAGACCGCATTTTTCAATGTATCCATGAGCGACAGCTCCGAAACAGTCTGCGAGGTTTCCTGTTTTATCTCTGATAATATCAAAGAAGACGCACGCATACCGCCCGTCTTCTCAGTTTCCGTATGATGTTCATGCAAACAGCCCGTTATCTGATGAGTGCTGCCGTGATTATCCAGTCCCGAATTACCAATTCCTCCAACCTGCATATCAAAACTCCATTTTGTTGTCGGTTCGGCATATACAAGGCTCCATCCTACGTATTATGCTTACATTTTTTCCATAAATTTGCAGACATTCTCACCGATATCATCCTTGAACACTGCAGACCCTGCCACAATTACATTTGCACCTGCTGCAATTGCAGTTTCCACATTATCAAGATTAATTCCGCCATCTACCTGGATATTTATATCCAGTCCCTTATCATCTGCCATGCGACGAATCTCCGTCACCTTTCCAATACACTCAGGAATCGGTTTCTGACCACCAAATCCCGGCTCCACCGTCATAACAAGCACCATATCCACCAGTTCCAGATACGGCTCCACTGACGACGCCGGAGTATTGGGCTTAATGGTAATACCAACCTTCTTCCCAAGCTCGCGAATCTGAGCAATAACTGCCTCCACATCCTCTGTGGCTTCCACATGGAAATTAATCAAATCCGCTCCGCTCTTGGCAAAATCTCCAATATACCGCTCCGGCTGTTCAATCATCAGGTGTACATCAAAAAACATATCCGTACCCTTGCGAATGGAAGCAATAACCGGCATTCCATAGGATATGGACGGCACAAAGAAACCATCCATCACATCAATGTGCAACCACTCTACACCGGCTTTTTTAACAGCCTCAATGTTTTCACCCAATCTCCAAAAATCTGCTGATAAAATAGACGGGGATAAAATATTCATGACGCTTTCCTTCCTAAACTTTTATGCCATATACTCTTTTACAGATTTGTAAACGCCCTTGGCATCCAAACCGTATTTTTCAACCAGTGCTGCCGCAGAACCGGACTCACCAAATACATCATACATACCAATCTTCTTAACAGGAGTGGGGAGCTTCTCGCTCAGGCAGTCACATACTGCACTTCCCAAACCGCCGATAACGGAATGCTCCTCAACGGTTACAACCTTACCGGTCTTCTTGGCACTGTTAATGATAATCTCCTCATCCAGAGGCTTGATCGTACAAATATTTACTACCTCTGCACTGATACCGTCTGCTGCCAACATCTCAGCAGCACCCAAAGCAGAGTCCACACAGATACCGGATGCCACGATAGTCACATCTGTACCCTCACGCACAACTGTACCCTTGCCGATTTCAAATTTATAGTCAGGTCTGTCATTAATTACAGGCACAGGTGCACGTCCAAAACGAATGTATACAGGGCCTTCATGCTCCAAAGCCGCACGCACACAGGCTTTTGCCTCCACCTCGTCGGAGGGACACATTACCACCATGCCGGGAATTGTTCTCATCAGAGCGATGTCTTCATTACACTGATGGCTGGCGCCGTCCTCACCTACAGTAATACCTGCGTGAGTTGCACCGATTTTTACATTCAGGTGAGGGTAACCGATAGAGTTACGCACCTGTTCAAATGCACGTCCTGCCGCAAACATTGCGAAAGAACTTACAAAAGGAATCATTCCTGTCAGGGAAAGTCCTGCTGCCACGCCCATCATATTTGCCTCTGCAATACCGCAATCAATATGTCTGTCGGGATAAGCCTTGCGGAAAATACTGGTCTTGGTAGCTGCTGCCAAATCTGCATCAAGCACTACCAGCTGAGGAAACTCCTCTGCTAACTCCTTCAGCGCATTGCCGTAGCTCTCTCTGGTTGCAATCTTCTTAACGTCTGCCATTACGCCTCTACCTCCTTTGCCAGCTCCTGCTCAATTTTATCGAGGTCTGCCATTGCGATTGCAAACTCCTCATCGTTAGGCGCCTTGCCGTGCCAGTCCACATTGTTTTCCATAAAGGAAACACCCTTGCCCTTCAGGCTGTGAAGCACGATACAGGTAGGCATGCCCTTGGTAGCCTTTGCCTCAGCAAACGCTGCACGAAGTGCATCAAAATCATGAGCATCCACATTAATCACGTGGAAATTAAATGCTTTAAACTTCTCATCGATGGGGTAAGGAGAACAAACCTCATCAATTGCACCATCAATCTGAAGATTGTTATTGTCTACAATTACACAAAGGTTGTCCAGCTTGCGGAAGCCTGCAAACATAGCTGCCTCCCAAACCTGACCTTCCTGAATCTCACCATCTCCAAGTAAGGTATATACACGATATTCTTTATTCTGCAGCTTTGCGCCCAGAGCCATACCCGCTGCTGCGGAAATTCCCTGTCCAAGGGAACCGGAAGCCATATCGACACCGGGAATATGGGTGTTGGGATGTCCCTGCAGATATGAACCAAGCTTTCTTAAGGTAGTCAAATCTTCCACAGGAAAGAAGCCTCTGTGAGCCAACGCCGCATAGAGTCCGGGAGCTGTATGGCCTTTGGACAGTACAAAACGGTCTCTGTCCTCCATATCCGGATTCTTCGGATCAATATTCAACTCTTCAAAATACAGGTAGGTAAATACATCTGCCGCGGAAAGTGAACCGCCGGGATGGCCTGCCTTTGCGCTGTGCACACCTGCAATGATTCCCTTACGAACATCATTGGCGCGCTTCTTTAATTCCAAATTTGTCATGTCTTCCTCCGTTTCTGAACTCTACTGCAGAGCCAGTCTTCTATTAAGCATACAGACATAGTATAACACAAAATATAAGGTTCGTCCACGCAGAATTTGATAAATTTCCACGTTTTTACTTGATTTTGCACTATTTTATATGCGCAACTAACATTTTCGTGCTTGCGCAGGCATAGAATTAAAGCATATTAACTGATTTGGAAGTGCACACCTTTGAAAAAACGTATCTCTATTTCCCCGCGGCAACTGCTGCTTTATGTTATTATTTTTATCGTTTTTACGGTTTTAATACTGGCTCTTTTTCTTTATCGCAAGGATGAAAAACAATTTACCCGACTGACACACGATTTGTTTGTAGAGGAAATGACCGGAAATACTCTGAATATGCACTATACACTTGCCAATCCCAAAGCCTTCGGCATCCACGATTACCAACCGGTACTTCCGGCCTACAATCCCAACGGGCGCACAGCTTCTGACAAAGCCATCAATACTACATTGGCAGAATTGTCAGATATTCGTCCGGGCAAACTCTCCAAAAGTGACGCATACACCTATGAACTTCTGACACGCTCATTGGAAAATTCAAAAAAACTAAACAACTACACTCTCTATCAAATGCCCCTTGCTCCCTCTTCAGGTATGCAGTCCCAGCTCCCTATCCTGCTGGCAGAATACACCTTTCGCAACGCTAGAGATATAGAAGATTATTTGGCTTTGCTGAATCAAACAGACGAATATTTTGCCTCCTTACTGACATTTGAACAGGAAAAACTGGCATCCGGCACATCCATGTCTACCTATTCCTTGCGTCAGGCCAAGGAGCAATGTGACACCATTGTCACAAAAGAAGAACTGCAGGAAGGTACACATTTTCTGCAAACAACCTTTTCTGAAAGAATAACTGCCCTAATCAACAACGGAACTATTTCAAAACAAGCCGCAGAGGAATATCTTGCAGAGAATAACAGACTTCTGCTGGAAGTAGTACAGCCTGCCTATGAAGCATTGGCAGACGGTTTGTTTCTTATGGAGGATGAATCAGGCGTCTCTCCCTTTCCAACAGGGCTTGCCGCAAAACCCGAAGGGCAGGAATATTATCAGTACCTTCTCATCTCCGAGACCGGCTCCTACCGTCCGGTATCCGAGGTAAAGGCTCTATTAGAAGAACGCCTGAAGCAGGAATACAACTACATAATGGAACTTGCCACTCAAAATCCGGAATTAAGTATGTTGGTGGAATCCCAGACCTACACCGTTTTACCCTGTGATGATGCCGCGACTATGTTGTCAGATTTGCAGAATCGGATGCAACCGGATTTCCCCGGACTGCCCGATACATCATCCGCCAAAACCACCGCTGATAATTCCAAAAACACCACCAGTCTTCCCAATGTGACAGTCAAACCGGTATCAGCTTCCTTACAGGAGTTCTGTGCACCTGCCTTTTACCTGACAGCACCTTTGGATGATACTGACAATAATGTCATTTACATTAATGAGAAAAGTCCTTTGTCTGACCTGGAACTCTATACCACTCTGGCCCACGAAGGATATCCCGGACACCTGTATCAGACAGTATTCAACAACCGCGACTTTATGGAACTGGAAACCAATAAAGCAAGACAGCTTCTGTGGTATGGCGGTTATCTGGAAGGCTGGGCCCTCTATGTGGAGTTTTATGGATATGATTATGCTACCCGGCTTTTAGAGGAAGCCGGTCGTACAGAAGATGCCTTGTGCGTCCAACTGGAGAAACATAATCGGAGTCTCCTTTTGTGCATTTATTCCATGCTGGATATCATGATTCATTACGAAAATGCCTCTGTTGAAGATGTTGCTGCTTTTTTGGCTGACTTTGGTATTAACAGCCCCTCTGCGGCGCGGGCAGTCTACTGCTATATTGCTGATGAGCCTTGTAATTACCTGAAATATTATCTTGGCTATCTGGAATTTCTGGAATTAAAAGAAACAGCCAAGACTCTTTGGCAGGAAAACTACTGCGATTATGACTTTCACAGCTTTGTACTGGAGGCCGGCCCCTCTGATTTCACTGCATTGACACAGCTTTTAAACAACACTCCGGCTAGACGCGCTGATTGACAAACCCTTCCTTTGGTTCTATGATATTTAGTGTTGTTTTGGCAGCAACATACAAATCAGATAACACACAAAAGAGGTTTATTATGGAACAGTTATTGTTTAGCTTAAATTCCACCATCCCGGTTTTCCTTGTAATGGTTCTGGGGTATTTTCTCAAGCAAATCCGGATGGTGGACGATTCTTTTGTCAAAACCTTAAATAAATTCAACTACACGGTCACACTGCCCTTTTTGGTATTCAAGGACCTGTCCGGCTCCGATTTTTACAGCGTATGGGACACCCGCTATGTCCTTTACTGCTTTCTGGTCACCCTTGCAACCATAACAGTCATCTGGATAATGGCCGGACTTTTCTATCGGGACAAGGCTTGTCTGGGTGAATTTGTACAGGCCTCCTACCGCAGTAGTGCGGCTATTTTAGGTATTGCATTTATTCAGAATATCTACGGCAACTCCGGCATGGCGCCCCTGATGATTGTAGGCACAGTTCCCCTGTACAATGTGGCAGCCGTACTGGTACTGTCCTTTACCGGCCCCGATGCCCATGGATTAGACAAAGCCTCTCTGAAAAAGGCACTGAAGGGTATCCTTACCAATCCTATTTTGATTGGAATCGCTTTAGGCGTTCTGGCTTCTGTGTGCCGATTGGACTTTCCCGTGATGATTGATAAGACGATTAACAACGTAGCTGTACTTGCCTCTCCATTGGCTTTAATTGGTCTGGGCGCAGGCTTTGAAGGCCGCAAGGCTCTGAAGCAAGTGCTCCCCACCACGGTTGTCTCCGCCCTAAAGCTGGTGATTCTGCCTGCCCTTTTCCTACCATTGGCAATACACCTTGGCTTTACCCAGGAAAAACTGGTGGCAATCCTCGTCATGCTGGGCTCCCCCACCACAGCAAGCTGCTATATTATGGCAAAAAACATGGGACATGAAGGCACACTGACCTCCAGCACCGTGGTGGCAACTACCTTCCTAAGCTCCATTACTCTTACTGCATGGCTCTTTATCCTGCGAAGCATGGGATTAATTTAAGTTGAGATACTTATAAACAAATTGGGATTTTGCGCGTAGCAATGAGCCATGCGCAGATAAGCCAAATGTGACTGCCGGGTGCTCGCACACAGGCAGACACATTCGTGCGAAGATGCATACGGCGAATGCCGCGACAGTGAGTAAGCATTAGCTTACGAACCTGTCGGCATGGCGAAAGCTTGTGAAAGCCGATATTTACCGCATCCTCCGAGTTAGTTTTCTTGGGCCCTGCTCTATACACAAAAAGTAGGTCTAAAATCCTTAAAAATTTCAATATTTTTGGAGCTCCTGTGATAGAAATTTTCTTTAGATTCATACAGGGCATATGCGTAAAAATCCCTTGAAAATACCCGGATTCTTCCTATATTTGGGGCATCAGCACTCGTTTTTTCTGCATATGCCCACGAGCACTCCAAAACATGTGATTATTCATGGAAAAAGTACTGATTTGGGGTATTTTGAAACAAAAAATCTGTATATGCCCCAGGCGTTTAGATGACACAAAATTTGCTCAAGCCCAAGTTGCAGAAATGTCATCTACTTAGCAATGTTCAAATTGTGAATCGTTAGCGAGCTCGATAACTCCTAATTTACCCTAATACAATTCAAATCTACTTTTCCCAAAAGAAATTACATAATTCTATCCGGGCGCCATAAAATGAAATATATCCTTATATTACATCGAGGTGCCTATGAATGCCTTTATACATCTTTCCGAAATTATTATTCCTTTTCTAATCTTCTTTGTGGTAGGTTATGGCATTGTCTCCAAGGTTAAAGTATATGAAAGTTTCCTGACAGGAGCCAAGGATGGTCTACAGATTGCCATCGACATTGTCCCTACCCTGATAGGTCTGATGATGGCGGTAGGGATTCTGCGAGCCTCCGGTTTTTTTGAACTATTGGGGCAGATTCTTGCTCCCATCACGGAGCTTATCGGACTTCCCTCTCAGCTGATCCCCCTTCTAATCGTAAAACTTTTCTCTTCCTCTGCAGCCACCGGGTTGGTTTTGGATATTTTTAAAACAAACGGCCCGGATTCCTATGCCGGGCTGGTAACCTCTCTGGTCATGAGTTGCACGGAAACGGTCTTCTATACCATGAGTGTGTATTTTCTGGCCGCCAAAGTCACCAAGACCCGCTATACTCTGACAGGAGCCCTGTTAGCGACACTTGCCGGAACCATTGCCAGTATTGTCCTGGCTGGATGGATATAAAAAGCAGAAGGCCTCTTATTCTAAGAACCTTCTGCCTTAAAAACACTTACCTTATCGCGGTCTTCCTGTTTTACATATGCCCCCTGTTCTTGCACTTGCAATAAATAATTGCCGTTAAAGTGCTGACACAGGTGGCAAGAATCGCCGGTACAATAATAGCTGCCGGATTCACACTGCCATACTGACTGCGGTATGCAATCATATTAACCGGTATCAGCTGTAATGAAGAAATGTTTAAAATCAAAAAATCACACATCTCCGGGCTGGCCACACGTTCCATCGTCCGGTCCGCTTTCCTGCCTGTTCTCTCATCATCCAGTTTAGCAAGCTCCTCCATAGCTTTAAGTCCCGCCGGTGTGCATGCCCAGCCTAGCCCTAAAATGTTGGCAATAATATTGGTGGCTATGTACTCCCTTGCCGGATGTTTCTTAGGAATTCTCGGGAACATAAAGTCCAAAAAGGGACTGATTCCTTTGGTCATCCTTTGAATCAGTCCCGCTTCCTTGGCAATCTCCATAAGTCCCATCCACAACGCCACCACACCTGCCATGGTCAGACACAAAGAAATCGCTTCCCCCGCACTGTCCAGCGCTGCGTTGGTCACCTGCTCCATGCGCCCGGTAAGCGCCGCATAGAACACCCCCAACATAATCATAACTGCCCAGATATAATTCAGCATATCTGCTCCTTAAAATGCTTTAGAACATCATATGCAACAAGTATTCCTTCCTATTCACCAACATACTTATTCTGTCGGCTCTGCAATGGATAAAAAGCTATTCTTATCCCCTAACGCAGTCATCAGCTCATCATAAGTAATCTGCTTGCCACCCATTGACAACAAAAGCTCTATTGAAGAACCGGATGGATCATTTGATATAGTAATCTCCGCACCTTTCATACTTTCCTCAATATAGATATAGCCTACATAACTGTCACTGGGAAAGCCTTTAATGTTACTTATACGTGCCTGTCCGTTGGACGCATCAGAAATATCCGCCTTAGTGATATTAATCTGATGACCGGAATAAGATGTCGTTCCCTCCGCGGAATCATCTAGTGTATGTGCCCAAACTTCACCATCTGTAAACCAATCTGTTGCATTCTCTCGGTCCTCTGCTTCAAAACTGATATAAGCAATCTCCTTATCCGATTTAGCCTCTCCCCCACATGCAGCTGTTGCCATCACAGTCATACACAAAACTGCCATAACCCATTTTTTCATTATCTTTTCTCCTTCCCTTTTTTGGTTTGTATGATAATTATCATAATTAATGTACTTTTAGATTAGCATAAGCCCCCGCCCCTAACAATCCTAAAAAATCGCATGATAAAATCTTTATCGTGCAGTTACTACAACATTTCCCTTCTCTGCATGATAAACAAAAGAGCCCGCAAGCGGACTCTTTGAGTTAATTAAATTGCTGTTTCAACAGCTCCCATTTTATATCGGTTATGCAAACTCCTGCATGATATCATGCACACTCTCTAACTTAGTAGCTCTGTACGCATTGGTTCCGCAGAACAACAACGCGTCATCCACATTTCCCTCTGCCGCATTCACCAGTGCATCAGTGATACAGTAAGGTGTCTCCATAGGTTTGCAAGTGCTCACACACAAATGACATCTGCCGTGAGGAATCTGCCCCTCCTTAGCACGCTTTAAAAAGGGATTCATAATGGCACGACCGGGCATTCCCACAGGGCTCTTGGTCAATGTAATGTCTGCCTCTGTTGCATTAATATAGGCCTGCTTATATGCATCGGGTGCATCACACTCATAAGTAGTCACAAAACGGGTTGCCACCTGTACGCCATCTGCGCCCAGTTCCATAGCATGCTCTGCATCCTCACGAGTGTAAATGCCACCTGCCACTACCACAGGAATCTCTACACCTCTCTCAGCTGCAATCCCCTTCACATAAGCAATAATCTGACGAATCTCCTCATCATAATCAAGCTCTCCGCTCATATACTGCTCCAGCTGCTCCAATGAAAATCCCAGATGTCCGCCAGCCTTGGGTCCTTCAATCACCACCAAATCAGGCACTCTGTCAAACTTCTTCATCCAGTATTTAAAAATAACCTGTGCTGACTTCACACTGGAAACGATGGGTGCAATCTTGGTATCGCTCCCCTCCGTCAACGCCGGAAGATTCATGGGAAGTCCCGCACCGGAAATAATCAAATCTACGCCTGCTCCCACAGCAACCTTAACATACTCATCATAGTTGCGGGTAGCCACCATAATATTGACACCCACAATACCGCCCTTCGCCAATTCTCTCGCCTTGGGAATCTCTGTGGCAATCGCCTTCAGATTGGTTCCAATCGGGTCTGCATCAAAGGTTGGCTCGCGAAAACCAATCTGCGCAGTGGAAATAATACCGATACCTCCCTCAGCTGCTACAGCGCCTGCCAGCTTGTGCAAACTGATTCCTACACCCATTCCGCCCTGAATCACAGGGATCTTAGCGGTAAGATTGCCTATTTTCAACGGATTTAATTTCATGATAATATCCTCGATTCTTTAACCTTAATTGGTTTGATATTCAAAGTATATCACGATATTAGAATCTGTCAAGGTAAATATTAACACTTTTTGAAATATTTTTGTTGCGTGACGTAGTTTTGATAACCACATCCTTTCATTTCAACTCTATTTACTTAGAAGCTTTTGCAAATTCTACATTATATATTGATAATTTCTGTGTATTTAAATCATAAGAAAAAAATAACTCATTTTGATTCCCTGTAACTGATTCGAAGTAGACTGTTTGGGAATCTTCTTCGTATTCCGCCGTATATTCAAATTTCGCATCCCCAAATCCGGACCATTCGAATTCCTGATTTAACTTCTGTCGAATATCCTCTTTCTTCTGTTCATCAACAGTTACCCCTTCCCTTTCCAAAGCAGCCACTTCCTTTTGTACCTCAAAAGCTACCTTCATATTCTTTAATTCGTCCATATCCACGTTTTCAAACTGTACTGCCTCTTTGTCAATTACAATACCGGAAGCTGAACCGTCGGAATTAATATACTCAAAGCTTCCATAAGCTTTTGCAAAATTATTTGCATTGCTACAAGCTCCTAACAGCAACATACATCCTGTCAATAAAACTATTACTACTTTCTTTTTCATTTTTATCCCCTATTCTTCCTTTAATTAACGCTATGCGTATTTATCATGTTATCACAATTTCAAACCTTAATCAATTCACACATTTTTTACTGGTGCATCCTCTCCCCATGTGATACAATGCAAATTAACAAAATCATTTATAGTGAAAGGAATCGCCTTTATGAATAGAAAATCTAAACTCCTAATAACCTTGGTCGGTGCCGGAATCATGGGACTATTGACCGGTTGTGGTGCCTCTGAGCCCATAGAGACAATCACACCAATCCAATCCTCTCCATCAGAGTTTATAGAACAAACAGATAATAGCAAAAGGACTGACTCCGGCAACAATGTTCTTGATAACGGTAATCAGCCCTTTGAGGAAAACTCCAACCAAACAGAAAACAGCAACACAAACAATGCCTCCACCAGCGGAATCCTGTCCGGTGAGGACAAACAATCCGAACCGACCCCCAATGGGGAATCGGAGGTAATTGCCTTGGCAGACTCCGAGGAAGAGGCACAACGTATTGCCGGATTATATCAGATTGAGTTAAAATCTTTTAGCCTTGGTGTAGCGGTTTACACCACAGACAAGAATGTCGCTGAATTGATTCAGATGGGCAAGGACAATAATTATCCTGAAATTGCCCCCAACAATCAGAAATATGCTTACTAAATCAAACCGGCAAACACTTGTATAGCCACCACTGTCATAATACCGGCGACCACGATAGACAGGCTGCTCATGGCACCTTCGACTTCGCCAAGCTCCATGGCCTTGGCAGTGCCCAACGCATGGGCTGAAGTTCCGATGGCCAGTCCTTTGGCAATGGGCTCCTGAATACGAAACAGCTTGCAGATACTCTCTGCTGCCACGTTTCCAAGGATACCGGTAATACTTACTGACACTACTGTCAGTCCGATAATGCCACCCTGTTTTTCGGACATGCCCAGAGCAATTGCCGTAGTAATGGACTTAGGTAGCAGTGTCACATATTGTGTATGAGTCAGTCCAAATATCAGACTCATCAGAAAAATACTAACCATAGCAGTGAGAACTCCCGCTCCGATTCCAACAAAAATCGCGGCGGGATATTTTTTTAGAAGCTCAAGCCTGCGATATAACGGAATTGCCAGACTTACTGTCGCCGGTGTCAGAAAATACTGTATATATTTGGCTCCATTTTCATAAGCCTCGTAATCCACCTGAAATACCAACAAAAACGCCACTATTAACAAAACCGCAATTAACAACGGATTCGCCAGCACAAAATTGGTTTTACGCTTTACCCATGCACCGATTTCATAACAGACAAGAGTTATCACCACGCCAAAGAAAGCGGAGTTTATCAACATTTCATTCATCTGCTGCTTCCCTCCTTGCTCTTATGTCGGATAATTCCTTGGGATACTCTTCCCGTTACCACCATAATCAAAACAGTCGATACGACCGAGATTACACACAGGGGAACAAGCATCTGTTTCATCGCCTCCACACTGGTCATAATGGAGACTGTCGGCGGGACAAAAAGAATGGGCATAATCTCCACCAGGAAATCTGCCGCATCTTCCACCTTACTTAAGGGTATTATCTTTGTAATCAATCCCAATAACATCAATATCAGTCCATAAACACTTGCTGCCACCGGAAGTGGAATCAAATATTCCATCACTTCTGCCACAAATGACACTGCCATAATAATTGACAGCTGTTTCACAAATTTCATAGAATTCTCCAATCCTGCTACATCTGGTGTCTGACTACACCGTACTCATCATCCAATCTAAAATACGCACAATCCTTCTGACTGCCGGTGAGAAAGCGATACATCTCATCTTCATCCAGATTGACCATGCAACAATAGCACTCATAGTCCTCATCATATACATAATTGACACACATGTCACATGCACTCATAACTTGACACCTTTCTTATCTGTTCTTTAGAAACCAATTTATCCTGTAGCGAAACCTTTATGATTCTCCATGAAGATACGCATATATATCACGCTTGCCTACGCCTCTGTCTTTGGCCACCTGCTTCATAGCCGCCTTGTTATCCATGCCCTGACCTTCATAATAAGCCATATGCTCTTCAATACTCATGTTCTCCCAGGACCTGATTTCTTCCTGACGCATCTGAGCAAAACTCTTTCCCTCCAGCACCAGCACATATTCTCCTCGGGGCTCTTCCTTCTCATAATATGCCAAAGCTTCCTGAAGCGTAGTTGGGAAAACCGTCTCAAATCGCTTAGTCAGCTCCCTACAAAGCGTAATTTTACGCTGTCCCAACACCTCATAAAGCTCCTCCAGAGTACGCACCAGATGATGTGGCGCCTCATACAGAATCATGGTACGGGTCTCCTCTTTCAAATCCTGCAACACCAACTTTTTTTCTTTTTTATCAGCAGGTAAAAATCCTTCAAAGCAAAATCTTCTGGTAGAAAGCCCTGACAGTGTCAGTGCTGTAATGCAAGCCGCTGCTCCCGGCAGAGATGTCACATTCACACCACTTTCATGACACATCTGTACCAACACCTCACCCGGATCAGATATCGCCGGGGTCCCTGCATCCGTAATCAATGCAATATCCTGCCCGTTTAAGAGTTGACCCACCAACTGTTTTGCCTTCTCCACTTTATTATACTCATGGTAGCTGGTCATAGGTGTAT
Source organism: Lachnospiraceae bacterium (assembly GCA_015056885.1). Taxonomy (GTDB): domain Bacteria; phylum Bacillota; class Clostridia; order Lachnospirales; family Lachnospiraceae; genus Acetatifactor. The sequence goes on from SVFL01000019.1 coordinate 40,333, forward strand.
GTATCTCAAAATGATTCAACAATTTTATACTGTTGCGGGTATCCTCCGCAGCTATCACATCCACACTGCGCAGCGTTTCTACTACGCGGGGGGTCATATCCCCCAGATTACCGATGGGGGTTGCACACAAATACAAGGTTCCTGCCATCTGTTTTCCTCCTAATAGCCATATACATCCCGAATCTCTGGCATATATACACCGGGAGATTCAAAAATGATAAGGGGCTTTTCTACGGTCATACGGGGTTTTCCTCCGCGCACGGCCTCCACAAGCACCATATTGGGTTCCTTATCAATATAAGGATACACAAGCTGCATGCGTTTCGGTTCCAGCTTGTATTGTGACAAGGTTGTCATAATCTCTGCCAATCGAAAAGGGCGATGTACCATATAAAAATGCCCTCCCGGCTTTAACAGCTTTGCCACCGCCCGAACCACATCCTCCAATGTGCACAACACTTCATGTCGTGCAATCGCTTTGGGCGCATCCGGATTGGTCAAGCCATGCTGCCCTATCATATATGGAGGATTACAGGTAATACAGTCAAAGGAAGCAGACTTAAAAATCTTATCCGCTTCCTTGACATCTCCTGTCACAATATCAATTGTATCCCTCAATCCGTTCATCGCCACACTTCTGCGAGCCATGTCCGCACTTTCTTCCTGTATCTCCAGTCCGGTCAGATGTGCACATCCATATTTTGCCGACATCAACAACGGTATAATTCCCGTACCGGTTCCAATATCGAGAAGAACATCCTTCTCCTGAGCACGAGCAAATCCAGTCAAAAGCACTGCATCCATTCCAAAACAGAACTTCTCCGGATTCTGGATAATATGATAACCGTTGCGTTGAAGGTCATCAATTCTCTCCCCTGGTTTCAGTTGCACTTCCTGCATTTCCATTCTGCTCGGGCTTCCTTCCTGATCGGTTATTTCTTCTGTCTTTTCTAAAATGGCGCTCACCACGATTATCTCCGCCGTCGCGATTATTGTCACGATTACGATTATCACCACCATCACGGCTGTTGTCACGATTACGATTATCGTTCCGATTCTGGCGGAAGTTTTTACGGTCACCACGATTGTCTCTGCGTCCTTCCGAACGATTATCAGAGGAACCATCCTCCGCATTATCTCCATTATCACGATTGCGGTCTCTTCGATTATCATTGCGAGAACCATTGTGACGACGATTCTCTCTCTGACCATCAAATGACTTCTCATACTTATTATTTTCCGCCTTGGAATTATCCTTTTCCTCGGCCTTATTCTCTGCCAATTCAACGCTCTCTAAGCGCTCAAGCTCCTGAAGCTCCTCGGGTGAAAGCTCCATGCGCTCTTTTTTGGTGTGTTTTCTCTTGAAATGAAGCTTACCAACCTCATACTCACGAATTTCTTTGGTATCGCCCTCTTCCACAACAACCTTCACAAGCTGTCTGAGTACATTCACACTCTGAACCTCGCCCTTACTGCCATCCTCTGCAGTTACCATATCACCGATACTGGGCAAATTACGATTCAGCTCCTCGTAGGTCTCCTCTTCATTTTTCAAACAACACATGAGACGTCCGCACACACCGGAAATCTTGGTAGGATTCAAAGACAAATTCTGCTCTTTAGCCATCTTGATAGACACCGGAACAAAATCCGCCAAATAACTGTGACAACACAAAGGTCGTCCACAAATACCGATACCGCCCAGAATCTTAGTCTCATCACGCACACCTATCTGACGCAACTCGATTCGGGTCTTAAATACACTTGCCAGATCCTTTACCAACTCACGGAAATCAATTCGTCCGTCTGCAGTGAAATAAAAGAGAACTTTATTGTTATCAAAGGTATACTCTGCGTCAATCAGCTTCATATCCAGATCATGTTTACGAATTTTCTCAAGACATACCTTGTATGCCTCCTTTTCCTTCAGACGGTTGGCCTGTTCCTGTTCAACATCATGCTGACTTGCGATTCTGAGAACTGCCTTCAAAGGCTGGACCACTTTATCTTCTTCCACTTCGCGTATGCCTGACACAACCGTTCCAAACTCAATACCTCTTGCAGTTTCCACGATAACATGGTCACCACGCTTTATCTCAAACTGAAGCGGATCAAAGAAATAAATCTTGCCCGCTGTACGAAATCTCACTCCAATTACTTTTACCATAATCTATACACCTCACTTAATTATTACACATATCGGAACATCAGCTCATCCGATATAAGTCCACATTAAATTTTATTATAACATACATATTCCTAAAAAACTACTATTCCATAAGACAAAAAATTAGTAAAATTTATCCAAACTTAGACCAATAAATATAGTATTTTCTAAAAAAAAATAGTATAATAGTATTGATACTATATCAACAACGATTGAATGATAAGGAGTGTGTATTGTATGACAGATAACACTCGGGACATTCTGCCCGTTATTGAAAATGAAAATGAGAACAGGTATCTGTATTCTCTTAAAAAAATGGCCGATCAGAACATGAATGCAAACTTGTCCTATTTAACCGGCCTTCCTAATCTGCGTGCTTTTTTTTATCAAGCTGCGGAAATAATGCGTGCCAACCGGGATCACACCTTTGCGCTCCTGGTCTTGGATATTGCACATTTTAAAGCATTAAATGAATTTTGCGGTTGGGATGCCGGTGACAAGCTGTTGGTCTACATCTCCGAATACCTAAAGACCTACGAGGGTCCCATGACCGCTATGTTTCATTTTCGTGCAGACTGCTTCGGCTTACTTGTTCCTTTTGAAAATAAGGACGAGCTTACCGCGATTGCACAGAATATTTGCGCCAAAATTGAAGCATACCCTATTGCTTACAGAGTACTTCCTTCGGTAGGTATCTGTATTGCAACCGGTCCAGAAATGCCAATCAGTGCGCTGCGTGACTACGCAACCATGGCATTGCAGACCATCAAGGGAAAATTCTATGCCAAGTATGCCTTTTTTGATGAAAGCATGCGCCAGCAAATGCTCTTGGAAAAGCAAATCGAAAATGAAATTTTAGACGCCCTGTCAACAGATCAGCTTCAGGCATACATACAACCCAAGGTAGATATGTCCACCGGCGATATCATCGGCGGAGAAGCTTTAATCCGTTGGATTCATCCGGAAAAGGGTATTATTTCGCCTGGACTGTTTTTACCTGTCCTCGAGAAAAACGGATTGATTATCGATGTGGATTTTCATATTTGGACCAAGGTTTTTGCATGGTTGAGCAAACGACTGAAGGCTGGTCAGAAAGCAGTACCTATTTCTGTGAATATCTCTCGTATGCACTTTTTTGACAATGCTTTCCGTGAGAAGCTGGTGATGCTAAGTGCAGAGTATAACGTTCCACCTCCATTAGTGGCATTAGAATTGACGGAGAGTGCCTTCCTAAACAACGCTGACTCCATCTATGATAATTTGCAGCAGTTGCGTTCCCTTGGATTTGCACTTTCCATGGACGATTTCGGAACCGGTTACTCTTCCATGACAATGTTGAAGAACCAACCTGTTGACGAAATTAAGATTGACAAGGGATTTATTGATGATATCGAAGACGATCAGGAACAGATTATTGTCAGCAGTATTGTAAATATGCTGAAAGCCCTGAATAAGCGAATTGTTGTAGAAGGTGTGGAAACTCAGGCGCAGCGCAATTTCCTTTTGGAGCAAAATTGCCTCCACGCCCAAGGTTTCCTGTATTACAAGCCCATGCCCATCTCTGAGTTCGAGGCTTTGTTAGACCGTGATTCCTAATATTAACCGTTTTCCTGAATAGTCAGGAGCAACAGTTCCATTACCAAATCAAAATTAACGTTGGCATCCAGCCTGCGTTTTGCAGTGTCCAGTGCATTGATTACGATTTCAATTCCTTCGTAGCTACTGCGCTGGGCACATTTGCGTAATGCACCAAGTTCCTCTCTGAACACCAAATGATTCGCATCCTTGGTTGCCTTAAACAAAAGCACATCTCTGTACCAGATAGCCATAATATCAAAGTAATCATTTATCTCCAGCTTGTACTCGCCAATTTTCTTGATAGCAGCCACAATCTCATGCAGCTCCATGTCCTGAATATATTTCAATAAAGACAGTGCCTCATTCTTGATATTCTCAAAATCTTCACTGGAAGCCAGCGCCTTAGCTTTCCCTACATTTCCTCTCGCAAAAGCCACACAAACATCCGCCTTATAATCGGGCACCTTAAGCTCCTCCATCAAAAACTTGCGCACCTTCTCATCCGCCACAGGCTTCATATTCAGCACCACACAACGACTGAGAATGGTAGGCAGAAGCGCATTTACATTGCTGGTAAGCAGTAAAATCACTGCATACTCAGGGGGCTCCTCCAAAGTTTTTAAAATAGCATTCTGAGCCTGGGGTGTCATCTTCTCCGCCTCATTTACAATATAAATCTTATAAGGGCTACTATAAGGTTTAATGGCTACATCATTGTTAATCTGTGCACGAATATCATCAACACTGATAGTATTTGGCTTTTCATGCCCTACCCGAATAATATCCGGTTGATTATTGGACAACGCCTGTTTGCAGGCATGGCATTCCTGACAAGGCTCAAGCTCACCTTTTTCACATTGCAATGCCATAGCAAAAACCTTGGCAATGTATTCTTTACCGGAAGATTTTTCTCCGTTGATAATATAGGCATGGGAAATCTTCTTAGTTGTTAAAGCATTCTGTAAATGTTCCTTTATCTGCTCCTGACCTATAATATCTGTAAACTTTGCCATATGTACCCCTCCTTAATTCCTCTTGTAAATTAAGTAAAAATATCCAGAAGCAATCCTCGGATTTCTCCGATTTTATCAAGGATTGCAATATTATCCTTCTCATCCTTCATAAGTTCCTGAGCCAGTTGGTCCAGATTCTCATCCACCAGTCTTATGATACCGTATACACGATGTCGGCCTCGCCTGTCCAAAAAATTTTCTCTTGAAAAAGAGTGTGAATGGGTCACTATTTCATTCAAAAACTCCTTCACCAGGCCCCGATAATGACGCATATCCTTTACATCACGTTTCTTGGCGAGCCGCTCACCCTGCATGGTAATCTCCTCCATCAAGACATTAAGTCTCGCCTGAAGCTCTGCCTCCTCAATATTGCTGGCCAACATAAATTTGAAAGTACCATCGGTGGGAACTGTGTGCTGCGGTTTTTCCACCGGAACAGTCGATTGTAATTGATTTACCTTAATGTCCACAGTCCCACCTCCTGACTTTGTAATTACCTACACATTATATCGGCATTCTCTGTTCATTTATGTATGCCCGAATTTCATTCAGGCAATGCTCCAGATTATCATTATAAAAACGCTTCTCTATACCGGCCTCACGAATCTTTTCCTCCGCAAAGTCTGTACTATCCGCAAGGAATCTTCTGCACAGTTCTTCATAACCGGGCTTTTCCTGTTGCATTTCACGCTCTAACGCACGTTGCAGACGCACACCATCATCAAGTTCAATCAGTACCGGAAGAACATTCTCCCGTCCGAAATAAGCCTGCATACTACGATAAGCTTCCAGCGTTCCTATCATCACATAGTCTGTATCGCCCCCCGGCACAAACTGTCCGTCATCTACGGTAAAATACCGCCAGAGACCATATATTGTATGGTATTCCCGCTGTTCAATTACCTTACCGGCATCGGAAAGCTTCTGAAAACCGGTCTCGTCCGTAAAATGATACTCCACCCCTTCCTGTTCCCCCACACGAATAGGTCTGGTAGTATAAGGCACGATGGTTCCCAACCTTGTCGATTCCTTCATAAGTTCCTTAAATATGGTATCCTTACCGGATGAACTTTTCCCCATAAGATAGAAAATTTTACCCATATTTTATACTTCCACCACTCTGATCATATTGGTCATACCGGTAATACCCAAAGGCACACCTGCTGTGATAACTACCTTATCGCCTTCTCTTACAAGCCCTGCACGCTTAGCCTCTTTCACTGCATTCGCAAACAATGCATCAGCAGTCTCTGCTCTTTCCAGAAGAAGAGGAGTTACACCCCACATAAGATTAATCTGGTTAGCTACTCTCTCAGACATAGTACAGCCAATAATAGGACAATTGGGCTTAAAACGTGCCACTGCTGCTACAGAAGCTCCGGAAAGGGTTACGGAAATAATTGCTGCTGCCTGCAAATCCATTGCGGTATAACAGGTTGCATGCGCAATTGCAGTGGTGATATCGTTTCTGTCTGCGGATGTATTCCAGGTCATTCTCTCAGCCTTTGCCATTCTTCCCAAATAATCAATATCACTCTCAGTGGTCTCTGCAATACGAGCCATCATCTGAACAGACTCTACAGGATAGCTTCCGTTTGCACTCTCACCGGACAACATAATTGCAGTAGTTCCATCGTAAATAGCATTTGCTACGTCGGTGGTCTCCGCTCTGGTGGGACGAGGATTCTTAATCATGGAATCCAACATCTGAGTTGCAGTAACAACCATCTTACCCTTGGCATTTGCAAGCTTAATCAGTCTCTTCTGCAGAATAGGAAGCTCCTCCAAAGGAACCTCTACACCGAGATCACCACGAGCAACCATAATACCATCGGAAACCTCCAGAATCTCTTCTACATTCTGAATACCCTGCATATTCTCAATTTTAGCGATAATCTTCATATCGCTTCCGCACTCCTTAAGGAGCTGACGCACCTCCAGAATATCCTCCTTGCATCTTGCAAAGGAAGCAGCCAGAAAATCAAATCCAAGCTTTGCACAGAAAATCATATCGTCTCTGTCAGACTCGCTGATGTAAGGCATGGAGAGAGTTGCACCGGGCGCATTTACACCCTTGTGATTGGAGACAAAACCACCATTCATTACACGGCAGACAATCTCTGTGCTCTTAATTTCTTCAATTACCATCTCAATCAGACCATCGTCAATGAGAATCTTACCGCCGACAACAACATCGTTCTTCAGATTCTTATATGTGATGGTTGCTCTCTCATTGGTACCCATAATATCTTCTGTGGTCAGTGTGAAGGTCTGGCCTGCTACCAGTTCTACTTTACCGCCTTCAAAATCACACAGACGAATCTCAGGTCCTCTGGTATCCATCAAGGTTGCAACATGCTTACCCAACTCCTCACGAACCTTTACAACCATATCAAATTTTGCCTTCTGCTCCGCCTTATCACCATGTGAGAAATTGAATCTTGCTGCATTCATTCCGGAAAGCATCAGCTTTCTAAGACACTCCTCATTCTGGCTTGCGGGACCGATAGTACAAATAATTTTTGTGTTTCTCATGTTTTCTACTCCTCTATCTAAGTTTATTTGTTAATTTATTTTAAAGTAGGAATCAGGATTTGATTATCCTTTTCTACAATTCCTTGTATGTTTAATTTTAGCGCCATATATTCACACAACTGTTCATACAGTTCCTGTGTCAAAACCTCCCCCGGCACCAAAAGGGGAATCCCCGGTGGATAGAGATTAATAAAATCTGCCACCGTTTTATTTATTGCACATGACACTTCTGTCAATTCCCATTCCTGTTCCCAGCACTCTGCCAATGAACAGACTATTTGCGGTTCCTGTAAAGGATAATGCACAGGCTTCCATTCACAAACTTCCATACTATCCGTTTTCTTCTGTACTATCAGCTCGTCTATCTCTAAAAGCGCCTGCGTCATACGCTCATACCCTTCTTTGATATCTGCCAAAGTAAACATTGCCAGACAATAACTTCCTGCAGACATCTCACACTGCAAGTGATATTGCTCGCGCAAGGTATCGTACAACCACTGCCCTGATACCCCTGCATTTCCTGTGGAAATAATCAGTTTGCCCATATCATGCTTTGTCGATACCACATCCTCATAGGGAATAAATTTGAGTTGACGGCATTGTTGCAGCTTCTTGCACATATCCAGGTAGTTTTGCCGAAACTGTTCAAGCAGTTCCGCACCCTGTTTGCGCATTACCTCCATAGCATCTCCAATGGATGCCATCAAGATATAGGATGGGCTACTGGTCTGGTAAATATGCAGAAATCGTCGCAACCTTAATCTGTCTACCAATGTCCCGTTTACATGCAAAAGAGCTGTCTGCGTCATGGACGGCAATGTTTTATGAACACTGTGAATCACCAAATCAGCCCCTTGCTTGCAGCTATTAGGCGCCCATCCGGAAGCAAACCCCAGATGTGCTCCATGAGCTTCATCCACAATCAGAGGAATCCCTCTTTTGTGAACGACCCGCGCAATCGCCGCGATGTCTGCTATCCGTCCTTCGTAAGTCGGAGACACAATCAAAACTGCACCAATATCCGGCTCTCTCTCAAGAGCTTCCTCCACCTGTGATGCTGTAATAGCCTCTTGGAAATCAAATTCCGCCAACTGCTTAGCATATAAATAGGTGACTCGCAACTTGCGCAGATATACTGCGTGATAAGCTGATTTATGACACCCTCGAGCCATCAGCAGATGCCCTCCCTCAGGAAGCACTGCACTGACTGCACTCAGAATACCACAGGTACTGCCATTTACCAAGTAATAGGTTTCATCTGCGCCGTACAACGTGGCTGCCTGCTTCTGTAAATCTAGCAAAATTCCCTCCGGCTGATGCAGATTATCGAAACCGTCAATCTCCGTAATATCCGCTTTTAACAGTTGCTGCGGCATACTTCCCAGTTGCCGTCTCTTATGTCCCGGCATATGATAAGGATAGTAATCGCTTTGACCGTAATTATGCAGTTGTTCAAATAAATTTCTATTCTCTGTCATCTTTTCGGGCTCCATGCCCCTTATGGATATGAAGCGTCTCCAACAGGGAACACCATTTATCAGCAGTGGTCACTATCCATGCTTCCCGACACATGGGAGGTACAATGGTAAGAGGCCACATATGCTTTCTGATAATATCTGACTCTCTCGGAGTTAATTCGTACTCCTTAGAAGCATTTCTGTAGGCTGTACCCGGATGAAATAAACCATGCAGTTTATATAAAGGAACATGCTCCGGACTATGCCAGTCATACAGAAAATAGTCATGTAGCAATGCTCCCCTTATCAATTCCCGCTCATTACAGCGGATTCGAAGCTTCTCACTAATTGCCAGACTATATTTTGCCACATTCATGCAGTGGTTGTTCACTGTCATGTTGCCATGCTGAATATGTCTACGTGTGGATTTAAAATTATCTGATTGCAAAATATCCTGTGCAGCAGTATTTATTCTTTGCTGTAAATCCCGTTGTCTTTCGTAAGCCTTTTGCCAACGCTGAGCGGATTTGGCATTCCTCTCTTTCCCTCGCTGGCGTACTGTCTTCTCTCCCATTTAATCATCCTCATCATCTGAATCGTATACTTCTGGTTCAGGTAATACTCCGGGTGGATAATAATAACAAACAACCGGAAATCCTTCCGATATCTGCTGATATATCTCGCCTGCCTTATCCAAGGGCAGATTAATGCATCCATGGGAGCCGTTATTTTGATAGATGTCTCCCCCAAACTCTGAACGCCATGTGGCATCGTGCATACCATAATTGCCATGATAAGGCATCCAATAGGATACATGTTCTGCATAATCACCACCGCGCAAAATAGCATTTGTGGTCTTATAACTAAGTCCAAATACCCCTTCCGGAGTATTATAGTGCTTACTCATATCCCCGGAAACAAAATCTGTCTCCAGAACCAATGCCCCCTGCTGATACAGATACAAATGCTGATGAGTCAAATCAGCCTCTACATAGCTGTTACCGATGTCATTCATCCCTTTCCAGGGCGCCTTACAGGCATATATGGGTTCTCTGGTACAAACACTGCCGGTTTCAATTAAGTTAAGCAACTCTTTGGACTCTGCCTCACAATCCGTAAGCCAGCCAAATGCTCCGCTAGGTAACAACAATTCATATCCCATACTTGTACGAAAAGCTCGACTTTTCCCGTAGGTATCATACTCTGCAGCATTTTCTTCCACAAAGGCCTCAACAGCTTCTTTATCCAAAATCAGGACACCATCCTGCCGTGCAATCCAATTTAAGACCACATCTTTGGTCACCCTTACTTCATTGGTATTCCAATCATAGGTAATATCTGTATCAAGCCATCTATTCGCCTGAACAAGATTTGCCTGCAACTTCTCATCAGAAGCCAAAATTTTCGGTTCCAAATAGCAGCCTTGTTCTTCAAGGTTGATAATCTCTGCATTTTCTTTTATAGCAGTAACAATAACATCCATTGCTAATTGCTTGTCCAACCTTGTGCCATACACTTCCGGTTCAATTACAAAACAATCCAGTTCCTCAGAATAGCCTTTAATATATGCATCCTTGGGACTAACGGTAGCATCTTCTCTAAAAGCCTTCTGATTGTCGAAAAAGGCAGCAAACTTAGTCAAATCGTATGAAACATCACCTAACAATGTGTAGTTTGTCGTCTTACCCATATAAATAGGCCACAAAAAACAATTCTGTTGACTTAAAAGATTTTCCACATCTGCATTTGTAATCTGAACGGTTAAATCGATATCTTCCGCTGTCAATTCAAAAAGTGTTGTATTCTCATTACTTTCAGGATTACGTCCCTGTACCTGTAAAACATAATGCTTCAACTGTGTTTCCAGTTCATTCACCACAGTATTTACATCTGCTTTTCCAAGACCAACACCGTTAATTGATGTATTTGGAAAAAAACGCTCTCTGTATGAGAAGGCCACCGACAAATATATGCAGAGCAATACAACAACAATTCCTACTACACAGCCGATAACACGACCTGTCGTCCATTTTGATTTCATACAATCTCCTCATTTGTGCACCAGCCATAAAAAGCCAATGTAATTATAGCACGTCTACGGCAAAAAAAATAGCACTAAAAAGGCTAAATTTCCTCTTTGTGCTAGGTCTCTATTCCATAAATTGAACAATTTACTATTTCTAGTGAAGCACGGGGGATTCGAACCCCCGACAACCTGATTAAAAGTCAGGTGCTCTACCGACTGAGCTAGTGCTCCATATTATTTTGCATACAGCAAATGCCCAGAGCCGGAATCGAACCAGCGACACGAGGATTTTCAGTCCTCTGCTCTACCAACTGAGCTATCTGGGCATTTAGACCTTACGGTCTGAGTAGCGGGGACAGGATTTGAACCTATGACCTTCGGGTTATGAGCCCGACGAGCTTCCAGACTGCTCCACCCCGCGTTATTAAGTTAGTGCCCTAAGGCAAATGGATGGAGGTGGATTCGAACCACCGAAGCAATTTGCAGCAGATTTACAGTCTGTCCCCTTTGGCCACTCGGGAATCCATCCATATGGAATTAATATCCACAGAGCCGATAGAGGGACTCGAACCCCCAACCTGCTGATTACAAATCAGCTGCTCTGCCAATTGAGCCATATCGGCGTATATTTTTGTAGCTGATTATAACCAACCACAAAACTCTAAAAATAAATGGGGCCTATAGGGCTCGAACCTATGACCCTCTGCTTGTAAGGCAGATGCTCTCCCAGCTGAGCTAAGACCCCATCTGATATCGAGCAATCGCTCAACATCTACGACCCAGAAGGGACTCGAACCCTCGACCTCCGCCGTGACAGGGCGGCGCTCTAACCAACTGAGCCACTGGGCCATTTCATCAAAAGGTGAAATGAAATTTCTTTCATTTGCACCCTCAAAACCGAACACGAAAATTCTTAAATCTTACAAGACTGATAACAGTTGTTTGTCTGTTTTCCTCGTTCCTAAACCTTTGGTTAAGCGTTCGACCGATTAGTAAATGTCAGCTGAACACATTGCTGTGCTTACACCTCATTCCTATCTACCTCATAGTCTCTAAGGGGTCTTAAGTGAACAAGTCACTATGGATATCTCATCTTGAGGGGGGCTTC
>SVFL01000088.1 GCA_015056885.1 Lachnospiraceae bacterium
AGGGCTGCGACGAGTCAAGGGCGCTAGAGGCTTGAACAAAGTGAAAGCCAGCGTCTTTAGGCGCTGGCCGGTAACTGCCCCTTATAGGGGCGAGCAAACCACCCGTTTGACGGGTGGTCATGATTATGGGCAGGCTGTCCGGCCTGCATAAGATTCAGGAAAAAGAAGGTGTAGGTGAGCTGCATATAAGGCGTCAGCCACAAATCTCCTAGGCCCAAAGTCAGCAGGGAGAGAAAAATCAGGGGCAGGAAGCTTAATTCCAAAAGGAAGAGGCGTCCTTTGTGGCCTTTCATGATATGAAAGCTCAGTTTCATCAATTGGCCGGCACTGTATTCGGGAAAGTCAAGAAACAGGAAGTATACCTGTGAGAAACCCAAATACAAAAGAATATAAATGACGGAACACACAAGCAGGATAAGGAGCAGTGCGCCGATGTGCGTCAGGTTCATGTCCGTCTGAAGTGCCATGTTGCTGATAAATGAGGTCGGAATCTGTGTAAGCTGGCTTATCAGTACTGATACAGCAGAAATCTTCAATGCTTTATCAAACTGGTTGTTAAATCCGTGGAAAATATCGGACAAAGCAGCCGGCTGACCACATGCAAGGTTTAATGCCAGAAGGGCAAGTCCTACTTTGAAGACGGAGAGGAAAATCTGGCAGACAGTTAATACAATATAGTTGGCTACTGTCAGTGCTTCTGTGGAAAAACCGCCTAATAGAACAGATACAATAACGCTTGCTATGTTTTGCGCGGAAAGAGTTATGATATTTATTGTGATACAGGCTGCTATGAATTGTCCATATTTGCCGGAAAGCGCTCCTTTGGCACGGTCTTTTAATATGGAACGGGATAGCAGGCCGGTGGTGCAAGTCTGATTCATTTGAGTGCTCCTGTCAGGTTGTAATATCTTTATTCATACCGGCATATTTGATGTGGTCGGTAGCCTTCAAATCCTGTTGATAGGGATTTTCCTCGTTATAGTATTTAATCTGGGTACTGGTGGTTCCGCCGGCTACATAGGAGCGGCCGCACTCAGGGCAGATTGCTGTATGAATGGCAACGGATGCGCGAAGAACCTTGCCGTTATTTTGAGCAGCGTCGGTGTATGCGTTGCTTACATGCTCCTGTTCGTGGGCGCGCACACGGGCAGCAGCACTCTCAGGTGAGATGTGTTGTGCTGTTTTAAAGGAAACCATTTCATCAGAGCCGTCCTGATATTTGCGGTTTTTGCATGTTTCGCATTCGCCGTCAGGAGTATTCCGACCATCGGTAATGCCCGGGATTCGGCTGTTTTCGCCGCCGGGAACGGATGTATTGCCGTAATTAGCGTATGAATTATAGGTGTTATTTAATGGAGAAATATTCATAGGCGACCTCCTTTTTATGAAAAGTGTGAGTTATAAGCCATATCCTTCGTAAATTTGATTGTAGTATTGGAGCGTATCCAGGTACATTTGTTGGTACTGGGGGTCTGTTGCTATCAGATAGATTGAGTATACCAGTATCATCAGTCCCGATATAATTCCGGTAACGGACAATGCGATACCTGTTTTGCTCATATAGTGCATCGGCTTGTCCAGACGTTTGGACAGGATGGCGAACAGGATACCCAGCGCTCCTATGGGGATGGATAATAAGCCTGTACAGCACAAAAGCAGGGATGCTGCACCGCAAAACAGGGAAGCTACAGCAAAACTATTTAATTGGTTGTTTGGACTGATTTGATTGTAATCCATTTCAAAACTCCTATTATTGGTAATTTTACTGTAGCATCTTTTGAGAAAAATAGCAATTGCCTGAGCATTAAATTTCTCTAAATCTTGAAAAATAAGGTGAATTTTTATATAATTGTAATGTTGTCGCCTAAGCTGAAAAAAGCAGGAACCAATTTGCTTATTTGTGTTGGGAATGTGTATATTCGATTAGGCAGGTTATGTTCTACCACAGGACCTTGAAAAACGTCGGCACTTGGGCTGTGTACTTTACAGCCCTATGTGCCGCTACGATTTTTCACGGAGCGGGAGCGTTCCGTGGGAGGACATAACCTGCCTAATCGATATTGAGACAGAGAACCTTCCGGCACAAATAAGCAAATTGGGTCACAGGCGAAGTGAGGAGAAACTATGGATATTTTACAGACATTAAAAGAAGAATTAAAGGTACAGAAATGGCAGGTAGAAGCAGCTGTTAAGCTGATTGATGAGGGCAATACCATTCCCTTTATTTCAAGATATCGTAAGGAGGTTACCGGTTCTCTGGATGATGAACAGTTGAGAAACTTGCATGAGAGACTTGTGTATCTTCGTAACTTAGAGGATAAGAAAAATCAGGTACTTGGCAGTATCGAGGAACAGGGGCTTTTGACAGAGGAACTTCGGGAAAAGATTTTGGCGGCAGAAACACTTGTGATGGTGGAGGATTTATATCGTCCTTATCGTCCCAAGAGAAAGACACGTGCAAGTGTGGCAAAAGAGAAGGGCCTGGGAGGGCTGGCGGAGTTTATTTTGGCGCAGACTGCTACAGAATCCGTGGAGCGTGAGGCAGAAAAGTATCTCTCGGAGGAGAAAGGCGTAGCTACTGTGGAGGAAGCATTGCAGGGAGCAAAGGATATTATTGCTGAAGCGGTGTCTGATGAGGCGGATTATCGCACGTTTATTCGTGATTTAACTTTTGGTGAGGGAATGATTACGAGTACGGCTAAGGATGAGTCGGCAGAGAGTGTATATGAGATGTACTACAATTTTGAGGAGCCTGTGAAAAAGATCGCCGGTCATAGAATTCTGGCTCTGAATCGTGGTGAGGCAGAGAAGATTTTGTCTGTAAAGGTAGTAGCTCCGGATGATAGAATTGTGGGATATCTGGAGAAACAGAAAATTACTGTGGAGAATGAATTTACGACACCTCTTATTAAAGAAGCAGTGGCGGATAGTTACAATCGTTTAATAGCACCTGCTATCGAAAGGGAAATCCGTAATATGTTGACAGAGAAGGCCGAAGATGGAGCTATTACTGTATTCGGCAAGAATTTGAAGCAGCTTCTGATGCAGCCTCCCATTGCCGGAAAAGTGGTATTGGGATGGGACCCTGCATTCCGCACCGGATGTAAGCTTGCGGTGGTAGATGCAACAGGTAAGGTGTTGGATACGAAGGTGATTTATCCTACTGCTCCTCAGAATAAGGTGGAGGAGTCCAAGGCGGAGTTAAAGCGTATTATTAAAAAATATAATGTAGATTTAATTTCTGTTGGAAACGGAACTGCATCCAGAGAATCAGAGCAGGTTATTGTGGAATTGTTAAAGGAGCTGGACAGATCTGTACAGTATGTGATTGTAAATGAGGCAGGTGCATCCGTATACTCTGCAAGTAAACTGGCTACAGAGGAATTTCCCAACTTTGATGTGGGACAGAGAAGTGCCGCGTCCATCGCCCGTCGTTTGCAGGACCCTTTGGCAGAGCTTGTGAAGATTGATCCCAAATCTATTGGTGTAGGACAGTATCAGCATGATATGAACCAGAAAAAGTTAAGTGATGCTTTAAATGGTGTTGTTGAGGATAGTGTAAATAAGGTTGGTGTGGATTTGAATACTGCATCCGCATCTTTGCTTGAATATATTTCCGGCATTAATAAGACCATTGCAAGAAATATTGTGGATTATCGTGAACAGAACGGACGATTCACCAATCGTAAGCAGCTTCTTAAGGTGGCAAAGCTGGGACCTAAGGCATATGAGCAGTGTGCCGGATTTATGCGTATTACAGATGGTGATAATCCTTTGGATGCTACCAGTGTACATCCGGAGTCTTATGCGGCGGTGGAAAAACTTTTGGGTAAGTTGGAGATGAGCCTTGATGATGTGCGTGCTATGCAGAAAAGTTCCGGTCAGATTAAGGGTGTTAAAGATAAAAAGAAGCTGGCTGATGAGCTTGGAATCGGAGAGATTACCCTGACGGATATTATCAAGGAGTTGGAGAAGCCCGGAAGAGACCCCAGAGAGGATATGCCCAAACCCATTCTGCGCAGTGATGTGTTGGATATGGAGGATTTGAAGCCCGGAATGATTTTGAAGGGAACAGTCCGGAATGTTATTGATTTTGGTGCGTTTGTAGATATTGGTGTACACCAGGATGGTTTGGTACACATTTCTCAGATGACTGACCGATATATCAAACATCCTCTGGAGGCTGTGAGTGTAGGAGATATTGTAGAAGTACAGGTATTGACTGTGGATGTGGCTAAGAAGAGAATTGGTCTGACGATGAAGATTAAGGCAGAATAAAATCTGAAACTACCATTGACAAATGAATAACAATGGCGTAATATAGTCCACGAGGCAGGTTACTGCTGACAATTGAAAATTCTTCGGGGTCGGGTGCGAATGCGAAAGTATTCAATTCCCTACTGGCGGTAATGCAGGTAAGTTGCAGAGTCCGCGACCCATGACCGGATGTATGAGGATTCGGTTATGGCTGATCCGGTGAGAGCCCGGAACCAACAGTATAGTCTGGATGAAAGAAGAAATGAGTGCGATTGCGTGAGTATAAGCTTGCGTGATATTTGAGTTCCTGTGCATTTGTATGTCAGGGATAACAAATGAGTGCAAATGAGTTAAATCCCCGAGCCATTGGTTCGGGGATTTTTGTCATGTGTAATTCACAAAGAGTGTTTGCGAGCGTAGTAGTACACAAGTCATGAAGAATTTTCCCACTATTATATTAGGAAGATGTTAAGGCATCGGACAGGAGGAAAATGAAATGAGAGATTTAGTAACAGATGTTACGGAAAACCTGACTTTTGTGTTGGAGATTTTGGGTGTTGTTGCGGTCCTCTTTGTGGTGGCATATATCCTGGAAAAGTTGGCACAGAAGAAACAGGGAGTGAAGGAACCGGTGTTAAACACCAGAAAAACAGTTATGATAGGCGTGTTTGCCGCTATTTCAGCGGTACTTATGTTGTTTGAATTCCCGGTTCTTTGGGCACCCGGTTTTTATAAGCTTGATTTCAGTGAGTTACCTATTTTGATAGGCGCATTTGCGTTCGGACCTGTGGCAGGCGTACTCATGGAGTTTATCAAGATTCTTTTGAATTTGTGTATGGATGGAACCGGTACTGCATTTATTGGAGAATTGGCGAATTTCTCAGTAGGTTGCAGTTTTATTCTGCCGGCATCCGTATTGTATCGTTTTGGCAAAACCAAGAAGAGTGCTATTTGGGCATGTGTTGTCGGAACAATTGTCATTACTGTATTTGGTACCGCCTTCAATGCGATTTATTTGATTCCGGCATATGAGAAAGCGCTTGGTTTGTCCATAGCAAGTATTATTGAGATGGGAATGGGAACCAATCCTCTGGTTCAAGAGGGGAATATATGGAGTTTTGTTGCAGCATGTGTAGCTCCGTTAAATCTGGTTAAAGGAACGGCAGTGTCCGTGATTACACTTTTAGTGTATAAACCTTTGAGTCCCATTATAAAAAATAATCGTTAGAATAAGATTATATCGTGCCTCCGCTGTCGTCGCTCATACCGATTGCGGAGGTTTTTGATTATTTTTATTTTTTATGAAACATTTTTTCGGGTTGATACGTCTAAATGTAATAGAGATATTTATTGGAACATATAGTTGACAGGGAATAAAAAGTATTGTATTATTCTAATGGTACAACAGAACAATGATACAAGCAAGGGGAAAATATGGGAGCGCTAATAGAAATTAAAGGCATGTGTAAAATTTATAATCCCGGAGAGAATGAGGTGCGGGCGTTGGACAATGTAAATGTCACTGTGGATGAGGGGGAGTTTGTGGCAATTATCGGTCAGTCCGGTAGTGGTAAATCTACATTAATGAATATGTTGGGTTGCCTTGATGTGCCAACCTCCGGAAGTTACATGCTTCATGGCCGGAACGTGGCAGAGTTGAGTGATGATGAATTGTCAGACATTCGAAATAAGGAAATTGGATTTATATTCCAGGGATTTAATCTGATTCCGAATCTGACAGCTCGGGAAAATGTGGAACTACCACTGATTTATCGGGGAGTGGCGGGCAGCAAACGTGAGGAGTTGTCCAAAATTGCATTGGAGAAAGTTGGTCTGGCCCATAGAATGGAGCACAAACCTGCAGAGATGTCAGGAGGACAACAACAAAGGGTTGCCATTGCAAGAGCAATTGCGCAGGCGCCACCGGTTATTTTGGCCGACGAGCCCACCGGTAATTTGGACTCTCATTCCACTGTGGAAATTATGGGGATTTTGGAAGAGTTACATAAAGAAGGACGTACGGTTATTCTGATTACTCATGATAACGAGATTGCGGCAAGGGCGAAAAGGGTTATTAAGATAAAAGACGGACAAATTGAGACGGATACCATACAAAATATTAGTCAGCCGACTCCGGAAGCAAGCGGCGATAAAACGCAGGAGGGAATGTAATGAAGTTGTTAAAAAAGGGGACAAAAGGTGAAAAAGTAGGGAAAAAGAGTAAAAAAACACGTGTTATAATAATTGTAGTTGTTGTGATTGTGTTTTTTTTACTATTAAAAGGATGTTCAGGTGGTGAGATGACCACTATGGTGACCACTGCCTATGCAGAAAAGGGAAATCTGGAAGAAAGCGTCAGTACAAGTGGTGTTGTACAGGCGGAGGAAGTGAAAGTGTTTTTTGCGCCGACTTCCGGTAAACTTGCCAATATCAATGTGGCAGCCGGCGATGTAGTACAAAAGGGGGATGTACTGATTGCTTATGACAGCACAAAATTGG
Organism: Lachnospiraceae bacterium; assembly: GCA_015056885.1. Classification (GTDB taxonomy): domain Bacteria; phylum Bacillota; class Clostridia; order Lachnospirales; family Lachnospiraceae; genus Acetatifactor. Next base: position 6,757 of record SVFL01000088.1, read on the forward strand.
AAAGTGATTTCAAACAGGCTTCATTGCAACAGGCGAAATCTGATGCCGGATATAATAGTGCTGTTGCAGACAGCGCGGATAATCAGGCTAAGCTAAAAGAGGCCAATACTAATATACCGGTTTTGGAACAGCAGATTGCAGATAATAAAGCTTACTTGAAGGATTTAAAGTCCAAATTGGGACAGAGTCAGAGGGACACTTCCAGTGCGCTTGCGAAGGAAGCGTATGAGATTCAAGAAGAGATAAAAAAGCTTCAGAAAGAATTGGATGAATTAAGTCCTTCTGATACAGATGCAATTGCCAAGAAAGAAAAGAGAATTCAAAAACTCCAGGGTGAGCTTTCCAGAAATGCTTATTTGCAACAGATTGCTGATTCTTCTGATTATGTTGTGGAGATGGAAGAAGAAATTGCAAATGTACAGGAATTGATTGCAGAGTATGAAGCTTATAAGGCAGAGATGGAAAGTCAGAAAAATGGTAGCGAAACGGGTGTTATGGATTCCTATGACAAAATTACTTATGAGGCGGATAAGGAATTGGCAGATATTGCTTACAGTGAGGCGCAGAATGCATACTATGCAAGTAAATCCGGAATCTGTGCAGAGTTTAGTGGTGTGGTGACGGAGGTAAGTGCTGTGGAGGGATCTACGGTATCAGAAG
>SVFL01000089.1 GCA_015056885.1 Lachnospiraceae bacterium
CCCAGCTGGTGATAGGTCCGTCAACCATGGTCTTGTTATAAAGGATACCTACGGTTCCCCAGCAGTAGGGCACACAATATTTGTTGCCGGGATCAAATGCTGCAGCCTGTTCAAAATACTGAGCACCGATATTAGCCTTTGCGTTAGGAATATTGTCATAGTTTAACTCGGCTAACATATCATTTTCCATGAGCTTGGTAATCATATAATCGGAAGGGCAGAGTAAATCGTAGTTAGAAGTACCTGCTGCAACCTTAGGATACATAATTTCGTTGGTTTCATATTCTTCGTATTCAACCTTGATACCGGTTTCTTTTTCGAACATTTCGATGGTTTCGGGATCAATATATTCACCCCAGTTGTAAACGTAAACAACACCGTTTTCTCCACCCTTACTACCGCATCCGGTAAAAAGGGCAGTAGCGACAATTCCGCAAAGTAAAGCTCCAATCAATTTTCTCATTTTTTTCATAATATTTTCTCCTCGTTTGTTACTTATTTATTCTTTTTATCTTTTGGCGTGTAGTTAACCAAAAGTAAAAGCACCAATACAGCCACAAAAATAATGGTGGATAAGGAATACATTTCCGGCTTGATACCTTTCTTTACCTCCGTGTAAATCTTGGTGGAAAGAGTGTCAATGCCGGGTCCCTTGGTAAAGTGGGTGATGACAAAATCATCCAATGACATGGTAAATGCCATTAAAAAACCGGACAGGATACCGGGAAGTAAATCCGGAAAAGTAACCTTAAAAAACGCCTGCCATTGATTGCAACCCAAATCCAGTGCCGCTTCATAGGTGCTGGGATTCAGCTGCTTCATACGGGGGAGTACACTTAAGATTACATAAGGGATATTAAAAGTAATATGTGCCAACAAAATGGTCATAAAGCCGAATTTAATACCTAAGCTGATAAACAGAAGCATCAGCGAGATACCTGTTACAATCTCAGCATTTAGCATAGGGATGTTGGCCATGCCCAATAAAATGGCACGATTGCTCTTTTTCAAATAATTAAAAGCCAAACAGGTTATGGTACCGATAATGGTAGCAATCAGTGCAGAAAGGAACGCAATTAGGAGAGTGTTCCATAGTGCTTCCATGATTTCTTCGTTTTTGAATAATTGCTTGTACCATTTGAAAGTGAAGCCGCCCCATTTGGAACGTGTTTTGCTGGAATTAAAGGATAAAACCATTAAGGTAAAGATGGGCGCATATAAAAAGATGAAGATAAGCGCCACGTATATTTTCTGTGCGGTCGTCTTAATCATAATGCCTGTGCCTCCCCATCCTTGTCAGTAACAGCACTGATTACCATATTGAAGATGATAAACATCATAAGTACAATAGATAATCCGCTACCCAAATGCCAATTGCCGGTTTGCGTAAATTCCTGCTCGATTACGTTACCAATCAGCAAAATCTTACTTCCGCCTAAAATGGTGGAAATGATGAAGGTGGTAAGAGCAGGAACAAATACCATAGTGATACCACTGATAATACCGGGTACACTTAAGGGTAATGTAATTTTCATAAATGTCTGAAAAGGATTGGCACCCAAATCACGGGCTGCATTAATTACATTTTTGTCAATCTTAATCAGAACATTATAAATAGGCAATACCATAAAGGGTAAGAAATTATAAACCATACCAAGTACGATAGCACCCGGAGTATTGATAATATTCATGGTAGGTAAGCCTACAAGCTTGAGCATGGTGTTGATAACACCGGTCTTTTCCAACAAAGTCAACCATGCAAAGGTACGAAGCAAAAAGTTCATCCACATGGGTAAGATGAAGATAAGTACCATGAAAGAAGTTTTGTTGCTTCCGCTTTTGCACAGAATCATGGCCAATGGATAAGCCAGTATCAAACAAATGATGGTGCTCAAAACAGACAACATCACCGCTTCCCAAAGAGCCTTTAAATGCTCGGGAGAGGAGATGGCAGCTATGTTTTCGAAAGTAAAGGCACCGGTCTTGTCAGTTAAGCCGTAATAAAACACCATAAGTAAGGGTACTATGATGAATAATCCGGACCAGAACAGAAAGGGTGCGGATAAAAGCTTCTTATTCATTGACTCCTACGGCCTCCTCGTCCTCTGACTCAGGCTTATTCATAATCTGAATATTAAAAGGATCTACATGAATACCAACCTTAGTACCCACGGGGAACATACCGGTGGAGTGTACCAGCCACTCAAAGCCGTTGGCCATAACCTCCATCTCATAATGTACACCTTTGAAGATTACATGGGTAACAGTACCTTCAATAATATATTTTGCATTTGTATCTGCTAAATCAACTAATTCCACATCTTCGGGACGAATCACCACGTCGACGGGAGTATTATTACCAAAGCCTTCATCCACGCAGGCAAATTTAGTGCCCAGAATCTCAACAAGTTTGTCCTGAATCATGGTAGCACTGATGATATTACTTTCACCGATAAAGTCTGCAACGAATGCATTCTCAGGTTCGTTGTATATCATCTCGGGTGTACCGATCTGCTGGATATATCCCTGGTTCATAACCACGATGGTATCGGACATGGTAAGAGCTTCTTCCTGATCGTGTGTAACATAAATAAAGGTAATACCAAGCTCATTCTTTAAGCGAATCAATTCATACTGCATGTCCTGACGAAGCTTTAAGTCCAAAGCACCGAGAGGCTCATCCAAAAGCAGAAGCTTAGGCTCATTTACAATAGCACGGGCGATGGCAATACGTTGTTGCTGCCCACCACTTAAGGAGTCGGGCATACGTTTCTCATAGCCGTCCAGATTAACCAGTTTAAGGGCATACTTAATCTTGTCATCAATGTATGCTTTACTTTTGTTCTTAATCTTTAAACCAAAAGCAATGTTCTCTGCAATGTTCATGTGAGTGAAGAGAGCATACTTCTGGAATACGGTATTCAATTGTCTTTTATTTGGCTGAAGATGTGTAATATCCACACCGTCAAAATATACTTTTCCTGCATCCGGCGTTTCAAAACCACCAAGTATACGCAGAGTTGTAGTCTTACCACATCCACTGGGTCCCAGTAATGTAAGAAATTCATTTTCACGGATATAAAGATTCAAATCGTCCAGAATCAATTGTCCGTCATAAGATTTGGAAATATGTTCCAAATTAACCAATGCTTTTTTCATTTAATAAGCCCTTTCTCTTTAGGATTAAAAATAAATATTCAAGCTATTGATTTATGCCGAATATGTTAATTTTATATGTTATCATGTAGAAAGTCAATCAATTAGACAAAAAAAAGCAATAAAAAAGTATTTAATTGCGCATGCTTTTGTGGTATAGTAATTTCAAGAGTTTTTGGGAGGCTTTTGTATGGAAAAATATGTAGCTTATGTATCGACTTATACCATGGGAGACAGCCATGGCATTCGTATATATGATGTAGATATGGAGAAGGGCAGATTTATCGAAAAGGATAAGGTGGAAATTACCAATTCCTCGTATATCAGCATCTCTCATGACAGACGTTTCTTGTATTCCATTACGGATTTTGGTTTGGAAGCATACAAGATATTACCGGATGGCGGTTTGGAATTAATTAATTTTGCGCCGATTAACGGTATGCGCGGTTGTTATGTGTCCAGTGATTATTCGGACAAATACCTTTTTGTGGCAGGTTACCATGACGGAAAGCTTACGGTTTTAAAGATATTAGAGGATGGAGGAGTGGGTCCTATTACGGATGAAATCTTCCACAAAGGATTGGGAAGTGTAGCCGAGCGTAATTTCAGACCTCATATTAACTGTGCCCGCATGACTCATGATAATAAGTACCTTCTGGTAGCTGATCAGGGTATGGATCATGTAAATGTTTATTCATTGGACAAGACCCGCGGTAAGCTGAAGCTGGCGGATGTAATCCGCAGTGAACTGGAGTCCGGCCCCAGACATATTAAGATTTCCAAAGACGGCAAATATATTTATATAGTCCACGAATGGAAATGTTTCATTGATGTTTATAAATATGAAGATAAGGAAGGAATTCCTTATTTTGAAAAGATACAGAGTATTTCCACCCTGCGTAAGAATTCCACACAGGGGACAGTGGCAAGTGCATTGAGCTTTTCTGTGGATTATAAGTATCTGCTCAGCTCCAATGCAGGTGACAATTCCGTGGTGGTTTATAATGTGAATCAGAAGTCAGGAATGTTAAAGACTAATTTTTGTTTGCCTATCAGCGGTACTTACCCTAAGGATGCAGAATTGTTCCCCGGCAATCAGTTCCTGGTTTCCTTAAATCATGAATCGGACACCATGACCTTCTTCCGTGCAGATTTGGAAAAGGGGATTATTACCATGAATGGTGCACCGATGAAGATACAACAGCCTAACTGTATTATTTTCCACAAAATCAAACAATAGAATATAAGTTAAGTAAAACCCGTCTGAAAAGGCGGGTTTTTTGATTCCCGGTACTAAATACTTCTCCGATTAAAGCGGCGATAAGCACCGGGAGTGGTGTTCATGATTTTTAGGAATGCACGATTGTAATAGCTGATATTGTTAAAGCCGCAGGACAAGGCGATATCGGTTATGCTGGTGTCGGTTTTTAGTAATAGACGGCAACTTTGCAGGATCCGATAACGAATCAAATATTGATTAGGGCTCATGCCGGTAAATGCTTTAAACAAACGACAGAATTGACCCTCGCTCAGATGGGTAAGCTCCGCCATTTGGCCTAATGTTATATATTCCTGATAATGTTCACGGATATAGTCGATTACCCCGTTAAAACGTTCGTTTTGGGCGGCGGTAGTGTCAATCGCAGAACAGGTCAAAAGATGATTCTTGTACAGAACATCCCAAATCAGATAGGTAAGACCACGTACAGCTAATTCTTCCTGTTCGGCAGAAACGATTTGTTGCAAATAATCCATAATAGTCCGATGCCAAAAAGAATCATGTGTCAAATGCAAGGCCAAATCAATCTTATTATGCAATATGGGTTGTATGTATTTATTGAATTTGTCAGTTTCAAAGCTGCTAAATAAAAAGTCCGGAGAAAATACATAGGCATAAAAACAACATCCTTTCGCATCTGAATGTTCACCCATATGAAGTAGTCCGGGAGGGATAAAAACAGCCTCATTTTCCAGCAACAAAAAGCTACGATCTTCGATATGAAGAAGTAATTTGCCTTTTGTAAGAACCAGAAATTCCATTTCATTATGCCAATGCATATAAAGTGCAGGATTCATATGAGCGGCTATTTGGGTGTAATGGACCAAATAAGGAGATGTGTTGGTCTGATGTTTTATGTTTTCGTATAAAGACTTATGGGTATTGAAAGGCATGATTTCCTCCGTGATACTTTCCGTAATGTATAAATCATAGCATTTATGTCAGAAAATATCAAGATTGTGTTAGTGAATATTAAGAAATCAGAAGTGTTGAGTGTGTCAAAATGATATAATAAATACGATATAAGAACAAATATATCAACGATTGGAGCGGGTTAGATATGGGTAAAATTGTGTTAGAAGAAAAATGTTTGGTATTTCAAAGAAGAGATGAGTTGATTGTGATTGAACCGTATGGTGTCAATTGTTTGCGTTGCAGAGCCACCAGAAACAATTTTGTGTCAGAAGAGAAATGGACATTATTAGACCCTGTAACAGAAGATAATTGCATAATTGAAGGGGATGAATCGGTTGCAACCATTACCAACGGAGATATCAGTGCTAAGATAGAAGCGGGATTTCCCTGGTATGGAGGTATTATCACCTTTTACCGCAAAGGAAAGCAAATCCTTCACAGAAAATATGAAGGTGATTATGTGAATAATTATATACATACAGAGGGTGATAATTATTGTACCAAGATGATATTTGATGCCAATGAGGGTGAGCATTTCTACGGCTTGGGTCAGGAAACCGAGGATGCCTTTGATAGAAAGGGAAGTACCTGCAACCTGGTGCATTATAATACAAAATCCGCATTGCCATTTTTGTATTCTTCCTTTGGTTACGGATTCTTCTGGAACAATCCTTCGCCCGGAAGATGCGAAACCACCAGAAATCATATCTTATGGTGTTCTGAAAGCTGTTATCAGGCAGATTTCCTGGTATTTTCGGGAGATACTCCGGCCGATGTGATGAAAATATATGCAGATTTGACCGGATATGCTTCCAAGTTTCCGGAGTGGGCTGCGGGTTATTGGCAGTGCAAACTTCGCTATGAAGATCAGGAACAGCTTTTGGAAGTGGCAAGAGAATACAAAAGACGGGGCATTCCCATTGATGCAATTGTAATCGACTTTTTCCATTGGACGGAGCAGGGCGAATGGAAGTTTGAACCGAAATACTGGCCGAACCCTGTTGCTATGTGTGCCGAATTGAAGGAATTAGGAATTAAACCCATCGTATCCGTTTGGCCTACCATAAATCCTAATAGTGAAAACTGGGAATATATGAATGAAAACAATATGCTTGTACGTACGGAGAATGGTCAATACGGCACCTTCAATTTTTTCGGACAGCAGACTTTTATTGACACTATGAATCCGCATACCAGGGAGTTTGTCTGGAGTAAGATTAAAGAGAATTATTATGATAAGGGAATCAAGAGCTTTTGGCTGGATGAAGCAGAACCGGAGGTTCATCCCCAGCAATTCGGACACTTGCATTTTTATCCGGGAAATGGTGCGCAGACAGCCATGTTATATCCCTATTATTATGTAAAGATGCTCTATGACGGCCTGACATCGGTAGGAGAGACGGAAGTGATTTCCCTGACTCGTGCTGCATATCCGGGAAGCCAGAAGTACGGTGCGGCAGTGTGGAACGGAGATATTGTTTCAGACTGGCGTGCACTGAGACAAAGTGTTACCAGCGGCTTGTCCATGGCTATGTGCGGTATTCCCTGGTGGAACAGTGATATTGGCGGTTTCTTAAACGGGGATACGGAAAGTGAAGAGTTCAGAGAGTTGTTGGTTCGTTGGTTCCAGTTTGGTCTTTTCTCCCCGATTATGCGTCTGCATGGTGACAGAAAACGTACCAAAGACCAGCCCAATCCCCATCCGGAACTGATGTGTAAGAGTGGCGGTCCCAATGAAATCTGGTGTTTCGGGGAAGATAATTATGAGTGCATAAAGCGCTTAATTGAAACCAGAGAGCGTTTGAAACCCTATATTGTGAAATATATGGATATTGCCAGCGCTACCGGTTCTCCCATTATGCGTCCCATGTTCTATGATTTTTATGAGGAAGAGGTCTGCTACACTTTGGAAGACCAGTATATGTTTGGTGAGGATATATTGTTTGCACCGATTATGGAACAGGGGGCTACTTGCAGAAAGGTATATCTGCCCAAGGGGAACTGGGTGCTGACAAAGG
>SVFL01000090.1 GCA_015056885.1 Lachnospiraceae bacterium
GTAACATCCTCTCCATCAGCAGTACCCTCAACCAAGAGAATCTTATCGGATGCGCCCAAAAGTGCATCAGGGTCAGATACATCGATGGTTGCCTGAATCTCAGTTACCTCAGGCTTGGGCTCCATACCACTTACGATAACTGCACAGCAGTAAGTTCCACCACCAGCACCAAAGGTCAATGTAACTTCCTCTGCACCACCTTCGATAGCAATATCCTTAACAGCACTGCTATCATTCTTGTAACAAATTGCAGATGTCAAATCCACATCTGTAGCAACAGTTTCACCATCAGCAACTACAGTTACAGGATTTGCATTGTATGAACACAACGCAATTCCAACATTGTTAATGGTTGAACCCTCGCCAGCAGTCAATGTAATCACATTGTTCTGCTTCAAAACAGTACCATGGGATGAATTATATCCATATGCATTGTTAGGACCACATGCCAACTGGAACAATCCATCAGCAGAAGTAACAGTACTCTTACCATCTGTATCAGTAGGAACAATACTTCCATCTTTCAGATTGTAAGTACGCTCGAAAGCAACCATCTCGTCGCCATCGGTAGTACCCTCACTCTCAACAGGAGTTACTGAAATATAGTAGATATTGATTCCACTGTCACCACTATAAAGATAATAAGTGCCCGCAGAAGTAATATCATATTCTTTCTTCTGAATAGCTGTACCATCATCAGAAACTCCACCAACTTTAGTCCCAGTGGAATCCGCAAGAATAAGCTCTCGTGTCTTACCATTTGAACCACTCATTGCGTATACAACCACTTTTGCAGCGCCAGTTGTAGCAAAGGAAACATTTCGATTTTCAATACTTCCCGCTCCATTCAGCTGCATTCTGTGCGTAAAGGTGAAGCCATCAATACTTTTATTATTTGTATTGTACTTCATAGAAAAGCCTTCCGCTGCATTAAGTGTAAAATCGCCAATCGTAATATCCTGTGTAAACTCTGCCGCATATTTTCCCATTTCAGTCTGAACGGCATCATCTGAGAAGTTTACAACCATACTCTCGGCTGCTTTTACGCTTGCAATTCCACCCAACATCTCTGCTGGAAGTGTACCTACAAGCATTGCGACTGCCATCACAACTGCTATTGCTCTGTGCAGTCGCTTTTTAAAGCTTTTGGTCATTCTTTTTTCCTCCCTTTTTTAATATTTTATTTCCCCAAGGACGCACTTTCGGCATCCTATTAGGCTACTTATAATGCTACCACTTGTCCGCCATTTTTGCAAAGTTTTTGTGCAATCTAAATATTTTTTCTACGTTTTTACTATCTTTTTTAGTGAATATTTGTCAAAATTACCAATTAAGTTTTCTTGGCTTTGGCAAATATGACAAGTTTAGCATGGCAAAATATATAATATGCAGCATCCCACCGAATGCGCTACCTTTTATAATAAAGTATGACACAATGTCAGGGTCAATGTTGGACCCACCAAAAATAAGGGTGAAAAATTGTGAATTTTTACTTAGAATACAAAGATATTATTTGTAGAAACTGGATAAATCATCCAGTTATGTCCCTTGACTTATAATGGGACGATATATTTACTATAATCCGCCTCAATCTGCACGTCGCTCTTACTCTCACCACTCTAATTACAACTTCGCCAGATATTCCGCCCGTTCCTCCACAGGCACATCCAATATCTTCATAGCTTCTTCCGCCGTAACCTTCATATTCCTCATAAGGGCCTGTATATTTTGCAATAAAGTCTCAATTTTACCCTGTGATATGCCACGCTCCAATCCTCTATTCTCGTACTTATCCAACAATTCACACATACTCATTCCTCCCGTTTCTCGTTCTTCTTCCTGTAAGGAAGATATAATCTCTTCATATCTTTCATCCTGGGTCAATTCCTTTAGCATTAACAGCAGCGCCTCCACATGCTCAATCCTCTGCTTGCTCGGCACATAGTTCTTCCCCTCCGCAAGATAATCCACCACAATCCGCATATCGCTCTTAAAGCGTTGCCGGATTACTTCCGGCAAATTCGCCATCTCATACACATGAAGACTTATGTCATCCACATATTCTCTCCATCTTTCATCTCTTGTATCTTTCTTCCATAGCTGCGCAAGACTTTTAGGCGCGCTCCAGTGTCTTTTCCCCCAGAACAACACCAGACTCACAAAAGGAAAAATCTCTTTCCCATCGTACTGTTCTCTATATACTGCTCCCTCATACCCCGCTTTACGCAAAACCGTCTTCCGTTTCGCACTCGTTTCATTTTCCAGAGTATATTGCACCCTAATTTCACCACATTTCATTTCATACTTACTGACATCATGAAATTGGTTGCGCAACCTCTTTTTCCCCGTATACAAAGTTTCCGTAGGCGCAGCCTGTAAGTCTTTTTCCTGAACCACCCTTTCCCCCTTGTACAACAACGCATTAACTATATCCGCAAACACATCAGAATAAAATTCCAAATTTTTCTCTGTTAAATCCTTCTGCCCCATTTCTACCTCCTTCTTCAATTTTCAAACACGACACCGGAAGAATTCTTCTCCCTGCCGATATTAATCCAATTACAACTTCGCCAGATATTCCGCCCGCTCCTCCACAGGCACATCCAGCGTCTCCATAGCTTCCTCTGCTGTAATTTTCATCTTTTTCATCAGAGTTTGTATATTCTGCAAGATTGCTTCGATTTTGCCCTCAATCTTGCCTTCAATCTTGCCTTCAATCTTGCCCTTCTCCTGTTCCTTCTTTGCCCAATCATCCATTCCTTTACACATATCATATCCTCCAGCTTCTTCATATTCATCCATTTTCTGCAATAAAGTATCCGCATCTGTCATAATCGCTATAGCCTCCGCAGTCTCCCTTTCCAAGTGACTGTATGCCTCTTCCTTGAAGAGAGCCTCCAGCTTATCGCTATCTCCCGTACAGGCAATCGCCTGCAACAACTGTCCCAGTTCCGTCTTAAACATCGAGAAATCCTGTACTCGATTGGCGCAAAAAAGGGTCATACCGTAGTCATGGAACTTTTCCTCCCACCCCAATGGTACAGCCTTAAAATTCACCATATCTTTCAGCGATTCCGGTCCGATCCACTCATCCGCTCCATGGTAGAGACAGATTGTCTGCACGGGATTTATTTTATCCTCTTCTGCCAACCTTATATCCCAGTCACTGTACGGCTGATTCTGTTCCACAAGCTTCCGGGCTTTGTCCCGGCGAATCTGTTCCACCTGTTTCCGATATTCCAGACAATCATACTCCATAATACGTAGCGGCATAGTATAATCTACCGCTTCCTGATTCTCAATCGCTATAACACCAATCTCTACACCATTTACCAAACGTTTCTTCATATCCCGGTAGCGGTTATTCATCTCCGGCTTGCCACCTTTTTTACGCTTCTTTTTCACATAGCGAGTGTCATCCAGCTCCAACATGGAGCCGTTTATCACCTGCTCCCCTGAAACAGCACTACATTCGCCAAATCTGCAAACCTGTCCGGTTTCTCCAAATAGTCATACATCGTATCGTCTTTTTTGCCCATAGACTTCCTCCTTCTACAGAGGCTCCTCCAGTCCTCCGCCCTATATTTTGTTGTATCCAAGTGATTAGACGGCTGAACTGCCATTGATCTGTTTAGAATGAATCAGAACTAATTGACTTGAATTTAAGATGATTTCATTGTATTTCAGGGCACCTAAATTGTCAATCCCAAATTATATTTGGCACAACAATATTGACACCCCGAAATATTCGATACTATAATTTTTAGTAACTATTCAGAGCCATGTGAATTTATGAAAACAGACCAAGTAAGCTTGCTTATAAAGGGCTGTTTTCATAAATTCATATGGCGAGAAGCACACATGAGCAAAAGGAAATCCTCGAAGAGGCAATTTTGCGAATGGGGGCTCTGAATAGTTATATTAACTGTAGACTCGCAAAGGATACTACAATATGAAAAAATACCGCCGCACACTGGAAACCATTCTCATACTAATCACTATAAACATTCTCTGGTGGGGCGTCCGTTTGCACGAGTTTCTCGGACCGTTCCCCGCCCCGGACTCTGCCGGTGCTCTCCTTACCTGTATCGGACGCATCCTCATATACCTCATTCCGGCAACGTTATTCCTCACTCTGGAACTGGTACCCTGCTATGAAAAAGGCTTAAGCGTCCGTTTGCAGCTGCTCTCCGGAGGTTATGAGCTGATACTGACTACCATTTATGCATTATTGACGGAGATTCCTCTTCTGATTGTAGTAGCAGTCAACTTCGGCATCGATAAACTATTCCTCTGGAATATGGCTGCAGCATATTGTCTCTTGTTGCTTCATTACTTAAATGGTTTCTGGCGTACCGCCTTCTATTCCTCTCAGTTGGGATTGGGTCGCCGCGTTGCAATGTTTTTCTTTTGGTGGATTTTCCCTATAAACGCATTCCTTATGTTCCGTTGGTGCAGGGTAGTCCGCAGAGAACTCATCACTGCAAGGGATAAATATCTTTTAGATTCCACAAGGGTACAAAACGCAGTCTGCCGGACCCGTTATCCGGTCATCATGGTGCACGGTATCTGTTTCCGTGACTGGCAACATTTTAATTATTGGGGCCGTATTCCCAAATCACTGAAACAAAATGGCGCCCATATCTACTACGGCCAACAACAATCTGCCATTTCCGTAGCAGACAGTGCAGCGGAATTAAAAGCCGAAATCGAGCATGTGCTGGCAGAAACCGGTGCCGAAAAAGTTAATATTATCGCCCACTCCAAAGGCGGCCTTGACTCCCGTTACGCCATCAGCAAGCTTGGCATGGCCCCCTATGTAGCCAGCCTCACAACTATCAATACCCCTCATCGTGGTTGTAAATATGCAGATGTTCTGTTGGATCGTCTTCCCAAAGGACTAATTCAGTACATCACCCGTAGATACAATGCACTTTACTATATGTTGGGTGACGAACGACCCGACCTGTTAGCAGGTCTGAATGATTTGCGTGCCACTAGTTGTGAACAATTCAATGAAGAAATTATAGATTCACCGGATGTTTACTACCAAAGCATTGCCACCGGCATGAAACGGCCTCACAACACTTTCGCCCCGTTGAACTTCACCTATCTTTATATCAAAATATATGATGGAGAAAATGACGGTCTGGTTTCTATTGATTCTGCCAAATGGGGCAATTTCTTAGGCACAATCACTACAGACCCCAAACGCGGTCTCTCTCACGCCGATATAATAGATTTGGTTCATAGGGATATTAAAGGATTCGATGTCAGCGAATTCTACGTGGGATTATTGTCAGACTTGAAAGAAAAAGGATTATAAAATAGAAAATGGCCAGTGATAAAATCACAAGCCACTCTCCGGAAGCAATATGGGGGTTAATTAATAGAAACTTGTTGCCCTATTAATTGATATAACATCTGTAGGGGAGATGTTTCACCTAGTATATTAAAGTATGACACAGTGTCAGGGTCAAGCATTTATTTGTAAAAATTTTGTAAACTTTGTAAAAATTTGGTAATCTTTTTACCCCGCATAAATATTGAAAACAGCGTGTGAACAAATGTCACACGCTGTCTTCATTTATGGAAGCAATATGGGGTTGGCTAATTAATTATTTCCACAAATCTTTGATATCCTTCAAGCTCTTAGCCACAATGCTAATCTTAGCGGTCTTGCTGCCTGCATACTCATCACCGGTACCGGTAACTACTACAGTCGCCTTACCCTTATTTACATTGTTGGTGTAAGATACTTCGTACTGATCTGCGGGTACCTCTACCCAGGTCTTTCCATCCTTGTACTCAACCTTTACAGTAGGCTCCAACTCATTTCCGGTATAAGCTACATTCTTAAGCTTGCCACCATTCTCATCTACGAAGGTAACTCTAGCCTTAGAAAGATTCTTATAGCCATCCTTTGCGTATACCTTGTACTCTGCAGTTGCATACTCACCATTTGCAGGTGCGTAATTGCCCTTACCAACTATCTTTACATAGATAGTGGTATATTTCTCATCTGCACCAAGGGATACCTTGTTCTTGCCGATGATTTCATCGGTCATCTCTGCATCCTTGTAGTACTTCACGATGTAATTAGATGCCTTCAAAGTTACACCGTCAATATCTACGATAGGTTTGGACTTGTATGTATTAGGCTTGCCCTTGTAAATCTGGTCAGCCAGTACAATCTTCAAACCATCAGTTGCATCGTTAAGTCCTGCAGGTACGATAGTAAATGTACCGCTCACAGCCTTGCTTCCCTTGTAGTTGCCCTGGAACTTGATGGTGTACTTCGCAGTACCAACCTTCTTGTTGCCGCTGTAGGAAATCTTGTAATCCTTGCCCTCGGTAAGCACATCACCGGTAGCCTTATAGGTTACAGTCAAATCCTCGCCGATGGTAACACCCTTGCTGGTGAATCCGTATCCGTCTTCATCAACTCCGGTTACCTCCATGCCATCCTTCACTACAAGAGGACTAATCTTATAGCTCTTTGCAACCGCTCCGCTGTAAATACCAAGACCGATTACCGTAAACTTTACAGTTCCCGCGTTTACAGTATTACCATAAACGATGATATAATCGGTACCCTCAGTCAAAGGAGCCTTGCTTGCCTTATCAGCTACAGTAATGGTAGGTATCTGCTCCTCACCATTGTAGGTCAGCTTCTCCTTACCAACAGTTACAGTAAACTTCTTCAAATCCTTCTTATCAACAACCTTAACATCGATTTCACGAGTACCCTCGAAGTTGCCCTGACCGGTGATAGTGATTACGCCATCCTCAGTGAACTTCTTCTTTGCATCAGGATTTGTGAAATCCTTGTTACCAAGTTTCTTGTTATTATAAACAAGAATAGGTGTTGCCTTAGAATTCTTAACAACTACTACACTACCTTCAATTACATCAGAATCTGCAATGTCCTTAGGTACAATCTTAAAGGTAGTAGACACGGAACCTGCGATATTACCCTTACCGGTAACAGTAATGGTAGGCTCCTTCTTGGTAGGAACATTTACATTGTTGCTGTACTTCACAGTATAATCAACACCTGCTACAAGCTTTTCACCATTGTTGGTTACAACGATTGCAGGCTTGATTGCGCTGCCGGTGTACTCATACTCTGCATCGGGATTTGCCAGGCGAACCTTCAATCCTTCTGTATTCACAACAGGCTTGTCGCTACCATCACCGGGCTTGTCGGTGCCGGGCTTATCGCCGCCATCGTTGGTGCCATCGTTGCCGTCGTTGGTACCATCGTTACCATCATTGGTGCCATCATTTCCATCATTGGTGCCATCGTTACCATCATTAGTGCCGGGAGTTACATCGCCGCCATCGCCGGTA
>SVFL01000091.1 GCA_015056885.1 Lachnospiraceae bacterium
GGGGTTCGAATCCCTTTGGGCACATTATGGTGGGTATAGCGCAGTTGGTTAGCGCGCCAGATTGTGGCTCTGGAGGCCAAGGGTTCGAATCCCTTTATCCACCTTCCTTACACAGATGTGTCAGGTTGGCACGCTTGGTGTCATGTTTAGGGCTATCGCCAAGCGGTAAGGCACAGCACTTTGACTGCTGCATTCGCTGGTTCGAATCCAGCTAGCCCTGTTTTAACTTTATACGGGCCACTAGCTCAGGCGGTAGAGCACTTGACTTTTAATCAAGTTGTCCGGGGTTCGAGTCCCCGGTGGCTCATTGTTCAAACCCTTGTAAATCAAGGGTTCTTTTATTTTATGTCGTAAAATTTTGTTCACTTTTGTTCACTTTTCTAGGAAACTGATAATTTTCTTTTATTTAATACTTCTCTTCCACGTTCCATATTAATGCCAGTATAGTAGTTTGTATTAATAACTCTAACTGAATTACCATACATCTCAGCAGCCAGATTTACATCACCGTTAGAATTATTGACGGCAGCGGAAATCGCATTTCTGCGGAAGGAATGTGGACCTTTGATGACATCTTCTATAATTTCAATGCCAAGTTTCTTGCAAATATTTCGATATACATAATATACTGCCTTATTTGAGATAGTACCATTCTTGGTTTCACCAGGGAATAAGAATGGACTGTCAGGATAATATGTATTATGCATATCTTTTAATCTGCTTAAGAAGTCCTGCATATCATCGGCGATAGGAAAATGCCGGTTTTTGCCTGTCTTGGTATGATTAACAATCACTAATCCGTCTTCACTTTCCAACTGTGTTCTATGAATATAAATATCATTTTCGGTAATATCCATATTCCATTCAAGTGGTGGAATTTCTCCGCAGCGTAAACCTGCTAATATCTGCATTTCCAAAGCCCAATAAGAGCTGCAGGAAGGTCGGGATGTCTGTTTTTGATGCAGTTCAGCTAAAATAGCATCTACCTCAGCATCAGAGTGATCGCGTATTTCTATAGGTGTTTCCGCAATCAGCATATCATCGAATTCTTTAAAATTCACGCGATGATATGCATTTTCATCAGACCATTTTTTTCTATATGCAAATTCTAAAGTAGATTTTATAATTCCGCGTATAGATAAAAATGCTTTTTTTCGCAAGTCATATCTTTCTAAATTAAAAAAACAAATTCGCCAGGGAAGAGATACGGACTATCAGGATAATATGTATCGTACATATCTTTTAATCGAATCAAGAAGCTTTTGAAGAGGCAATCTGATTGTCAAGATGAAAGTTCTTTTCTATATTCTCTGGGTGACATGCCAACGTATTTTTTAAATATTTTACTAAAATAAAGTGGGTCAGTATATCCTGATAACATGCAAATATCAGTAATGTTTAACTGTGTGGATGCTAACAACGTCATGCAGTTGTTGATGCGAAGCATTTGCTGGTAAGCATGAGGAGATTGACCTGCTTTTTCTTTAAACAAGTACATAAAGCGGCTTTGGCTTAAATCACAGGAATCAGCCAATTCTTTAATACTGATTTCTGTATTGTAGTGGGTAGTAATAAAGGAGATGGCTTCTTCAATTTTCTCGTTAGTAGTGCTGATATTATTTATGGATTTTCCAAGGGTATTTAAGAAGGTTAATAATAAGCCTTTTTCATTAGAAAGCCCGGATTTCTGGTTATGTTCAGCAGTAAGTTGTATAAAAAGTTTTTCACAAACCGGTGAAGGGGATAAATGATGAACTCCATAACTGAGTTTGCATTCTTTCAAAATATCTTCCACATGATAGCCATTAAAATGTATCCAAAGTTTTCGAGTGTTTTGGTGTTCGATATAACGCTGTGGCACATGAGGTGGGTACAAAGCAAATCCGTGCTTTAACAAAGTCATTTCACCATTATATTCTATTTCGCAGGCTCCTTCTGCAATGTATACAATATGATAGTCACATCTACCTTCTTTTCGAAAGGTAAGCTTTCCTTGACCGGACTGCAGTTGAATACCACAACTGTTTATTTGTAAGTAGGAATTGCTTTCTATGTTAGAAATATCCAGTAAATTTCCGTTATGAATTTTCATTAACTTCTTCTCCCTTCTAAACTTATTTAATTTATATATATCATATAACAGTAATTTTGTCCATGTTTTTGATTGAAAAGTACATTCAGTGAAAAGTATACTTTGTGTATACTCAAAATATAAGGTAATATCATGAAAAGTGTAGCAAAGAGAGGAAAAATGTATGTTAAAATACAAAATTAAAATTGGACTTGTTCCAATGCGACGTAATACCACAAATCGTCCGGCAAAGACGTTTTTGACATGGGTATCTGCAGAGGAGAGAGGACACAGATTTGTAGAGTATATTGAAAAAAACTTTACAAGTGAGTATGTGGAATTTGTAGATATCAAAGGGATTGGCTGCAATGATTTGATGTTTGATGATGATTCCGCAGCTGAAGTAGTGGAGAGATTTACCGCAGAAAAAGTGGATGCGGTACTTGTTATCAATTGTAATTTTGGTAATGAGGAAGCAGCAGCAGATATGGCAAAAGCATTAGGAAAACCGGTTTGCTTGTGGGCACCCCTTGATGACGAGTATTATGTAGATGGTATGCGCCCTACGGATTCCCAATGTGGATTGTTTGGTGTGTCCAGACAGATGCAGCGTTTTGGAATTCCGTTTTCACACATTCCATGCTGTAGGGTAGAGTCCGAGGAGTTTAAAGAAGGCTTTGAACGCTTTGCAAGAGTAGCATGTATGGTAAAGAACTTCACCGGTATGCGTGTGGGTCAGATTGGAACCCGTCCGGCACCATTTTTTTCTGTTATCTGGAACGAAGGCGAGTTAATGCAGAAGTTCGGTCTCAAAATAGTACCTATTAATATGGCAATTGTTCAGGAACGTTTTTACAAGACGCAGTTGGAAAAGCAGGAAGAAATTGCAAAGTATGTGCAGGTATTTAAGGATAATTACCAGATGGACGATCTGACACCTCAGTATTTAAATAGAATGGCATGTCTAATTGTTACATATATTGGCCTGTTTGAAGAGTTTAAGCTGGATGTAATCAGCGCAGAATGTTGGACTGCAACTCCGGCCATGTTTGACGGCCTGGCACCTTGTGCAGTATACGGTATTTTAAATGATTTAGGATATATTATCAGTTGCGAGAGTGATATGCACTGTGCACTCACCATGGCGCTTTTGTCCTCTGCATCTTTTGGCAAGGGCAAGCCGTTTTTGGGTGAATTTACAGTACGTCATCCGGAGAATAAAAACGCAGAGCTTTTATGGCACTGTGGACCATTCCCACTTTCTGTGAAAGCACCGGATTCTACAGCACGTCTGGTAAATCAACGAGAATGGTTCCGTGTGAAGGATGGTACATACACCGTTGCGCGTATGGACCAGGAGAATGGTGATTACATGATGCTTGCAGGCACTTGTCATACTACGGAAGGACCACAAACGCATGGTACTTATTTGTGGGGTGAATTTGAGAACCTCCAGGCATGGGAAGACCGTTTGCTTGAGGGACCATATATTCACCACTTTGTGGAGATAGAAGGGGATTTTACTAAGGAATTAAAAGAGTTCTGTAAATATTTCCCTAATTTAAAAATAGATAATTCTATCAAAGAAATTTGATAACTTGTACATGGATGGAAGGAGACAAACAATGCAAATGAATGAATTTTTATTTTCCATGATCCTGACTGAGTTAGAAGACGCAGTAGGAAAAGAAAACTGTTCAGTAAAAGAAATTGACAAGCTAACACACAGTGTGGACTATTACTGGCTGTCCCGTATGTGGGCAGACCGTGGTCGCAGAATGCCGGAGGCAGACTTCGTAGTAGCACCTAAGGATGCACAGGAGACATCTAAGGTTTTAAAGATTGCGAATTATTATAAGATTCCTGTTACCACTTGGGGTGCAGGTGGCGGTTCCCAGGGCGGCGCTCTTCCGGTTTGCGGTGGTATTATTCTGGATACCAAACGAATGAATAAGATTTACGAAGTAAATACAGAGGCTATGTACATAGAGTGTGGTACCGGATGTATTTATAAGCACCTTGAATGGGCTGCAAATGAAGTGGGTAAGGCAACCATGCATTATCCTTCTTCTATTGCATGCTCTACAGTAGGTGGCTTTTTGGCACACAGAGGTATTGGTGTATGCTCCAATAAATATGGCAAAATTGATGATATGGTTCTTCAGATGGAAGTGGTTCTTCCAAACGGCGATATCATTTATACTTCACCAACACCGAAGCATGCAGTTGGTCCGGATTTAAATCAGATTTTCATTGGTTCAGAAGGTACCCTGGGCGTTATCACAAAGGCTCAGATGCGAATTTATGATCAGCCGGAGGAACGTCGCTTTAGAGCGTTCTTATTCCAGGATATGGATGCTGCATTTAAAGCTTCCAAGGAATTGTTACAGAAGTTTAAGCCATCTGTTATGCGTCTTTATGATGAGGCAGAAACAGCATCCCTTATTAAGAAGGTTGTTGGTGTAGAACGCAAGGGTGCATTCATGAACATTGCTTATGAAGGTCTTACCAAGATGGTAGATGTGGAAGAAGAAATTTTACTTGAAACCTTTGCAAAGTATGGCGCAGAAGACCTTGGCAGCGAATATGGTGAAAAATGGTGGAAGGAAAAACTTACTTTCTTCTATCCTGGACATGCCCTGGATTTACCAAAATTATATGGAACTATGGATACCATTGCTCCATATGGCAAAATTGAAAAGATTTACTATGCTATGAAGGAAGCAATTGAAACAAATTTCCCACAGGCGAAGTTTATCGCACATTTCTCTCATTGGTATGAGTGGGGCGCAATGATGTATGACCGCTTTATTGTTGATCCGGAATTTGTACCGGAAGACCCGGAGGAAGCACTCAGACTTCATCAGGCAATCTGGACTACCGGAATAAGAGCAGCATTGGAAAATGGCGGTGTAGTAAATGACCATCATGGTGTAGGAATCAAGCTTGGACGTTATGTAAAAGAGCAGTATGGTCCAGCAATGCAGGTACTGGAAGGTATCAAGAAACAGCTCGACCCGAACGGTATCATGAATCCGTTTAAACTTGGACTTTAATTCTGGAGGAGGTAGATTGAATTATGATGTCAGAAAAAAGTAAGCAACATGTAGAATCCTGCCGTTTTTGCTGGATGTGTCATCACATCTGTCCAATCGGAAATGCAACAGGATTAGAGAGAAATACAGCAAAGGCAAGAGCTCTGGGACTTTCCCTTGTAAATCGTGGAGCACTTAAGTTAAGTGATGTTATTGACAATATTTATGAATGTGCATGCTGTGGAGGATGCGTAACAGACTGTGTAACCGGTTGGGACCCGGTAATGTTTACCAAGGAAGCCAGACTGGATGCAGCCATGGAAGGTGTACTTCCGGAATATATCAATAAGTTAGTAGACAACTGCTTAGAGACCGGTAATGCCTATGGCATGACAGAAGTAGATGCTTGCTTAGCAGAAACAACGGCAAAGCATGCTGAGAAGACTGATGTATTACTGTTCTTAGGTGTGGATGCTACATATAAGGTACCGACAGCAGCAGTAAATGCCATCAAGGTTTTAGAAAAAGCAGGTGTAAACTTTACCGTACTTGCAAAAGAACCTGCAAGCGGTCAGCAGTTGGAATATTTAATCAGTGCTGCTAATGAAACCAAGGAACAGATGGTAGCCTGTGCAAAGGAATTAAATGCTTTTGCAAAGGTTGTGGTATTTGACCCACAGGATGCAAAGGTATTTAAGCGTGAATACAAAGAGTGGGGCGTAGAGTTAACAGCAGAAGTAGTTACCTTTACCGCTTACACAGCAGAATTGATTAAGAATGGTGCTTTGGCAGTGGTTAATACCGGCAAGGAAGTAGTATATCAGGATCCATTCCAGTTGTCTAGAGACCTGGGTGAAACCGCAGAGGCAAGAGAAGTGATCAATGCTTATGCAGTATGTAACGAGATGCTCTGCCATGGTAAGGATACCATGTGGGCAGGCAACATTCTGATGAAGGAATGGATGCCGGATGTAATGCTTCGCGTGGCAAGTGATCGTATCAATAATGCCAAGGGAGTAAAGGCAGATACCATTGTGACTGCAAGTGTATCTGAGTATGCAGCTTTAAAGGCAGTGGCACAGGATGATGTGAAGATTATAGCTTTAGAAGAGTTGATTTTGGGAGAATAAATACATGTTAGTTTCATTAAAAGAAGTACTGGATATGGCCGGGCAGGGCGGCTTTGCAATTCCTGCATTTAATGTATATAACATGGAAACCGTAGTAGGTGTTATCGAGGCAGCGGAAGAGGCAAAAGCTCCTGTTATTTTACAGGTATATCCGAGATTAGTAAAAGAGGGAATTGCATATTATTTGGCTCCAATCATTATGGAAGCAGCAAAGAAAGCAAGTGTACCGGTATGTTTCCATTTAGACCATGGTCCATCCGAGCTTGAAATGACAAGGGCTTTATATTGGGGAGCAACCGGTATTATGTTGGACGGTTCTGCACTTCCATATGAAGAAAATGTAGCTGCCACAAAGCATGCTGTAGAGACCTGCGGATATCTTGGACTGGCTGTAGAAGGCGAATTGGGACATGTAGGAAGCGTGAATGATGACGGCATGGACGAGTTTACGGACGTGGAGCAGGCGGCAGAGTTTGTAAAAGAAACCGGTGTAGCCTGTCTGGCTGTTTTGGTAGGAAATGCTCATGGTCGTTACAAGAAACCGCCGAAGTTAGATATTGACAGGGTCCAGGCTATTTACGAAGCCACCAATCATACGCCACTTGTGTTACACGGCGGTTCCGGTATTTCCGATGACCAGATCAAGCTGGCAGTGAAAGCAGGTATTCGTAAGATGAACTTTGCAACGGATATTTGTTATACGTTCCTGGATGCTGTACAGGAAGAATTGGCGGATCCAAACAGAAGCATAGCATTGGATCTGTTTATGAAAAAGCCGATTGCTAAGGTAAAGGAATTTGCACTCAGCAAAATTGAGCTTTTAGGTGCTGCAAACAAAGCATAATAGAGGTGTTAGTAAGAAATGAGCATGCAGAGCGGCTGGTGTTCCTTACGGATAACTGCGGAGAAATCGTTTTTGATATGGCTTTTATTAGGCTGCTGAAGATGCAGAACGGACAGTGTGATTTTCCCAGAAGGAAAAAGAAATTCTGCAGAGTTTGCACGCTATTTAGGAGTAAAAAAAGCGGATGATGATAAGTGGAATTATTTTGATCAGGCAAATTATCGTAAGGGAGAG
>SVFL01000092.1 GCA_015056885.1 Lachnospiraceae bacterium
TATCACAAGAACAACGTTGCAAGAAAAGTTTCACGTCTTAGCAAGGCTGTTAATCAGATGGCTTAATTTAAAATTTTTATATATAAAAAAGAACTCACACCGTCATGTGAGTTCTTTTTTTGTTGTTCTTTATTTTGCGAATGCGGCTCTGACATGGCACGCTCTAAAACCTTCTGCTACTACCGCTCATGGAACGACCACCACCACTGGAGATTCTTCCGCCGCCGGAACTTCTTACACCACCACCGGAAGATGTGCTTTTAGGAATTCTTTTGGAGGTGACAGTCTTACGGATAAAATCATCTCGCATCGTTTTATTACCGGTATTCTGGCTTACGTAGGTATTCACATTTGTAGTAACTTTGCCTTCCTTGCTGACAGACTTCACAGCAATGAAAATACTTGCCACAATAAGGGGCACGATGGCAGCGGCCAGTGCAAAAACAAGCATAACATATGAAGGCAATCCACCACCCATTAAGCTTACCATTTTATCCACGTACGCCTTGTAGGCTTTATACGGAGTACCTCCTGCCAAAATTACATCCTGTACCTTCTTCGTAATCTGATCCATCTCACGACCGGAGATTTTCTCCTTCGCCCTACCATCCAATCCTAAATGAACTCCTCTTTGGCTATTCGCAGTACCGGCACCATACCAGTTCATAACAAGGATTCCGCCACTGTATTCTTCATCATAGCCAAACAAATTATCAATATAGAAATTCTCTGCTATATCATCCATATTGGATACCCAATCATCAAAGCGATAGCCATACTTTTCCTTTGCCGCTTTTCCTTCCACAGACTGGTCAATGGTCAAAAGTACGATATCCGCATGAATCTTCTCTTCTGCTTTGGAAATCAGCTTCCTCAGCTTCTCTTCTTCCTTATCGGTCAGTACATCCGCCTCGTCAAAAACTCTCTCTTTAGGCGCTTCATCATTGGTACGGTCGCTATCTTTCTTCAGAAGCTTACCGGCCAAAATCACTCCCGACACTACCAACAATACAGCTATTACGATAAACCAGCCTCTGAAGTACTTTAGGTACTGCTTTCTGGCTTCTGCTTTTACATTAAATTCTTCTACCGACATCCTTTTTCCTCCCCTATATTACAAGTTTGTCACTATAAAGCCAATTAATAAAATGATGGATGTTAAAGAAGCCCACAGGGTAGCACCATATGCTTTCACCTTCGCTTTTGAAACAGGCGCTTTACCAATCACCTTACCCGTCTGACCATTGATATAAAAAGGATATTCCGTACCTTTATATTTGTATATGTATTTCCAAACCGGCAACAGACAAAATCTGGCTTCCGTATTATTTTGCGATACATTACTTTCATGGGTGGTCACCGTAGAATATCCGGTAACGCTCTGACTCAGAATCATCTGCGCACTCTCCCTCATCTTACCGCTGGCTCTATTTTCCAAAGTAGTGGCAGGCATATTGTACTTCTGACCATTAAATCCGGACATATACTCCGGCTGAAAATCCACCATATCACCATAATTATAGGGCTCCATCAGGTCCATAATATGGTCAGGCATCACAATTGACGCATCCACCGGGATATCCTCATAAGTCAGATAAAAGTCACGGACAATATTGTAATATGAAGTCTCTGTATAGTGCATCTCTCCCGTAGTCCAGCTGCGCTTCTTGGTACCCTCTCCGCGGAATACACAACGTGCATTATAATCATACATCCAGAATGGCACATACTCACCACTCATACTATTCAAACGTGCTTCCGACAAGAAATCCGTAGGCGCAAACACTCTGCTCTTGAAATTATCTCGCATCAGTTGCTTCACCATATTCTTGCTGTACTTAAAGGGTATCATCTTCTTAGGGGTAAACTCACCCTCCACCCTTTCGTTCAGGATGATGTAATTACTACAATAAGGGCACTGCAATGCAGAGGTATACTCCCCTATCTCCAGTTCACCGGAACAATCCGGACAATGTGTGATATTGGTCAAATCATGCTTTCTCTCATGACTCCTCTCGCTTTCGCAATAAGGACAGAACATGCCCTCATGCTCCGGACTGTATACGGTATTTCCTCCGCAATTCTTACATTTAAAAATCATCGTGTTTCTCTCCTTTCTCCCCCTGAAAAATAGTCACCTGCGGCGCAAAAAAACACTTGAACACATTATAACATAATTCTACAAAAAATACAATTTCAAAAAGGACGACGGCCCTAAAACCATCGTCCTTTTTATGCTTATGTAATTACATTAAACACTAATCTTTTTATCCAAAAGCCAAGTGTTTGCAAAGAAGCAAATCACCATCACCACCGCATATACACCGATATAAATCCATGCCATCGCATTCAGTTCAAACACTTCAGCTGACATAGCACCATCTGTCACCAAATCTGCCACTTTTGCAACTAAAATCTGCAATACCACATAAATTCCCAAACTTATCACACCCTTGTATCGCTTATTAGCAAATAAGGTGGTGGATAAAGTAATTGCCAACATACACATGAGTACAAACTCTATCCAAATTACGAGCAATGTACAGACCACATATATCACTTCTGACAGATTCAGACTAATTCCGGAAATCTGTTCAAACATCATCTTGAACATTTCTATCATTTCCTCGATTTCACCATATCTGGCACAAGTTATGAACACATTGCCTACAAAAGCTGCTGCAAAGGCAGCTCCTACCAGCAAAATCTGGAGTAAGGTGGTAACCATCTTAGCACCCACTACCTGATACATATTACGGGGTACCAGAAACAGCATGTAGCTTTGCTTGGTCTTTAAATCATTGGAATATGTAACAATAGTTTCAAAACTGAAGTAAAACAATGATGCAAAGCCCAGCATAAAAAAGATAGCAAAAGCACTGCCGGCCCACTCTGCCTTATTTATTATTAATGCTACTAAAAATACCGCTTCACAAATGGCTGCCAATACAGCAACTACTATTTTAGACAGCATCTGCTTTTTCAATTCATATTTAATCAATTTTCCCATTGTCTTCTCCCCCTCTTATGCATATACTTCCTTATATAATTCTACGATGGACTTGCCGCGCTCTATACGCACTTCCTCTGCATCGCCTGCTAATACCAGACTTCCCAGCTTTAAGAAAACCACGCTATCCACGATAGCCTCCAGCTCATCTACCAAATGACTGGAAATCACCAAGGTTTTATCTTCCCCTGCCACTTCCACGATAGCTTTCAGAATCTGTTCTCTGGCGATGATATCGATACCGTTTAAGGGCTCATCCAGCATATAAAGCTCTGCATCTCTTGCCATGGTGGCTGCTATCTTCAGCTTGGCCGCCTGACCGGAAGAAAGCTCCTTTGCTTTATCCTCCATATGTAAGTCCATCCTGCTGATCAGCTCTTCATATTTTTCCATAGAAAAATCTTCAAAAAAGTCCGCAAAGTATTTTCCCACATCCTTAATGGTCATGTATGCATAAAAGAAGGGCTCTGTAGACATATATGCCACTCTTTTCTTTGACTCTACTCCAATGGGACCATTATTAAAGGTCACTGTACCTGAAGTGGGTTTGATAAGTCCTGCCACCATTTTCATAAAAGTGGTTTTACCACTTCCGTTGGGTCCCAGCAATGCATAAATCTTCCCCTTTTCCAGCACCAGATCCACATCTCTCAGTGCCCATCTTCTCATGTATTTCTTTCCTAATTTATTCGCTTCTACCATCTCTTCCTCCTCGAAATCATTCTTTCTTTTTGTTAATAGTTTTCGTCTAAGAGCTTATGCACATCTTCTTTGGTATATCCTAAATTTTTAAACTCTGTCACTAAGCTCTGAATCAATTGTTCCGCCCGTTCGTTTCGTAGCTTCTCTACCATCCCCGGGTCTTCGGTAATATATGTACCAAGTCCTCGTTTGGTAAAGCATAACTCTATAGCTTCCAATTCCTTATAAACCCTGGCCGCTGTATTGGGATTAATTTGATATCGTAGTGCCATATCCCTTGCAGACCAAAGCTTTTCACCGGGCTTCAGTTCGCCGCTGATCATCAGCCGCTTAATCTCTTCCACCACCTGTAGATAGATTGGTGTACTTGCGGAAAACTCCATATATCGCTCCTTTCTTTGTGTGTATCGGTGTACTAGGTACATAGTACACTATGTTTTTATGAATGTCAATAGTATTTTTAATTTTTTTATCTTCATTCAAAAAGGGACGGTCATGCCGTCCCCATCATCTACATCAACTATATAAACCAATTTTCTGCTCTATCCGCTCTCCTCTTACAATCTTTTGAAACACCTCCTCATCCCAATAATGCAAGGCCTCTGTAAACCAGCCCTGATTACATATCATCTCATATTTGCTTAGAATAAAAATCAGTAATTGATACCCAAGACAAATATCAATGTATTCTCCATTAGCCGGGCTGTTTGCTTTACTGTTATATCCCTGCACGATTGCATCCTTGATCTCTTTCTTTTCAAAATGGAGAAACAGAGACGCCAAATCCATCTCACATATGCATGCACCACTGAGAGAGAAATCAATAGGAATAATTTCTTGGTCCGAACACAATAAATTGCTTTCTCCCAAATCATTATGAATCATCACAAATTCACTTCCACGTGCTCTCAACAGCTCTTTTATCTTATCTAAAACCTTCTGTACGTTAGCAAATATTTGCTTTTCTGCCCCTGCTTTCTGTAATATGGTATCACATACCTTCTGCATCCGCTCCACCATATCTGTTCCATAGGAATATCTTCTGATATTTCCTGTCAGCTTTGCTGCATTATGTATTTCAGCCACCATAGCTCCGATTTTGTAGGCCTGATTCACATCCATTGCCTGCTTATTCACACATTCTCCGGGTGCCCATTCCAGCAGGGTGGCACAGATTCCGTCCTTTTTTGTTACCAACTGCCCTGCCCGGTTCTAACAGGCCTTTGTATTCCTAAATCCGTATTTTGGCACAAGTCTTCTAAAAGCTGCATTTCTCCGGATATAAGCTCTTCCGGCTTCGCTTCACCCATGAGCATGGACAGACTCATCCCTTCAACAGACTGATGAATTCGAAGCACATACTCGCCTTCCTCCGCAAGTACCTTATAGGTCATATTTTCATTGTGCCGAAGCAGCTTAAGCTCCTGCACATTTAAATCGTATTCTTTTAAAATTTCCTGTTCTAAATTCATATTTTCACCCTCATAATCCTTAGATCATTTCACTATTTTTTGAATCCGTTCCACTTCTTCTACGATTTTCTCCGTCCAGTTATCGTCCTGTGGCCCTACTATAAAAACCTTAAATCCGTATACTCTGCCATTCTGTGCCACGGACACATCATCGTCTATATGTAAATCAATCCGATATCTGCTTGGATATTTGGAGGGCATGGCTTCTGCACGTGCTCCCTGCACCTCTTTTGCGTGACGTTCTCCATTTACAATGCTTTCTACTTCCAAACCATAACAACGAAACAGGCCTCGTATATACCTTTCCGACCGGAAAGAAGTGGTATAAATCCAAATTTCCACGTCCATATCCTGTAGCCTTTCAAAAAGCTCTATGGTTCCCTTGCGAAGCCGTTCTTTATACTTCCATTTGTATGTAAAAGATGGTACTGCTTCTGTTTCAAATTCATCCGGCGATACGAATAATGTATCATCCAGGTCAAAGGATACCTTCATCCGCGTCCCCTCCCGTTGGATATCATAAAACAGTTTTAACACTTCCAGTATATCATAAATACATGCAAAAAACACCCCGTTTAAACTCAAAAGGGCCAAAGCATATGCTCTGACCCTTTCTCGTGTAGCCCAATCTTTATTTCGCATCAATCAAATCCTTTAATTTCTTAATTTCGTTGTTTGCCCATTCCACATCATTGCCTTCTGTCTGTCCGTAATCCTCTGCCAGTACCTGTAAAATGCACTCCCATGACTTCATTGCCTCTGCAAAACGTCCCAGCTTTTTGTACAGGAAAGCCAAGGAATATACCATATCCAAAGCTCGTTTAGGTGCTTTCTGTAAATCATACGCTCTCTTAAAGCAAGCGATGGCATTGTCATACTCATTCAGACGGTTTAATCGTTCGCCCACTTCATACTGTGCACGCCAATCCTCTGTAGAAACAGTAGCCCAGATTTCCTTAGCGGCTTTGGTATCACCTTTCTTTACCTGTACATCTCCCAGCAAAATCTCCTTCATGAATTTCTGTTCGTCAGAAGGCTGCATCATATGGATGATCTCTTCCGCCTTATCAAAATACTTTTGGCTAATCATAGCTTCTACCAGACTATTGCATAAGCCTTCATTTTGCGGATATTTCCTTGCATAAGGTTCACAGACTCTGATAAACCAATCATTGTCGCTATGGAATTTGTACTCGCCGCCTCCGCGTACTGCGCGATACAATCCATATACTTCATCATCCAAAGGACTGACTTCCATAGCCTTTTCCAAAAGCTTACCTGCAGCAAGCAATTCCTCATTTGACTTGTTCAAAACTACCTTTGCATATGTTTTAATAGCATCCACATTTTTAGAATTCTCGCTCAGCATAGTATCCAAGGTACGCTTTGCATAAGCAAAATTACCGTCATTCATTTTTTCATAATCTAAAATATGTCTGATGCGTTCCATTTCATCCTCATGACTGATGGAAAACAGTTCATCAATTCTCACTCCGAAGAAAACGGCTATCCCGGGAAGCAATGTGATATCCGGCAATCCTACACCGGTCTCCCATTTGCTGACCGCCTGATAAGATATCCCCAAATACTCTGCCAAATCCTCCTGTGTCACCCCCTGTGCGGTTCTTAATTTCTTTATTACACTTCCAATATTCATATCCATTTCTAAGTTCTCCTTTTAGTACTCTCTTATTATTTCGTATCAGCTGATGAATATAGCATATCGCAACTTTCATAAAAGAACAATAACCGCAAGTTTGAGAAGACTCAACGGACAGATGAGTGACCCCGAATATATAAAAACACCGGATAGTGATTTCTCACTACCCGGTGCATGATACCTATTTATATCTTACTTATTGTAGTTTACGATCGCGCCGAAATCAGGCTTCAAAGAAGCGCCACCTACCAAACCACCGTCGATATCTGCCTGAGCAAATAATTCAGGTGCGCTGGAAGCAGATACAGAACCGCCGTACTGGATACGGATAGCTGCTGCAGTAGCATCATCATAAACTTCTGCGATACAGTCACGGATTGCCTTACATACTTCCTGAGCCTGCTCAGTAGTAGCAACCTTACCGGTACCGATAGCCC
>SVFL01000093.1 GCA_015056885.1 Lachnospiraceae bacterium
AGGCTCTGGATACTGCGAAAAAACGTCTGGACGCCAACGTGAATTTTGACTTGGTTATGGAATTGCTTTTATTGGAGGTTCAGGAGAACGGATGAGAAAGAAACTTTTATTATGCATGGCTGTGGTGGGTATGTGTGCCCAAATGTTTACCGGCTGTGTGGCAAGAATTAATGAGGAAAAGCTGCCGGATCCTAAGGCAGAGCAGAATCAGGAGATAGAGGACGATAAGGAAACGGGAGAAGTAACGCCTGATGCAGAAGGTGTGACAGGTACAGAGACCGGTACGGGGGCCGATGAGCAGCCGACCAAGAAGCCGGCTAAAGAATGGAGTACCCCGGAAGATTATCGAGTCGTAGAAGACTATGTAGTGCCGGAAAGCATTGCGGACAGTGAGTATGATATGGAGACCGCGCTTACCTGCGTGCCTTTGAAGGAGGCCTTTGCTCCTTACTTTAAGTTTGGCTTGGCTATGTCCGGTTATAACGCCCAGACTTTTGCAGTAGAAAGTCCGGAAATGCAGGAGCTTTTGAAATATCATTGTAACACCACTACAGCGACCAATCTCATGAAGCCCAGCTACATGTTGTCTCAGGCGGCATGTCAGGAAGCAGCGGCAAACGGAGTGGAGGATCCGGTGCTGGATTTCACTGTAACAGATAAAATGTTAGCCTTTTGTCAGGCAAATAATATCGGCGTGCGTGGTCATACTTTAGTATGGCATGCCCAGACTCCGGACTGGTTCTTTAGAGAAGGATATTTAGACGATGGTGCTTATGTGGACGCAGAGACCATGAAGTATCGTCTGGAGAGTTATATTCGCCAGATGCTGACTTTCTGTCAGGATAATTACCCCGGCGTAGTATATTGCTGGGATGTGGTAAATGAGTGCGTGGAACCGGGAGATTTGGAAAACGCTAGTGGTTGGAGATGTCGAACCAGAGGCGAAAGCCCCGAAGGAACCAACCAGTGGTATGATATTCTGGGTTACGAATATGTGGAGCTTGCCTTTACCTATGCCAGAAAGTATGCGGCAGACGGTGTGGCACTGGTATATAATGATTACAATTCCTGGGATTCCACAAAGATGTTTTACATCTATGAGTTGATGGAGTACCTGAAGGAACGTGGCTTGGTGGATGCGCTGGGTATGCAGTGCAACTTGTCCGTGGATACGGATCTTTTGGATGTGTATAATTCTGTAGTGAAATATGCAGAATTGGGATTGGAGCTTCAGGTAACCGAGTTAA
This sequence comes from Lachnospiraceae bacterium, assembly GCA_015056885.1. GTDB lineage: Bacteria > Bacillota > Clostridia > Lachnospirales > Lachnospiraceae > Acetatifactor. The sequence goes on from SVFL01000093.1 coordinate 1,248, forward strand.
ATATCGTGGCTAAGGATACTTCCCCCGAGTCCTATGAAAAGCAGGCTGCGTGCTACAAGAAGTTTATCCAGTATATGCTTTCGTTGGATGATAGCAACGGCGGAAATGCCAATATTACCGTAGTGAATATTTTCAGCCTTATGGACGGATATTTGCTGTACGACAGCGATTCCAATAATTATTGCGTGTTCGATTGTAATATCCAGCCAAAGCCCAATTACTATTCTATGCTGGAGGCTTTGATTAAGGTTGGAAAACATAATCCGGAGATAATTAAATAGAGATGTATCTAATAAAACAAAAAATGCTCTTATGGGAGCATTTTTTGTTTTATTTTTTCTTGATCACGCAACATAATAATCGTATGGAAGGTGTAATCCTCATCTTTGTAATACATGGTCATCTCTCCATTGTATTTGGCTACCATACGCTCCACACTCTTCATGCCGAAGCCGTGTCGCAGAGGGTCAGCTTTGCGGGAATGCAATTGTCCGTTTTTATCAAAGGGATTGATGCGGCAGGAGTTAATCATGGAAATAATGGTTAACGGAGTGTTGGGGCGATTGTGTACGCTTAATTCAATATAACTGTGCGGGTAATTAGTTGCAGCCTCAAGAGCATTGTCTAAGAGGTTACAAAACAGTGAAGTCATGTCCTCATCCTTAATGAAATCTACAACGCCACTTCTAATATCAGCATGAAAATCAATTTGTTCCTCCATACAGCGGCGGGAATAACGTCCTAAAATAGCATTTAACATTTCATTATCACAAAGGCGGGCAGCAACTTGCAGGTTGGAAGAGTTAATGATTTGCTGAATATAGGCATGAATTTTGTCCGGCTGTCCCTGCTCGTTTAAGATGGACAAGGACTGCAAATGCTTTTTGATATCGTGTATGAGAATCTGCTGACTTTCGTCCTGCTTCAGTAACATTTGGTAATAGGCAGTGGCATCCAACTCCCTCTGCAGTTGGAGCTGCAGCGTCGTAAACTCCCGGTTCTTACGTTGGGTGTAGGTATAAATGAACCAGGTAATGATGTTGATGATGAGGAGCAGGAAGGCACTGATTAATATCATTCTACAAAGATAATCCGGAAGTAATGAATCTACATAAATCATAAAAATTGAGATGGCTATCCAGATTGATAAAAGAGGAATTGTCAGTATCAATAATATTTCCTTTCTATTTGGTTGCTTGTTTTCTTTGCGATGTGTTGTGAAGTGTGAAATTGCAAAGAGTAATATAAAGTATAGAAATTTGGAAAGAATCATATGTACTGTGAAGGTTTGTTCAAAATTGGTAGCATCATAATAATTATACATCATATTAGGAATTGCACTTGTGACGATAAGTTCGCTAAACCCTAGAATGGCAGTGGTTAGTGAAGCGTGAAATAATGCAGAAAACAATCCGGAGTAGAACATGAAATAGAAGAAGATAAAGTTGGCAGCAAAAAAAGCAATAGCATTAACGCTAACAAGATTTAATGCAAAAATAATAGATAATGTAAAATATAGTGTTGTTAATGACGTGATTCTCGTAAGGGTAGAATATTTCGGATGAAATATAGTAACGGCATATTGCCATAAAATAATTGCCTCTATAAAATAGGCACAAAAAAAGAGAAGATAGTTTTCCATATAGTTTTCCTTTTCGATTATGATTGGCTCTCTATGTAGAGTAAATAAGCGTTTTTAAACTGAGTATATTTCCTGCGAGTTAAATACGCAGAAAACTTCTGGTTATACAAGTGAATAAGAGTATGGTCAAAATTGTCAACATATTTCATATTTACAATAAAGCTACGGTGAGACTGAAAGAAGCAATGGTCGGACAGTTGGTTTACCCAATACTGTATATTATGTACGGATTCAAAATCGGAATCCGGTGTATGTATGATTACTTTGCGCTCAGTAGCCTCTACGAAAATGATGTCTGAGGATAGCACGGAATAAACGCCATCCTTTGTTTCGATGGGAATCTTATTTACCAAGGTATGATACAATTGAAGGGCGTCCTTGAGATTGCGAAACAGGCGTTGTTTGTCAATGGGTTTGGATAAGTAGCGAAAGACTTGAAAGCGCATAGCCTCATCCAAGTATTCCATATAGGAGGTTACGATGAAAATAATAACATTTGGATTTTGTTTCTTTAACTCATTGCCTGTATAAATGCCACTGACGCCGGGCATTTCGATATCCAGAAAAACAATATCTTTTGTTTCCTTATCTGCTAACAGCGTTTCTCCACTATCAAGGGTAAGTAGCTCCGGACATTTTAAGTTGTTATTACGGAAGAAGTCATTTATATATTTTTGTAGGCGCTCTCGAATCAGCACATCATCATCACAAATTAATATCCGCATAAACTCCTCCCTTATCAATAATCATATATAGATACTATAATTCTAGTCAAAAGAGTTGTAGTTTGCAATAGAATTGTATGAAAAGACAATAAGTAATGCGAATTGGTCAAAAAAAGAAGCCCGAAGGCTTAAAGAAATTTAGGAGTACCAAATAATGCAGGGAATAAAAGGAGCTATTGTGACTGATTGATTCGGTAACAAAGTGTTTCTGGAGATAACGTGGTTTTTGACCATAACGCTAGGGAAAATGTCTTTTCATGCAGGAAGGGTTGAAACAGGAAAAGAATAGAACTATCATAAAGAAAATTACTGTCATTGTGCTAACAAAGAAAGGAAAGATTTAAAATGGCAATTTATTGGTAATGCGGAGGTGGCAGAATGAAGAAGAAAATCAGTTTTATTATTGCTGTATGTGTTGCGGTATGTATAATGGCGGCACTTGGGTATTTATATGGAAAGAGCGTCGATAAAGGAGATTTGCCAATATATGAAAGTGCAGCAATTTATCCGGCATTCTCTATGCCTGCTTTAGCGGAGAAAGCCAGTACGATTGTTAGTGCCACAGTGGTTAGTATTGGAGAAACATATTTAGAAGAAATACCGGTATCCCTTTCGGGAAATCCGGCTGATAGTTCAGAGGTTCTTTATAATCCTATCACACCGGTAACATTAGAAATTGAAACCTGCATAAAAGGTAATGATGCAGTAAGTACTTTGATTTACTATGAAGAGGGTGGAAATACCCCATCATATATTCAATTACCTGATGGTTACGCAATGGAAGAAGGGATGGAAGTTATTCTGTTTCTAAATGAAAGGGGACATGGTTGGGGAGCACAGAGTATCTTCCCGGTAGTAGGAGATGATGTGATCCTAAATAGGATGGCATTGGATTATGTAGATGATTCTGATGTATCAGTGCTCAATACTTCCCAAATTGATGGCAAAGTGAGAAGTCAAATCAGTAATTCGACAGTTAGTGTAATGGGTAAAGAAGATTTTTTAACTATTGTGGAAGAAATGGTTAATAATTAAGCACTAGATAAGACCACAAATGGGGAGAAAATGTGGCGTAGTGGCAATGACTTTTTATTAATCATCAACAAGGAGGGACTATGAAAAAAACAAAAATTGCTTTATTAATGATTCTTTTTATGATTTGTATTTTAACAGGATGCGGAAAGGATGAGTCTAATCCATTTCCCAATGCCCAAGGGAGTACAAATCAGAGCACGAATCAGAATACTAATGTGAATGAGAATATGGAAGCAAATCTGCAATGGAATGTAACGCATACACCGATGCTGGCTCAATATGAGGGCGCTACCATAGATGATGGTAAAATATATGCGTATCGGTATGGAGAGGATAAAGTAATTATTTCGGTGTTCTCTGCGGATACCGTGGAGCATTTGCAATCCTATGAGATTCCCGGAGTGCTAGATGTGAAGAGCATTTCTGTGAATGTGGCAAAGGAGATATGTATTTTCGGCGGTACAGAAGCGGGAAACACTTTATGGCAGATAGATGCCGACGGGAATATTCGTACAATAGAGAATATTGAAGTGGAGAATTTAGGACGCTCTCCAGAGCTCATTAATTTTTATGCGGACAGTAATGGCTTTTATTATATCTGGTATAAAATGTATGTGCTCTGCTCAGAGGTTTATGAGGATGGAGAAGATGATGTTTATACAGCACTTGACAGAGTATATGTAAAAGACCAACAGATGAACACAATCGTTTATGAACAGGTTCCGGACTCTTATCGCAATTTGCTGTTGGGCTTCTCTTTTAATGAAGATGGGATACCTATGCTTTTGGCAATGGATGCGGATGGTTACTATGTGAGGCAGATGAGAACCTCTGACAGAGAAGAATATGAAGCGAAACGACTGGAAACCGATGAATTTTTAGATTTGACGGGGCATAATATAATGGCTTTTACGGAGGATGGATTACTATATGTCCATGAGGGTGCTCTGTATAGGTATCATATGTCTGATTCCCGTACTGAAAAGCTGTTAGAGCTGGCAAGCGTGGGAATCTGGGAAGAAGATATTATTTATTTGGGAATGCATGATGATACCATAGAAATAATCGATAATTATAAAGAATCCGGACAGTCCGAATATACTCTTATTACGCAGGGCGAGAGTCAGAAGACGAAGCTGACGCTGGGTGTGATGTCTTTACAGCCAAATATGCGGAGCCTGATAGCATCGTTCAACCGTTATCAGGATCAGGTAACAATAGAACCCATCATTTATGTGGATGGTTGGGATTATGATGCAGGATTTGATAAATTAACAATGGATATTATTCAGGGGAAGGCACCGGATTTAATCAGTGTTTACGGTTTGGAATATGAGAATTTGGCAAAGATGGGGGCATTCTCTGATTTATATACGTATATGGGAGAAGAGAAGGAAGAGTATGTAACCAGTGTTATAAAGCTGTATGAGTTAGAGGGACAGTTGTTTACGATAGCACCTACGTTCCGAATTTATACCATGTGGGGCGCAGAAAGTACCGTAAAGGGAAAGGCAGGAATTGATATAGAGCAGATGATGCAGCTTCTTTCCGAGCATGGAGGAGATATCAATAGTATTTTTGGTTTTTCTGCGGACGAAAGTGTACTTACAACCCTGTGTGCATTTAATATGGATCAATTTATTGATTGGAGTACGGGTACATGTGATTTTACGGGAGAAGATTTTAAGCAAATTGTGGATTTTGCAAAGAATTATAAGGGAAAACCTTATGAAAGCTTATACAGAAGCGTCCGGAATGGAGAAATACTCCTGACTCTGGGATTAATAACCGGTGTAGAGGATTGCCGGTTGCAATCGGAGTTATATGGTGAAGATATTCAGTTTATCGGATATCCTACCACAAGCGGAAGCGGGTCGGCTGCATTTCTCTCGGGGGAACAGTTAGCAATTAATGCAAAGAGTGTTTATCAGAAGGAAGCGTGGGAATTTATTGAATATTGCATGTATAATGGGTGTGACGGAACCGGCTTCCCTGTAGTAAAAGAACAATTCGACGCATTTTTAGAAGCTTCTATGGTGGAAGAACTAGTATATGAGAACGGGCAATCGTATAGCGTTGCGAAAAGATATTATTCGGAACCGGGTGTGGTTAATATCCAGGTTTCCAAGTGTACACCTGAAGATGTTGAGATGATTAGAGCGCTGGTTAATAACGTAAGTGAGAAATTTCAATATCATACAAAGATTCAAACAATTATTGATGAAGAGGTTTCTGCGTATTTTAAGGGACAGAAGAATATAGAGGATGTCTGTGCCATTATACAAAGCAGGGTGCAGCTGTATTTGGATGAACAGTAAGGATGTAAATCTTGTACTTAGAGGAACAACTGCAGTAAGTGCGGTTGTTCCTTATTTACGGCAAATTCTCCGTCAGCACAAAATCCAGCACTACCGTTTCTAAAATGGGTACCATTTCACCGGTAGTCTTGGATTTGGCAAAGCCCTTGTAGTAAATATAGGTTTTACCGTTCTTTATTTCAAAGTGATTCAAGATACTCATAGGTTTTTCGTATTGTTCTCCAAAGGATATTTCCATGGCAGTGGTTGCCTC
>SVFL01000094.1 GCA_015056885.1 Lachnospiraceae bacterium
CAAATAGACATCGTTACACCTCCTTATTCGCATTAAAAATATCTTTTATTGCTGCCATGCGGGGGTCGGGTACGAAGGTGTCGCATCCACATTCCCTCTCGTTCAGATTCTGTCCGCAGACCGGGCATACACCCTTGCAGTCTTCTCTGCACAAAATCTTCACAGGCCAGTTGACAATAATTTCGTCATACACAAAAGTCTCTACATTCAGCTGATACCCTTCCATAAAGCTCTGGGCATCTGCATCTGTATCCTCATCTTCCGTAACTGCCTCCGGTGAAACCACCGTTCTGTCGAAGGAAAGCTCCAGCACCACCGGCACCTCTGAAAGACATCTGTCACAAACAGCTGCAAATGACAGTTTACAACTGCCCTCCACCCTTGCCTTGTCCACACCGATGTTGGAAAAGGTGAATGCTATAGGGGACTTCTCTACAATATGATAGGTTCCCATTCCGTTTGTAAAATCTTCCATCTCAAGAGTAATCTCTTGATTTACCACTTTACCTTCTGAGGTAAATACATCTGATAAATTAACTAACATAGCGACTCCTATGCACTCTATTGTGTTTTCACACACTGATTTATTATACATATAGTGGTTATATTTGTCAAGAAAGATTTGTAAATTTTTTAGCTAAAAATGTACCGGCTCCACATCCTCTGTCAAAGGCGCCATCCGATACTCCGGAAACTGCTCCAAAAGGTCCTCAAGACACAGCGTTGTGTTATAAACCACATCATGTGCCAGCATAACAATTCGTCTGCGTCCGAAGGTGCTCTCCTTGGCATTCTGCAAAAGTCTCTCCGGCTCATTATTGCGGGTTGCATCCTCCAGGCTGGCATTCCAATCAAAGTAAATATAGCCCTTATTGGTCATCTCCTCCACAATATCCTTATATACGCCCTTATTGTGGGAATTAATGCTGCCTCCCGGGAATCGGAAGAGCTTTGTCTCCACTCCGGTCACCTCGCAAACCACTTTCTGGGCCTTCTCAAAGTCCGCCACATAACTGTCCACGCTCTGGTAAAGCTTGTCATAATCATGATTATAGCAATGAATGCCTATCGTATGCCCCTCTGCCACAATCCGTCTGGCAACTTCCGGATGCTTCTCCACATTTTCTCCAATCAGAAAAAAAGTAGCCTTAACATTCTGTTCCTTCAAAATATCCAGAACAATATCCGTATTCTCTTTGCTGGGACCATCATCAAATGTCAGATACATGGTCTTTGGAAAAAAATACAAATCAATCCCCGACACAATCCCTTCCGCGATTCTCTGCTGATACTCAGGCTTCACCAAAAGCTCCCTTTCTGCTTTATTAGAGAGAAATCCCGTCTCTATCAGACAAGCCGGCATCTTAGTCTCCCGGATAACTACCAAGGACTCATCCTCCACAAGCCCTCTGTCCTTCGCCTGCGTATAGAGCACACAATCATTCTGTATCAGCTGCGCCAGACGCTTGCTTCCTGTTTCTGCCTTCTCTGCATTATACCACACCTCAACACCGGATACATCCGATTTTCTTTCCTCGCAGGCATTTTGATGAACACTTACATAAATATGAGCTCCGAACTCATTGGCAGTCTGCACACGTTCATCAAGCGAAAGCTCCTCATCTCCCTCTCTTACCATAAGCACCTGATACCCCATATCTGTAAGTAGTGTTCCCACCGCCTGAACAATCTGCATATTCACTGTTTTCTCAAGAACACCTCCCCTGGAACTGCCCTCATCTTCGCCACCATGTCCGGCATCCAGTGCCACCAGAATGTCTTCCCTGCAAAGCTCTTTTGTTATCATGGCATTCTCCAGCAGGGCACGTCCCATTTTCCGACTATCCAAGGCTGCAACATCCATTCCGTCTCTTGTAGACATATCTTCGCCTGTCGCCTTTTTCAGACCTATTCCATTCCCTGTCACATCTTGTGCTGCCAAATCTCCACAACTGATATCGGACAATGTCTCATCTGCAGCCACTACTGTACTCTGTCTCGGGAAAACAAAAGCCGGTACCGCTGTACAAACCAGCGCAAAAGACAACAGACCCGCAAGCACACATCGCCCTCCGACTCTCTTGGTCTTTCTCAACTGATTTTCATTACAACGTACCAGCTTATATTCTCTCTTCTTTTTGTGCATTGCCCGCATCCTCCTTATCCAAAGGAACACTTATCCATTCCTCTCCTTAAGAATACGGGGTAGGCACATCAAAAATTCAACATTTCTGCATACAAATTTCAACGTTTTTGCATATAATTTGCATCATCTGATTTTTACTACCATTTTACCTTGAAATCTTCAGGTACAACTCATTAATTCCCTCATAAAATCCCCAGGTTACCACTGTATTGGCATCGCCTTCACCAATACGATATTTGGCAAAGTACGGTGTGTTTTCCAACAGAGGATTTTCTGACTCATAGGGTGTAGGTGCCGGAAGTTCCAAATCTGTGGCCCAAGCATTTATCATTTGGTCCTTGTCCATCTCGTCCCATGTAGTGTTCGTCCGCACATATATTTCATATATTTTACCGGTCTGGGCATCCACATATGCATCCAGCATACGTCCGGACTTGTCCGCATTTTTCTTGTCCGTAGACAGACTCACCTTCCACACCGATACATTATTGCGTGGCTCCAACACATCGATTGCAGAATACAATACTGCATCATAAGCCGAATCAGTCACTTCCTTCACCGCATCGGGCAGGATTCCCAGATTCTGCATCTCCTTGAGCTGATTGTTGCACGCCTCATAGATATCCGCTTCTGTAATCTCCTGCTCCGAAGGTCCCTGTTTGTTCACCACAAAAGCATAGGTACCTGACAACTCTTCATAATTCAGATTGTTTTGATATATTGCAGCATTTCTGTCACTCTCCGGCTGACTTTGACTAATCAGACATTTTGCCAGTAGATACAGTTTCTCATTGCTGCTCATAATATAACGGTAACCTTCGCCCGACCTTTCCGTCTGTATTTCTTTCACCTGATTCAAAAAGCTCTCATCCTGATAACCGGCAATCACCTCCGGCCCCCACAGCGAACCCAGAACAACCAAAACTGCTATGATAATCAACACAAACATATTCCTTTTACTGTGCATCATGTTCTGTCACCTCCCTATCCGGCAGCACAAATCCAATACAACTGCCCTCTCCCGGCGTACTTTCGATGATAAGCTCGCTGTCATGAAGCTTTAATATCTGCGCACAAAGAGCCAATCCTAAACCGGCTCCGTTATGACTGCGCGAACGGGATTTGTCCACCATATAAAAAGCTTCTGTAATCTTGCGGCATTCCTCCGCAGGAATCCCCACACCATAATCCCTCACAGCAAAACGATACCCTTTTTTTTCCTTTCTACCCAAGATTTCAATGACACTTCCCTGTTCAGAAGCCTTGCAGGCATTGTCCACCAAATTACTTAACACTGTCATAATCAAATTTTGCTCCGTCTGCACTTTGCCCGATTCATAATCAAACCGAAAATCCATGGCAGGCGCAGTAGATACTGCATACATATTTTTCAGATATTTAAACAGCACCTCAACATCCACATTCTGAAAGGCAATTTCGCCCCGCTTGGTAACAATCAAATCCAACAGTCTGAAGGACATAGTTTCCAAACGTTTTCCTTCCGTATAAATATAGTTGGCAGAAAGCAAAGCTTTCTCCTCGTCCATCTTGTGGGAACGCAATAAATCTGCATAACCTATAATGGCTGTGAGCGGTGTTTTCAGCTCATGGGAAAAGGCACCTATAAATTCCTCTCTGGAGCGTACTTCCTCCTCCAACTTGTGAATATTATCCTCCAGCGCATTTGCCATCTGATTAAAATCTTCTGTCAGCACACCCATCTCATCATTACTGATTCTCTCCGCACGATATCCATAATCTCCGGCAGTCATCTTCTTAGTCGCCTGCGTAAGCAAACGAATCGGCCTCGTCAACCAATACGAAATGAAATACATCACCACAGAACTCAAAAATAACACTAAAAGCGCCACTCGCCGATACATTGCAAACCCCTTCGTCCGCTCTGCGTATACCTCCGTTACATCCTTCATAGTCTCCAGATAAACGATACGGTCCAGCGCATTAATGACAGTTCCCGTCTGCACATAATAATGCTCACCCTGGCGAATGACCTGATAAATCCTTGAGTCTTCCTTAATCTGTTCCAGAAAGTCTGTTTCCTTCACAAACCCTTCACTGGCATATAATGGCGTGCGGCTCTCATCAGAGATGCGAATTAATCTGGTCGCACCTGTATTACCAGCATCCAGATTGGCTCCAATTTGCTCAATCGCCCTATCCTGCAACACTTCATATTTGGACGGTATATTCAGTGCCGCCGTCTCAAAGGCAAATTGCAGAATATTGGTGTCATTCATGGCCTGATTAATCTCTCGTTCCATAGATGTCTCAAACACATAATCTACAAAGAAATATCCGCTCATGCCAAAGGCACCCGCCATAATAATAATTGTCCATAGTAAAATCTTATATGAAAACTTCATATTTCAGCCTCTTAACTTAATTCATGTTTCTAATTACACTAGATTTCCAATCGGTAACCCACCTTATAAACTGCCACCAGATTATGTTCCCAACTCATCTTTTTACGGAGACGTTGTACATGCAGTTCCAAGGTACGACTGTCTGCAATATACTCATCTCCCCAAACCTTCTCATATAGTGTTTCCTTAAAAAGCGCCACATTTTTATTACGGATAAAGAGCACCAGCAGACCATATTCCTTGTTGGTAAGAACGATCGGATTGCCTGCCTTAGTTACTGTCCTGGCCTCCACATCCACCGTCACATCCCCTGCCTGCAACAGCTTCTGGGTCTTATTGAAACGTCTCAGCACAACCTCAACACGTGTCACCAACTCTACCACATCAAAGGGCTTCACCAGATAGTCCTCCGCCCCCAGACGCAGTCCCTTCACCCTGTCCTTCACTTCATGTTTGGCAGAGATAAAGATTACCGGCACCTTCAATGGTCTGATATATTCCATGATGTCATACCCATCCGCTCCCGGCAACATCACGTCCAGCAGTATCAAATCAAAATTTTCCCGCTCTATCAAATCAATGGCCTGCAGACCATCCTGCACAGTTTTGCACTGATAGCCCGCCGCCGTCAGGTTAATATCTATCAAATCACAAATTGGTTTCTCATCATCCACAATCAGTACTTTAATCATTTCTTCTCTACCTTCTTTTCTACTAATTCTGCTGTATTCCAACCCCAATAAGCATGTATTTTATTTACAAGCTCTTCCACTGTATCTTCCGGATCATAAGGATGACTTAACACAAATTCCGTGTCCGTATCAAATCCGCCTGTTCGCTGATAATAGATAGAGTACTGTCCCTCTACAATAATCTCGCCGTTTTCGCCTTCCTTACTGTATCTTCCCACCACAAGCAAGTCTTTCATGCCGTCGCCATCCAAATCCTTACCACTAATTCCCCTCAAGGAGTAAAGATTGTCAAAATCTCCCATAGGCTGAAAACACCACACAATATCCCCCTGCTCATTAATCATATAAATCATAAACACATCATAATCCGCCATGGAATACACTCCGGGCAAAACCTTTAGTCTTCCAAGCTTCTCATAAGTACGCCAATAACTTTGCTCTTCAATCACTTCAAAACCCTTACTTAATAGCTCTGCCTCCGTAGTGGCTGTATATAAAAATTCCGTAGACCGCCCATCTCTCACAAAGGAACGGATACACTTAGCACTCTTATTCATATCAAAGCGGTTAATCTTATCATTAATACGCCAATCCCGATAAAAATCAACCTTTTTATTGGATGTCTCTTGATTATTGAATGACTCTCGATTATCGAACGATTCTCCATTTTGGAATTTTTCTCCGTTTGGAGACTGAAACAGCACTTCACCTATCTTATACTGCTTACCGATATAGCTTCCTTTTGTATTCACGCAGCCAGCAATCAGTGTAATATCAGTCAAACCGTCATGGTTCAAATCCTGAAATGCCACAGACACCATATCCACAATAGGCTGTTCCACCTGCCCAAGGACTGTATAATTGCACTCCAGCTGATTGTTCTTATAAACAATCTGTCCATCCTTGTCCGCAAGAAACACAGCTGCCCGATGAGTCTCACTATCTATAGCCGTATAAAACCGCACGGTAGGCACCCTCTGATATGTAAGCTCATCCTCTGCACCCACACGATAATATTCTGCCGGACGCACCACCTCTGTGTCTACAAGCTCACCTTCCTCATCCAACATCTTCGCCACCAGAGGAATGTCAAACACATGCTTCTCCACCACTTCATACCCCATAGAAGTAATATCTTCAATGAGCTGAATCTGATCAAACTGCTCTTCATAAGCCCCATAAGCCGCCGCAACAGCCTTGCCCTCCTCAATAATCTGAATCAGCTGCTCCACTGTTGAAAGCTCCTGCTCCGCAGGCAACTCCGACAAGATATCTCTACCGGGAGCCGGCGTTGTATTAGCCGGAGCACCACATACTATTCCGAAGCTGCTTAGAGCACAGATAGATACTGCCATCAAAACCGTACATATGCACTTTTTCCCATGCTTTAACAGACCTTTTCTTCTGTATCCCATGCCCGACTCCTCTCATATTTTAGTTTATGAAGATATAGTCCTACTATGTTTTCGTTAGAGAAACTTTCCTACATAAGCCATGCTTTGTGAATTGTCACTGCCAAAACCTGCCTCTCGGTCTATACAGATTTTTTCACTCTCTAGAACCACAAAATCATAAAATATAGATTCTAAAAGTAAAGTTTTTCTGTATAGATACTTTTTTCTCTCTTTTTCTTCGTTTTTGCTCAATTTTCCATCAAAAAAAGATTCTAAATTAACATTTTTTACATATAGACCGAGACATCGGCTACCACTCTCCACTATATCATTGGTTTTTTTGAAACTCAATTCTTTTTCGACAAATTGGAAAAATGATGCAACTATGATGCCGAAATTATTACAATACATTTGGCATTATAAGAAAGCTACTCACACTTTAGTGTGACAAGGTCTTTCCAATAATCATGACCACCCGTCAAACGGGTGGTTTGCTCGCCCCTATAAGGGGCAGTTACCGGCCAGCGCCTAAAGACGCTGGCTTTCACTTTGTTCAAGCCTCTAGCGCCCTTGACTCGTCGCAGCCCT
>SVFL01000095.1 GCA_015056885.1 Lachnospiraceae bacterium
CCGATGAGTTCCGTGGTTGGAATTGCTAACATCAGAATCCAGGATATTCCCGTGAATAGATTGTTATTGCTTGCAAGGATACTGATAGGGTCCGAAAGAAAACGCCAAAAGAATAGTAATGCTTGTAATATACCGCATCCTGCTAAAAGGTAAAAGCTGGATAAATAAGATTTTTTCATGGATGCGTGAATCGCTGCTACTTCAAAGGTAGCATCTGTTTCAATGGGGGTTGGCTCGGCTGCTTCATTGTAAAAAATCTGCATTTGCGCATTGGAAGCAGCGAGAGTCCAGCCTGTGTGTTCACAAAAATCCTGAAAGGTCAGTTGTGCTTCGGATGGTTCCGGGTCAAAGGCAGATGCCTTTGTAAAATATACAACGGAGAAATGTATTTTCTTCGGTTCGATGCGTTTGAATTGCCAACCGAGAGCAGATATTTTATCTAATAACCAACCATTTTCAGCCTGTTTTTCTAAGTAATTCTCAATCCCTGTACGATCATAAAAGGAAAAAAGTACAAAGCATCTTTTCAAATCTTTCATGAATGTTCCTCCCTGTCGAAAATCCTATGATAATCTGCCAATTGTGCTGTTAATCTGTCACATTCCTTTTCAAGCATCTCTCTGCCCTTATCGGTAAGAATGTAGCTACGCCGTCTGCCTTCCACTTTAGTTTCCCGTATCATTTCCGCATCTAAAAATTGTTCTAACAAAGTATAAAGTGTACCGGAGCCAACATTAACCCGTTGGTTCGTCATAGCCGGAACGCGGTCAAGGATATCCATACCGTAACATTCTTCTTTCAGACAAAGTAATGTATAAAACATTTGCTCGGTTAATGTGTGAAATTTTACTCTTGGCAAATGCGTCACCTTCCTTTCTCGATATTCGAGTATTATAGGTGTATTATATTCTCGATTATCGAGAAAGTCAAGAATAATTTTGGAGCTGCCACAGATTTATGTGGTAGCTCCATGTTTGTATCCGCTTTTTATAATTTCTGTACAAACTCCTTGGTCAGCATTGCGCAATGCTTCGCAGCTTCCCTTTCAAAGGTAGGATAGTCCATCTCGGCACTGTCATCTGCCTTGTCGGAGATGGCACGGATGATGACGAAGGGGATTTTGTTTAAGTAACAGGTGTGGGCGATAGAAGCCCCTTCCATTTCGGCACAGTCACCCTGGAAATTAGCAATCAAGGCATCCTTCACTTCCTTACTGGAGATGAACTGGTCGCCGCTGACTACTCGTCCTACGATGGCCTGGCAGTCAGGGATGACTTCTGTGCAGGTTTCTTTTGCTAAAGTCACCATAGATTCGTCTGCAGTAAATTCCCGGGTACCCAGCTGCGGCACTTCGCCCAGAGGATAACCGAAGACGCGTACGTCCACATCATGGTGAATCACATCCTTGGAAATCAGGATGTCACCGATATCCAGCTTGGCATTTAAGGAACCGGCTACACCGGTATTAATGACATGGGTTACCCCATATAAATCCGCCAGAATCTGGGTACAGATGGCAGCGTTTACCTTGCCGATACCGCAGCGGACGATGACTACATCAGCCTCTCCCAGCTTGCCTTCAAAGAAATCCATATTTGCTCTTGTGGTGGTATTTTCTACAGTCATTTGTGCCTTTAAGCTTTCCACTTCCAGCTCCATGGCACCGATAATTCCGATTTTGCTCATAGTATTCATTTATAGTGCCGGTCAGGCACCAAACTCCTTTACAGCTGATAATGAATTTATTATAGTATTATAGGTAAAGTTTTTCAATGAAAAAAATTTTTAAAAGTTTTTGTAATTTTCTGTAACAAAACGAAACATTACGACATTAACCATATAGAAGCGGCAAGAAAGGAGGCGGTTAAATGAAGGACATGGAGCAAATATATCAGGAATATGCCCAAACTGTTTACAAATACCTGTTTAGTAAAACCCATGACCCGGACCTGGCGGAAGAGCTCACCCAGGAAACCTTTTATCAGGCATTAAAGGGTATTGACCGCTTTGATGCAAGCTGCAAGGTATCCACTTGGCTTTGTGCCATAGCCAAGAATCAGTTGCTTGCTTACCGGCGAAAGCATCCCAAACAGGAAGATATTGAGGATACGGATATTGCCACAGATTCTGTGGAACAGGATGTGCTTTCAGGACTTGCCCGGGTGGAGCTGATGAAACAGCTGCACTCCTGCCCGGAGCCCTTCCGTGAGGTCATGTATCTTAGGATTTTCGGTAATCTGTCCTTTAAGGAAATAGGCGAAATCATGGGGAAGACGGAGAACTGGGCCAGAGTAACCTTTTATCGGGGCAAAGAAAATTTGAAGAAAGGATTGGTGGAATATGAGTAAATTACCATGTGAAGTAGTGAAGGATTTGTTTCCTTCTTATATTGATGAATTAACCGGTGAAGTCACCAACAACTTAATAGAGGAACACACCAATGAGTGTGAGCAGTGCAGACAGGTACTGGAAAGTATGAAGAGTCCGGAGGCAGAGCCGGAGAAGCAGTCTCAGAAGAAGGAGATTGATTATCTGAAGAAGACCAGGAAGAAATATAGAAAACGCATTATTGCAGCTATATTGGTTGTTTTGGCGGTAGTATTAGGCGGTCTGGGAGTGAAGCATTACTTTATAGGAAATACAATCTCCTATGAGTATCTGACATGCGTTCCTGAGGTAAACGGGCAGGAACTTTCCGTGGTTTGTATGGTGGCAGATGCAAATATGCGTATCTCTAAGATACAATTCGAAGAAAAAGAGGGCGTCATAAATATTACCTGCAAAGGTGTGCAAAGAGAGTTGGTCGATGTGGTTGGCGTTAAGGGTTCTTATGTAGCTGAGCAGAAAATTAAGGAAGTTCGTTTGGGAGATCGGATTCTTTGGGCCGGAGGAGATAATATCTCTACCTTTACTTCTTCTGTCTATAAAACAAAGCACGCAGAAATACAAGATACCAAAACCAATATTGATACAGCCACTGCATTGTATTTGGGTTACGTATTCCCCGGCTATAAGAGTGTAGTACAGAAGGAAAATGAGCCCTATGGATGGCATTTCCAAAAGGGAGAGCTTTTAGGCGATGTAAAGTATTTAGAGAAGCAGTATCTGGAGCCATATGCATATATAATGATGGCGGTAGTGGAGAATCTGGGAGAGGTAACTTATGAGTTTAAACACAAAGGAGAACCCGTCACCTTAACCTATACCGCAGAAATGGCTACTAAGTATGCCGGTAAAGATATTAAGCTTGTAGGAGCGGATATTGCAGAGCTTGAAAAGCTTATCAGAAAAGCAAATTTAACCGATACTCATTTTTGGTCAGAAACAAAAGTCCCTTTAAGTGATTATGAAAAACAAGAGTATATTGAATTGGAGATTCTTAATAAGACAGGAGAAGATATCTGGGGTATTAATACAATATATTACGATGGTGAAGATAATAAAATAACCGAATTAGCAGGGCAATATGACTCAAGAGGTTTTGATGCAAAAGAATGGCCGATTCCGGTGATGGTACAGGATTTGTTTGCATATATAGATATTGAGAGGCCGGATGAGCTGTATTTAAAATTTAAGTTTAACGATATGGAGAATGTGACCTATAGCACAGGGGACTACATCACATTTCCTATGGAGTTTGGAACAAAATATCAGCTGGAATTAACAGGTAATGCAGCGGAAGGATATCATGTAACATTGAAATAAGAGGGGCCGGAGAAAGATTAAATAGATTAAAAATGTAACCGCCATTCGCTTATGGTAGCGAGTGGCGGTCTTTTGTGTCCGTATATTTATTCCGGATATACCAGTCTTTCTTCTTTGATATCGTAAAGTACATTGTCCAGATAGCGCTTCGCCAGCCAGTTGGCCATGGGCAGGTTCATATCCAGGTAGTTGCCGCAGTCCTTGGCAGATGCACCGGGTACCTCATCCTTAAAATCTCTGATAAACTCAAACATTTCCACCATGAGGGGCACGATATCAGCAGAGCACAAATCCCCTGCCAGCAACAGATAGAAGCCGGTACGACAACCCATGGGGCCGAAGTATACGGTTTTCTCCTTGTACTGGGGATGGTTGCGTAGATAGGTAGCTGCCAGATGCTCGATGGTGTGCATCTCTGCGGTATTCATCACCGGTTCCTCATTGGGACTGGTCATACGCAAATCAAAGGTGGTGATGGTTTCTGCACCGATTTGGTCCTTGCGGGATACATACACTCCCGGCTGCAATTTAATATGATCAATTGTAAAGCTTGCGATTTTTTCCATGGTATTGGGTCCTTTCTTGGGGGATTTATGAATGGTTACGAAAGTGGGAGAGCAGGGGTCGGATAATGTTCCAACGCAAGGCTCTTGCAAAACGTCAGCCCTTAGCGAGGTATTAGGCGAAACTTGTTTCGCCACGAGCTTAGTGCTGCTACGTTTTGGATGAAGCGAGAGCGGGCCTAAGTGGAATATTATCCGACCCCTGCTCTCCCACTTTCGTAACCAAGTACAGTATACCACATCTATAGAGAAAAGTGTTCAAAAAAATCGTTTGATCGCTGAGAAGAGGATTTTAAGTTCAGCAGATAGGCGATTACTTCCGCGGAAGCATCTTGTAAATGGTCGATTAGGGCAGGGATGTGGGCCGTTTCGAAGGCACCGGCCTGCTCCAGGATTTGGATGTATATGAGTTCGTTTCGGCAGCAGGATGGCAGCAGGTCCCAGGTAATAGTGTGGTCGTCTGCTTTGGCACCCCAGGGCATATGGTCGGCCAGATAGGTTTGCAAAAGTGCTTTTAAATCATCCGCCAGATGCAAGGGATAACGTAGGCGCATAAAAGCTAAAGTCAGCTTGCCGGTACGTTTCTTTTTTAGGTATAAGGGCAGCTGGGTGCTGTACACATCGTCGTCATTGAACCAGCCGTAAAAGACCGGTTCGAAGCCATGATTGTCCTCTGAAACAAGGAATTCCTTCAGAGCCTCATCAAAATCAGCCAGCCAGGCTTCATGGGTATCACGGTGGCCGGCCAGATGGGGGCGGAGCAAATCCGTATTTTTCAGGATGGTTACAGCGGCACCCAGCATCTGAGACAATCCTTCATTGCCGGAAGTATCATCCATGATATGAATCCGCTGCAGGTTTTCACAATCTAAGAATACCTTTTTACCTAAGGTGATATCACAGGCCGGCAGGTACAAATCGGTCAGATTGTGCATGTGGGCAAAAGCCCAGTCGCCGATGCTTTCAAGGGTCATGGGCAGTTTCAGGCTTTCAATGGTTTTGCAGCTTAGGAAAGCTTTGGGTGCTATATGTAAATATGGCTCTTCCGCCAAGGAAACAAAGGTCTCCCGGCCGGTGTAATTTTCGTAGGTCATAGGGGTGCTACTCCTAATTGTTGTTAAGGTATTGCTAATAAGCTGATTGTATACAGTGAGTGTTGCCTTGTCAATAAAAAGGTAGAAGTAGTGTGCTTGTAGAATAGGAGCGTATCTATACGGGTATTTTTGCTGATTTGGTATCTGTTTTAGTAGTGAAAAGGGGTGTTTTTTGTGCTTGAGTGAGGTCTAGAGTATCTCTAGGGAATAAATGCTTATAGAAGTATCCCTATTATTAAATAAATTGGTACTAAAATATAATTTTTGTTTATATAGATACAAAGTTTATAGGAATAGCAGGAGTCAGAGGTACGGAATGGGTTCTGTCGCTGGTGCGCATTATTGAAGGGCATCATAAATGTATCAAAACCAAAATGGTAACAGAAAAGAGATACTGCATTGTAAGTATCTCTTTTCCTCAAAGAACATTATTCAATTTTTAGCTGAAACCTAAGAATAACTCGTTCGTCTCCCTTCATTACCAAAAAGGCTGGACAATAATCTGTTATTCCTTTCATTTCTTCTCTCATCTTTTCAGGATCCAAATAGAAAATACTATAATATTCGGCACCAATTGATATTTTATTAGAGTCTGTAAAAATTCCCGTTGATACACGTGCGTCAGCATACCCTTCAGGAATAAACAATGCCATAGCATCTTCGTCAAGATTAAAAGTAACTTCCGCATTTTGCTCAACAATGACCTTTTTACCTGTAATGTCGCTGAAAACAACCACTTTAGGTTCATCAATGACACCTATAAAGGTTTCAAGCCAATCTTGACCATTCAATGTAGAATCCATATCGATACCCTCGTATACTACAGGTTCTTGGGTAGGTGCGGGATCTTCGGCAGCAGGTGTTACATCTGCTTCAGGTTCTGCGGTTGGTGCAGGTGTTCCGTCAGCTTCCGATGTATCTACAACCACTTGTTGATTGCTTTCTTTGTTACCGGTGGCAGTCTGCTTGTCGGTTGTTTCTCCGCCACAAGCCACCAGACAAACCAGACTTAAAGACAAAGGACAAGTCATTTGACAGGCGAAATTAACAATGCTATGATAAGGCAGAAGCTATGAAAAGAAAGACATAAGCTAAGGAATAGAAGCAAGGGAGCATTAAGATGGAATTAATGAAAGGCAGACCCGCAGATTGTACCGGCAGGCTGGAAAGAGAAGTGGCGGTGTATGATTTGCTGGATAAATTGGGAATAGAATACGAAAGAACTGACCACGAGGAGGCTAATACTATGGAGGCTTGTGAGGAAATCGACCGGGTGCTGGGGATAGCCATGTGCAAGAATCTGTTTCTGTGCAATCGTCAGAAGACCGACTTTTACCTGCTGATGATGCCGGGGGACAAGCCTTTTAAGACAAAGGATTTGTCGCAGCAGATTGGCAGTGCCAGACTGTCCTTTGCAGAGGCAGAGTTTATGGAGGAGTATCTGAATATCCTGCCCGGTTCGGTTTCGGTCATGGGACTGATGAATGATAAGGAGCACCATGTGCAGCTTCTGGTAGATAGGGAAGTGATGGAAGGAGAGGCCTTGGGTTGCCACCCTTGTGTGAATACCTCCAGCTTACGCTTAAGTATGACAGACTTACGGGAGAAATTCCTGCCTGCTGTGGCACATAAGCCTATTATAGTGGAGTTGCCGAGATACGCAGAACAATAACCCTGCGAATTCCGTAAGAAACTTGTCGGATAATCTTGAAATTTTCAGACAAAAAAGGTATAATTATCATAACTTAATTTCAACAAAACAATATATTACATAGGAGGGTTTACGAAATGGGTAAGTTTGTTGTAAAAGA
>SVFL01000096.1 GCA_015056885.1 Lachnospiraceae bacterium
CTGATTACATTATTATATATTTTTCAAAAATCTACAATAGGTAGGTTTATTAAAGTTACCCATTTTTAGGAGTAAAAGTTTTCTCAAAAACTTTTAAAAAGTACTTGACTTACATTAGCAAGATTTCAAAATCCATACAACTTCTGCTCTTAGTAAATGGTCTCACATTCTCATCCGCCACTTTCACATGCTCAGGATGCACCGCATATGCCTTTAATGCATCCTCATTCTCAAATGTAGAATCCAGCATCACATCTGCATTGGACGATGCAAGCCCCTTTGTCTGCACACAGATATCCATAAGTCCCGGAATCTTTCCGGCCACCCCTTCAAGTCCGTTCTTAATACCTAGCTTAATGTTCTCCTTCTCCTCCACTGAAAACTCATCCTTTAACTGCCACAAAATAATATGCTTAACCATTTTTGTTTCCTCCATTTTTTATTCGTCTATGCTTTAATTGCCCAACGAAGCTTAGTAGACTTCGCTCGTGGATTTCTATTACACTCTGCCGCAGAAGGTCTTATAACATCTTCTGACACCTCACTGTAAACACCGGCTTTCGCCAACTGTTTAAAAGACTTCTTCACCAATCGGTCCTCTCCGGAATGGAAAGTCAAAATAGCTACCCTCGCCCCCGGCGAAAGCACATCCGGCAGTTTCTCCAAGAAATCATACAGCACTTCAAACTCACTGTTTACATCAATTCTAAGCGCCTGAAATACTCGTGCACAGGACTTCTTCACTGCCTCTGCCCGTTCCTTGGCCGGAACAGACTCCAATGCTTTCTCAATGGCATTTTTTAAGTCTGTTGTGGTCTCTATATACTGTCCTTTGCGCATCTGGCCAAACACCGTTCTTGCTATCTCCTTGGCATAGGGCTCGTCAGAATTTTCCTGCATCATATATACAAACTCTTCCTGACTTAAACTTCGCAATCTCTGCGCCGCAGATTCTCCCTGTTCCGGATTCAGACGCAAATCCAAAGGCCCATCCACCTTATAAGAAAATCCCCGCTCCGGATTGTCTATCTGCATGGAAGATACACCCAAATCCGCCAGGACAAAATCAAACTTTCCGGCCTCTTTTGCCACCTCATCAATATTGGCAAAATTGGTCCGTCGGATGGTCAGAATCTCCGTTCCAAAGCCTTTATCCGCCAGTCTTTTTTCCGTCTTCACACTCTCTATGGGGTCTACATCCAAAGCATATATATGCCCTTGCCCGTTTAGGCACTGCAACATAGCCTGCGTATGTCCGCCATATCCCAAAGTAGCATCCAGTCCCTGCTCGCCGGGTTGAATTTTAAGCACCTCCAGTATCTCTTCCACCATAATAGAAATATGCATCCCTGCCGGCGTACTTCCCTTGCGGATAACTTTCTCTATGGTATCTGCATACTTCTCCGGATTGGCCTCCTTATATTTCTCATGAAAGGCTCTCGGATGAGTTCCCTTGTAGCGCACACGACGCTTATGTACTGCCCCCTCGGTGGAACTATTTTGATTATTTTTATCGTACTGATTGTTCTGTTGGTTCACGAAATCTCTCCTTCTCAGCTACTCCACATTCGCCAAATGTCTGCTTCGCAGACGCTTGGCTCATTGTGTTCGCGTTTTCCCATCATGATTCCGCTTCGCTCCATCATGATTCGCGCACATTCGCCAAATGTCTGCTTCGCAGACGCTTGGCTCATTGTGTTCGCGTTTTCCCATCATGATTCCGCTTCGCTCCATCATGATTCGCGCACATTCGCCAAATGTCTGCTTCGCAGGCGCTTGGCTCATTGTGTTCGCGTACATTATATCATATATGTTAGCGGTATGTACATGAAAAGTCATTTCCCTGGCAATTCTGCACCAACTTCGGATAAAAGGAAAAAATTTACCGTTTTTATCCTATATTTCACGCATTCCTATAGCTTTCCTTTCAGTAAATGCCACATTTCATAGGATAAAAATCGTCAAATAAAATTCCTTATCCTATAAATACGTTAATCTGTTCGGTTGTAATTGTTTTTTTGTTAAAAATGTAGGATAAGATTTAATATTTGTCAAATCTTATCCTACACAGCTAATCAATTCTCTTTTCTACATCTCCAACCATATGCAATACTACCACCTGCCAGCGCCAACAGTACCATCAGCATAACCAACACCAACACATAGCTCTGCGTAGCATCATAAATAAATCCATATATCGGTACAAGAAAAATAGAGGACAGCGGCGCTCCCATAGACACTTTCGCATATATTCTTTCATAGTGCACCTTACCATAGAAAGCCAATGTCAAAACCGGCGAAATAATAGTCACACTGGGAATTGCCACACCATTTAAAAATGCTGCCGCCGCAAATATCAATGCACTTCTGCCGCCAAACCAAAAGCCAATCACCGCCAAAAACCACAGACCAATTACCACATAACAGGTCTTCACCGCACCGATTCTGTCTGCCAGAAAACCAATCATCAACGCACCCACAGCGGTTCCCAAAGATGCCAATGAAAGAGCCGTTCCCACCTGTGTCACGGAATACCCCAGCAAATTACCATAAGTAGGAATGTGCTGCACAAACACCGCCACACCGGTAAGGGATAACATAAAAATGAGAAGTGCAAAAAAAGACGCTGAGTGGGTCGACAGTTCCTCGTTTACCACCCTAGTAGACTCTTCCTTTGACGCCTCTTCGCTTTTCTCCGGTCTATCCTTAAGAAAAATGAAAACTGCTGCCATGATTACCACAAATGCAACCAAACCAATTACCAAATATGCAGCACGCCATCCGCTACCTACAATAATATTCGACGTAACAGGCTGAAGCACTGCACCAAACAATCCTACACACGCCGACTGTACTCCCAGAATAATTCCAGTATTATTAGGAAACCACCGATTAATCAAAATCGGGCCAATTAAATTTACCAATATAGCCGAGCCCATAGCCTGTGGTATGGCCAACGCATACCACCCTACCACATGACTCATCAGGCCAAAAGCCGCAAAAGTCAAAGCTTGGAGCACCGCTGCCACTGCCGCCCCAATCCTTATATCATATTTATTCAAAAATCTGCCGGCGTAGCTAAACCACACTACTTGCACCGCCGACATCACGCTGAAATACAATGACAGTGTGCCGATACCTACCTGCAACTCCTCCGATACCGGAGTCAGAAACAAGCCCGATATTCCATTAAGACCACTGGCAAATCCGCGAATTAGAATAATTCCCACAAGAACCAGCCATGGTAAAAACTTATTTTTTGTTTTAAACATAATAAACACCATCCTTTAGGGATAGTGTTTATTAATTCATTCAAAATTATTCTGCTTATGAAGAAATGCGCTCTATAAATTAATGATGTAATTATTAGGACCGGCATTCATGTTGTTTTTGCCGAAACCACATTATTAGCATTATTGGGGATGTGCAGTCAAAAACCAGAATGCTATACGCCCTGAATCAAATAGCGTTTCTTCTCCACAACAAACTAAAATTTTACCGTCGCATCCAAACACAATTCCAACGCATATGCAAAGGAATCTCCACCCAGTTTCGCTCATCGTATTTCTCCACATCAGCCAGACTGTCTGCGGTGAAAAGAATCTCTCCAAAAACAGCACCTCGCATCTTAGCACAGGCTGCAAGGGCGGAACACTCCATTTCCACAACAGCGCACCCCTCCGCCTTACGATAGGCCACCTTTTCCTTGGTCTCACGGTAGAACCCATCGGTAGACCAGGTCATTACTTCTATGTATTTCAGCCCATGTTCAGACAAGGTCTCTTCAATGGCTTTTAATGCTATAGCATCGATATCCACATAACGGGAGAGGGCTGCTGCAGCAGCTCCCACAGGAGCCTGACACAGACAGATTTCTTCCCCCTTGTACTCTGTCACATATACCGGGTACAGCTTAGTTTCGGACACAAAGGTCGCAACCTGTTTGCACTCATGACTTTTGGCATAATTGTCCACATGTTCTCCCAAGAAAGCATATACTGCCTTCTTGGGAAGTTTCAAATCAAAATGCTCGTGGGTAGGCATAATAACCGCCTCGGTATCCGTATCAAACTCTAAAATCGGAATTTCATTTTTGATAATTCCCATTGCCATCCCCCCTAATGTATTCATCTCTAATGTCCCTATTCACTACAAAACAAATTTATAAATCTTTACTCTACGTTTGCCCTCAGCATACATTTCATTACCTTGTGGAATATCTGCTGTTTCCAGATATATTCCTCCGGCAAGTTCACAGGTTCTTGCCGATGCAATATTTTCCGGCACGCAGGTGATAATGACATAATCCATGCCATGCTTTCTTGCCTGCCGAAACAATAAGTTGCATGCCTTGGCAGCATAATGGTGGCCTCTGTGTGCTTCATCGATACCATAGCCAATATTTCCGCCAATATAGGTCTTATGGTTGTGGTCAATGCGCAGGTCACAATATCCAATGGATTCACCACTTAGCAGGCAGATATCAAAATAATACGCCGGCACCCACCCCTTTTCCGGGTTTGCATCACAGGTACTTTTCAGTTTTAAGAATATTTCTTCATCTTTTAAATCGTCAATTTCATAAAACATATTGTCACCTACTTATAACACCGCCAAAACGCCACATCGGAAGGAACCACAAATTCTCCCTTTTCTGCAACTACCTTGTCTACATAAGCCTTTATTTCACCTTCATGTTCTTCCAGATATTTCTTGCCTGACTCATAGGTTTTACAAAGCTTGTCGAATACCTCGTCGCTGTTATCATAGCGCATGCTGTTGGAGAGCTTAATCTGTCCCACTTTACCAAAATACTTTTCAAGCATGGACTTAAATTCCTCATGCTCAGCCTGCTTTTGTGCGATCTCATCAACTATCAGTTTCGGACTAAGTTGCATATCTGCGAAAACCTGCTGCCAGAAAACATGATGAGCTGCCACGCCACTGTGGTTACAAGAAAACACACCACCCTCAGCCAAACAATCTGCCACTCGCTCCAGCAGCAATTCTTTATTCTTGATAAACTTCATAAGAAAATGAGCAACTACATAATCATACACACCCTTTTCCAATGTGTTCCAAAGTTCTTCTCCCTCAACATCCATCCAGTGAATAATCGCCTCTGAACCGGGTGCCAGATTGTCCTTTTCCCGTTCTATATAATCTGCAAAATTATCTGCCCAGCTACCATGCAAATCCACACCTTCTATTTTCACACCCTGAGGAATCCTTCGCCAGCTGTTTCTCCAAATCTTGGCAAATCCACAGCCCAAATCCAATACACGGCTACCCTCCTTAAGCCCAAGAGAATCATATACTCTCACATACCATTCACCATTTTCTGCATTATGTTTCCTAGAATGATAATAGCTTTCGTCAGAAGCCTGATCCATTTGAATCATACGTGCAATTTCCGCCACCGTATTCCAGTCAGGCTCCCCTTCCGTTCTGGCAAGCACGCCTCGAATGCAACTGATGGTTCGCTCAATTTCTGCCTTGCGCCTCTCCATAAGATCCAGCTGTCGATTCAAAGATTCCTGGATGTCTATATTATTTTCCACAATCAGATTATCCCGAATCTCCTCAAGTGAAAATCCGATTCGCTTCAGCGCAATAATATTCTCCAACACCAACAGTGCTTCCCTGTCATACAATCTGTAATTCCCTTCTGAGTACTCCGAGGGCTTCAACAACCCCTTCTCATCATACAGACGAACTGCCTTTTGAGAAATGCCCGCTTTCTTGGCAATCTCTCCCGATGTCATTCTTTTATCCATCATTTACCACCTCCTGACATCCATGATAGGGCATACCCCAAGGGAAGGGTCAATAGATTTTTTAAAATAATTCCATTTCATTCTTCATTGCCACAAATGCATAGAGTTATTGATTGTGGGTTAGCTTGGGAAAAATCACACATACACATGAGGAAACATTTTCCTTCCCACTGTACCTTCCTCAGCAGTATAAAATGACTCTAACGGATATTTGCATTCAATTCTCAATCTGAAATTTACACATCTTTCGGACTATACATTTTTTCCCATCTCATATGCTTCTTGCATACATTTTGTATCTTTGATTTCTCCTGCGTGATATACTCCGGTTCCGTAGATGATGCCCTTTTCTACCGCACCGTCCACACATTCAGCATATCCTCTAAAACACGCCAGAGTGGTATCCATAGATTCCTTTTCTCCATCAGCCGCAGTCATTATGTAATACATCTCTTTATTCTTTACTTCTGTCCAACGACAAACGCTTCTATCAATTACTGCTTTTAATTGTGCATCAATAGAATAAAAATAAACCGGGCTTGCCAGAACCATAACATCACAATCTATCATCTTCTGTATAATATCTGCCATGTCATCCTTTATTGCACAGATTCCGGTATCACGGCAAGCATAACACGCCGTACAATATGCTACTTTCTTCTCTTGTACACGGATTTTCTCTACTATATGTCCTGCTTCTAATGCACCACGCATAAATTCATCACATAACAAATCCGAATTGCCTTGCTTTCTTGGACTACCGGATAATATCAAAACTTTCTTAGTCATATTTCTTGCTCCTTTACCAGTTTTTCTCTTCCTTGGTACAGTCATGCTGTTTCTTGCGTTCTTCCACCATCTTACCAAACCACTCTACCATGTTTGGGTCATAGTGTGAGAAGAAAGCACTCTGTTTTTTATCCAAAGTCGCTATCTTTTCCATATCTTCTGCTGATAATTCAAAATCAAATACATTGAAGTTTTCTACCATTCTTTCATAATGTACGGACTTTGGTATGATTACAATACCTCTCTGCAAATGCCATCTTAAAATCACTTGTGCAACCGTTTTTCCATACTTTGCACCAATTTCTGATAACATAGGGTCTGTAAACATATCACCTCTACCCTCACCAAAAGGTGCCCATGCTTCCATCTGAATGCCATATTTATCATGCCAGTTTTTTGACTCTTCCTGCTGATGATACGGATGTATCTCTACCTGATTTATCATAGGCTTAATACGAGCAAAAGTTGCAATATCAATCATTCTATCCGGATAGAAATTTGAGATACCGATTGCTCTGATTTTACCGGCTTCATAATATTCTTCCAATGCTCTCCATGCTCCATAGTAATCTGCAAACGGCTGATGAAGCAATAACAAGTCCAAGTA
>SVFL01000097.1 GCA_015056885.1 Lachnospiraceae bacterium
GGAGGGCAAATTTGTCACACCATCGTATAACACAAAGGTATCCTCTGCCTCCTTGCTGCCAAAGGTACGATTCATAAGGTATGTTTTTCCACCGGCCTCAAACATAATCTCACCGCCATAAACACCACCCTGCCAAGGCTTATATCGTACACGTTCTTTCTCCAATGTCGCTCCTCGCTTGCTCTCATTGGCAAAGCCGTAAAACATCACCTTAATAAAAGCCGCAAGGGTACTCTTACCCCAACCGTTTGGCTCATAAAACACCTGTGGATTCTCCGTAAAATCCACTGTATAATCTGTTAACTTACCGAAATTGTCAATATGACATCTAAGCAGCTTCATCTACTCAATAACCTCTCCTGCCAAAGCCTGCAATCCATACCGAATCACCGCCGCCTTGGTCTCCTCATCCATGGTCTCATCCGCCTTCACCTGGCGCACAAACTCACCCTTTAAAGACTCATCCAGCAAAAAACTGTCAAAGTCCACAACCAATCCCGTTTCATCATAAATCTTCAAAAAGAAATAGGAATCCTCCAGTTTTTTTATCATAAAATCAATATTTTTCTCTACAGTGACATCAAGTCGTCCTGTCAGTACCACCTTCACCATATCCTTGTGGCTAATCTGTGCCTCTGCCAACACATCCGTCACCACGTCCACCATATCGGAAGAATTGCTACATCCGCTGACATCAACAGGCACTGTGTGCAACATTCTGGTTGCAAAAGGAACTCTTGTATATTCACACTTTAAGCTCTCCTCTTCAATATCCAAAAGTACAAATCCATGCTCCCCGCACTCATCAAAGCCTCTGCCCTCCAGACAGCCCGGATAACACCATCTGCCGCGCTTATCAAGCTCCTCCATATGATACTCATGAACATGCCCCAGCGCCAGATAATCAATTCCTTTATTCTTTAACTCGCCCAAAGCAATGGTCTCCGCCTTGTTTTTACCCAAATAATTCTGCTGTTGCCCATGAAGCATCACAATGTTAAACTTGTCATAATCCAAAACCAGACTGCTATAAAGCAGTCCCGCACTCTCCCCGGTAAGTTCCGCGCCGGTAAGTACAATATTGCCTCCACTTTCCGGATTCAACACAAAACTCGTCCACTCTGTGTCAAACAGATAAAGATTGCCCGGCAACTCCGCCAGCCCATCCAGAAATCCGGCCGCACTGTGATTGCCCTTTAGCAGATAAAAATCAATGTCCGGATGCTTTAAAATCGTATTCTCCACCCCATGGCGCACACCTGCCTGCACTCTCGCAGTATCAAACAAATCTCCGGCAATTAGGATGGCTTCCACATCATTTTCAGCCGCATAATCCACCATGCGCAAAAACGTATTCAAAATCTCTTCACGGCGAAGCTTCGCCTTCCGCTCGTCCAGATTAGCAAGCAGCTTAGAATCCAAATGCACATCGGCACAGTGAATCAGTTTCATAGAGACCTCCTTTTTCCATTGAAATCACTTAGACATTCTTAAAATAAGTATAATATGAACAGTAAGGATTGTCAAAATCCTCGCCATTTTTACACTATAAGCATAGCGCTCTCCTCAGCCCCTCGCGGCACTCCATCAACAAATAGTGGTGCCAATATTTTAGCCCTTTTAAGTCGTTTTAAAAAAAGGATAAAATATTGACACCACCATTATATCATTTCCTTATCTCAATTCAACATTTAGAAATTCAAAACCTGATCCCTGAGCGCATCCATCTTCCTATCCAATGCCGCACTCAGTTCCGCACAGCTAAGCAATTCGTCTGCCATTGACTGGGTAAACTCAAAATCCTTCTTGTATCTGAGCTGATGCTCAAGACTTGCCCAGAAATCCATGGCAATCGTGCGCAACTGAATCTCTACTTTCATCTTACGTTTCTCGTTGGCAAGGAAAATAGGAATTTCCACTATCAGATGCAGACTTCTGTAGCCATTGGGCTTGGGATTAGCGATATAGTCCTTCTTCTCGATTAATACCACATCATCCTGATTCAAAAGTGCATCTGCCAGCATGTAAACATCCTCGATAAACGCACAGCAGACACGCACACCTGCCACATCGCGAATATGCTCTTCCACTACCTCCAAATTATACGGCAGACCATTTTTCTTGATTTTATTCACAATACTTCCGGGAGACTTCAGACGACACTTAACACTGCTGATGGGATTTCTGTCGTGCTGCAGGGAAAACTCCTCATTCAACACATTAAATTTGGTCTCAATCTCCATCATGGCACATTTATAATAAGACATCAGCTTGATGTAAGGCTGAGACTTCTCCTTAATCTCTTCCCAAGACTCGCTTTCAACAAACTCCCCTGCCACCATCACACTATTTTCCATACCTTCCACAATATTTCCTCCATTGTAGATTATTCACTGTTTTTATCCTTTTACAAATAATTTACTCCCAGAATTGCCACCCCGATGAGTACCAAAATCACACCGGTCACTCTGTTTAGCGTCAACGGATTGGACTTATTGGCAATCTTAGCTGCAACCCGTGCCCAAAGGAGCGTGGACAACACACAAACTATCAGACAACCCATATCCGGCATTCCGTCAATGGCAAAGTGACTCACCGCCCCTGTAAAAGCTGTAAAAGCCATGACAAACACACTGGTTCCCACCGCTGTCTTCAATTCATATCCAAGCACGGTAGTCAGCACCAGAAGCATCATCATGCCTCCGCCTGCTCCTACAAAGCCACAGATAAAACCAATCATCATCCCACAGAGAATCGACTTAACAATGCGCTCTTTAGGAGCCACAGCTTCCATCTTCTCCTTGGTGGTCATAACCGGCTTCACAATAAATTTCACGCCAAGAACCATAGTCATAATCACAGAGAAATTCCCCATAGTCGTGTTCGGTACACGACTGGCAACAAAGCTTCCAATTGAAGTAAAAATCAGCACCGTCACCATCATTACCAAACCGTTTTTTACGTCCAGATTTTTGTTTTTCCCATATGTATAAGCACTGACACCACTTGCCAGTACATCACTGGCCAAAGCAATTCCCACCGCCTCATAGGCCGGCATTCCCAAAAAAGTAATCAAAATCGGACTGATAGCCGCCGCTGCACTCATTCCTGCGAACCCGGTTCCAAGCCCCGCTGCAATACCTGCAATAAAACATACAATCACTTCAAATACACTCATCTTTCGTCCTCCATAAAGCATTGTAAGCCCTGAGCCCCAAAATGTAAAATTAAAAAAGTATTAATTCAAAATAAAGAAAAACATCTGTACATGCGGCTCTCCACATAATACAGATGCTTTCCGAATTATTTCAATATCCAAATCATAAAAGATGTAACAATCACTCCCAAAAGTGCTGACCCCAAAGCTAAAGCCACTTTCTGGTAAGGTCTCTTTCCCGACTCTTTAGCCTTTTCAATTTCATCCAGACTTTTTCCTTCCGAAAAAGCTACGATTTCTTTATATGTCTGAATATCATACTTTTTCTTGTGTTTCTCCACACGAATTGCAAAATACATGGCTACAATAAAAAGTAGCAAATACGCAACCATCCCTAACCAGCCCAAATACTTCGCCAGCGGTATGGGCGAAACAATAATTGCAACAAACTTTTAATATCAGGATAAGTCTTGCCCGTCTCCCAATTCGAAATCGATTGCCGGGAAACAAAAACCTTTTCTGCAAGTTCATCCTGTGAGATGGCCATCTCTGTTCTGAATTTTTTAATTTGTGCTCCAAGCTCCGTGTTCTGCACCTCCTTTGCTCCCAATCTACTCAACTACTCGCAAAAACGCAATCAAAAGTCTTTGACACGCGTATTTACGGGTCTTGTCAAAGGTATTTGACACCCGTTGCCGTTTTGTATGCCACATATTTTCCATACCTTTTACACTACTATGAATAACCCAACTCTCCTAAATTGATTTCATCGCCCGATCGAAATAATCCTGTTACACCACCTATATTCTGGTCTTCCCCGACATTATTATATAGCCATAGTCCCCTCCACCACTTATATCCTACATAAAAAAACACTTCCCTAGCAAGGAATGGTATCTTCGTCCACAGACTCACATACTTCGTAGTCGGCGTAGGTGAGCTGTACGCTACAATTCCGGCATCCTTTGCAAGAAGCATCGAACGTTTCATATGCAATGGGTCACTGACGATAATTGCTGTCTGATAGCCATTTACATTCATAATCACCTTGGAATTTTCCAGATTTTCCTGTGTAATCGTTGATTTATTTTCCTCTAAAATATCTGCCGCTGGGATTCCTTGTGCCACCAAATACTCTTTAGCAGCCAAGGCATCAGATTCTGTATTACCATCTCCCACGCCTCCGGTGACAATCATTTTACCCACGTATCCTTGTTTATACAGCGTAACTCCATGATTCAACCGCTCCTGATACACCAGCGAAACTTCTCCATTATAAGTTGCCGCCCCCAGAACAATGGCCACATCTGCCTTGCGCTTTTCATCTTTGGTGCTGTAATTGCAAATACTTATTATATTTCCTACAAGGTAAAGAAGGAGCAGAAAAAGGATTAGCACAATAATATTTAGTTTCTTTTTCCTCCGCTTATTCATTTCAATTCCATGCATTATGTGCTACAAACTCCTTTGCACCTCTATTTCTCATAAAACAACAGCGTCCGTCTCTCGTTAATTTGCTCCTGTTTCCCAGTTGCCCGATGGTCCAGTTTCTCATACAGATAGCAGCTGACCGCTCATCCGAACTTACACCCTTTCTCCCTTGCAATCTCCCTTGCGAAGTCAAACAACTCTTTGCCCACACCTTCCTGACGAAACTCCTCTAAAACACCCATAACCGCCAGTCCGACCGTATCCTTCCCTGTCTCCTTCAAGCATACAAAACCGACTGCCTTGCCGTTATTGGTCGCCGCCAGACAAATCTGCCCTGCACTGCAGCTTATGTATTCCTCGCGCTCCTCCGCCACATCAAAACGTTCCGGAAGCGCCTCCAGAACCTCCCGCACAATACTTCGCTTGCTCTCTGCATCCAGAATTCTTTCTAAAAAAATCATCCCACTACCTCTTCCTCAAATTCTAACAAAACCAACCGGTTCCCCAGCCCGGTTACCAGTTTTTTCAGATCCTTATACTTCATCCACACCGACATGGTATTGTCATTGGGATGCACCACAACCTCTGTATCATCGGATAACTTCTTATCCATAACCACTAAAACTTCATGCTCTGCATCATTCAGAACACCCAGCGGAGAAACACTTCCCTGCTCTACCCCCAGATACTTCTCCAGTCGCTCTCCGGAAGCCATACCCAGGCGCTTAAGCCCCACCTGTTCATTAAGCCATTTATAATCAATATGCGCAGCCTCCGGCACGCTGACAAGAACATGATTTTTGCCCTTATCATCTCTCAGGAATAAATTCTTAAATACAATACCATCACTTATAATCCCGGCGCGCTCGATTTCTTCCATGGTATAAACTGCCTCATGGGATTTGTAGTGGTAAGGAATCCCCTGCTTGTCCAAGAAATCTAATACTTTTTCCTTTGTATATCTAAAGTTCAATGAAGTTTCCATAAATTCTCTCACTTTTCCCAAATTATTAAACTTAATATCATTGTGTTTACAGATAGTTAGCTGTTTCTCCTTTAATTGATTTTACGGCTGTTATTTGCGCTAAATTTGCAATACCAACACCGCTTTTGCTGATACAAAATCCCTGTCTTTTCAATTCTGCAAGTAATGTCCGCATAAAAAAGCCATGTGAAACCAATATGCAATCCTTATTTTGTTCAATCAATTTCTCTACCAGCTGCCCGGCACGCTTTTGTGTATCTGCTTTCCTTTCAGGTTGCCGCCTGCTTTGCATCATCCACTGCAATCTTCCTCCAACATTCCACATCCATAAGGGGAGTGATATCTTAGAGTCACAAAAAGAACGCAATGGTACTTCATTCAACAGTTCTGTTTCAGTAAACTCACATTCACCAAACAGTCTCTCCGCAGTGTGAAAGCTTCTTTGCAATGTGCTTATGTAGATTTCTCCCCACAGACCTTCCTGTTTATCATCTATCGGACATATTGGAGAACTGTCATACTTGGCACAATCCCTGTCAAATTGCTCCGAAGTGTACCATTTCTTCCACTTCATATTTACTTTACCATGCCTGATAAGGGTTATTTTCATTCTTATAACTTCTCTTTCATTTTTCAATACAATTCCAACGCCTTTTCCCACTCCATTTGCGCCCATGATTTGTGCAGAAAAATTCTGCCTCAAAATTTTTCCTCTTCCGAAACTGCTACATCTCCCATAGTTTCTTTTATCTTCTCATCTGTAAGATAAAAACCCATAAACACAAAGCCAAATCCAATGCTTGTTCCTATGGTAATAATCTTGGTCACATCCATCTGAAACAACAGACAGCCTGCACTTACCAAAACCTCTGTAATAAGCAGTGATTTTGCCAGGGAAAGATAAATCCCCGGGGCAATCTGCTATGCATAATCCCAGTGTCTCTGCGACAGTCGGGAAATTGGCGTATTATAGCCGTTCTGTTTGGCCATATCTGTTGCAGGATATTTCTGCATAATATGCGCTACCATAAAGAGTACAGCCGGACAAATCAAATTCAAAATCAATGAACCATATTGCATCTTTTCATACCTCTAGCTTTTCCTTACAAACATCTCCTATTACTGCCAGAAATCTGCGCCTCTCTCCTCAAAAATCCCCACAATCTTACCACAGTCCTTACAGTAATACCCTTCTCCTATTACCTTGACAGGTACACCGGACTTAGGAAGCATTTTACCACTCTCTTCCTGTGGAACCCACAATGCATGCTCTCCATATTTGAAAAGATTCGTAAGCAGGTCACCGGACTGCACCTCACCTTTTTGCATTTCTTTACCACAACTTGGACA
>SVFL01000098.1 GCA_015056885.1 Lachnospiraceae bacterium
ATGTAATTATTGACATCTTTGACATTTTCGCAACGTTCAATCCTTCCGTCCGGATATACCGCTTTGGTGGATGCACCTGCTCCCAATGCC
The DNA here is from genome assembly GCA_015056885.1 of Lachnospiraceae bacterium. Lineage (GTDB taxonomy): Bacteria > Bacillota > Clostridia > Lachnospirales > Lachnospiraceae > Acetatifactor. Next base: position 91 of record SVFL01000098.1, read on the forward strand.
ACGATAGTCTGTTTCTCCTCCATAATCAGGATATTATACAGACCATATTTACCGGGCTTTGCATAACCCACATTTTCAAAATTACCGGACATATTTTTCTGGCGATAGAGATAATAGGGCTCCATTCCCAGTCTCCGCGCGCCCTCCGTTGCAATCTCCATGGTGGCATCGGTATTACGCAAAGTCTCCACACCATTTTCCTGAATCCACTTGCTCAAATGAGATGCTCTCTTGATTGCCAGTGAATGGACTGTTAAGGAATCCGGTGCCAGTTCCACCACCTTATCGATGGTATACTGCACATCCTCTTCCAACTCTCCGGGAAGACCCAGAATCAAGTCCATATTAATGTTCGTAAATCCAACCTTTCTGGCAAGAGCATAGGCCTCCAACACCTGCTCTACAGAAGCTTTTCTACCAATGATATCCAAAGTCTCCTGCTTCATAGTCTGGGGATTTACGGAAATACGGTCCACATCATGCTTATAAAGCACACGAAGCTTCTCCTCCGTGATACTGTCAGCACGGCCTGCCTCCACCGTAAATTCCTTCACCGTAGAGAAATCAAAATACTTTTTTAACGCCGTAATCAGTCGGTCTAACTGCTCCGGCTCCAGCGTGGTAGGTGTTCCTCCACCGATATAGACACTGTCCAGAATCTGTCCATGCAACCGCTTGGAAACATATTCCATCTCTTTTATCAGACAATCCACATACTCATCCACTACCTTCCGATATCCGCCGATTGGATAGGAAGTAAAGGAACAATACAGACAGGTAGTAGGACAAAAAGGAATTCCTATGTAGAGACTGTATCCCTCATCATAGTGCACATCCTTTAAGATTTCACGCTCTCTCTTGGCAATATCCAGACCAAGCGCTGCCTTCTCGGGACTTACCTCATAGGTGTTTTGGAATACATCCAGAATCTCTTCATCCGAATGACCGGCATCCAACATACCATAGGCAATCTTTGTGGGACGAATTCCCGTAAGGCTTCCCCAAGGGAGTGCTTTCCCTGTAAAATCTTTCATCACATCATAAAGATATCTCTTAAACGCGTGCTTATAATGCAGCTCATTCCAAGTATCGCTCTCCGGCTCATACACCCACGGATAATCCTTGCCATTCATACACACCTGCACACCCGTTTCAGAAAGCTCCATGCGCACAGGAAGCAGGCTTTCGCCTTCGCTCTTACGGCGCTCCTGCTCCTCTAAGGTCTGCTGCCTTCTTGTATCCGTGCTCTCCGGTGTGAGAATTGTTACCGTTTCCCCGGGATAAAAAGCACGCACCAAAGAATTTACATCATATTCATAATTTGCTCTGTTTAACTCTATAATCAGCATATTTTCTTCCTTCAATCCGTCTCTTAAGCACTATACGGATTGTTTTCTTTTTCAAATGCCACAGAAGTAGCATCACCATGGCCGGGATGCAAAATCGTCTCATCCGGCAAAGTAAAAATCTTGTCCTTAATGGAACGAACCAATGCGCTCATACTGCCGGTAGGCATATCTGTTCTGCCCACACTCATATTGAAAATGGTATCTCCACAGACACAAAAACCGGCCTCTTCAAAATAGTAACAGCAACTGCCCACCGTATGTCCCGGAGTAGCAATCACTTTGCATTTGATTCCGGCTATTTCAATCTCCTGACCATCCTTAACGTAAACATCCGCATCCAATGTGCAGGCATGCCCTAACCAGTCAGACAGATTCATGGTCGCGCTGTTTAGCAATTCGCGCTCCGCCTCACAGGCATACACCTGTACCGGATCATATCCGTGATTTTCCGCCACCTCGTTCGCTGCAAGCTTCATGGTTTCCACACCACCCATGTGGTCATGATGTCCATGAGTCAACAGAATGCCCACTGTCCGAAAGCCTGCGCTGCGAATTTTACCAAACAAAAGTCTTCCGGTATCCGCAGGGTCAATAACAATGCACTCATCTCCATCTTCTTTATATACAAAATAAGTGTTTGTGTGCAATGCACCCACTACTAAACGTCCGATTTTTAAATCACTCATTTTTACTCCCTACTGCCCTAAAAGACCTTCCCGGCCAATGCATTCATCAGCCGGAAGTTCGCTCAATATCAATTACACTTTCAATACCTCGAATCTTATCAATGATACGATTCAATTCTTCCCTGCCGGTAATCTCAAAGGATACCTGCAAAGTCGCCGTACCCTGCTTACTGATACGGGTATTCAATGACAAAATGTCAATATCCTTCTCTGTAAGTGCCTTTGCAATATCTGCCAAAAGACCGTTTCTGTTATTGGCATAAATCTTAATATCTGCCACATACTTCTCAGCGACAGTATGTTCAGGCACCTGCCATTCTGCGTCCATCAAACGGGCTCTCTCAAGCTCCGGCAGACTTAAAACATTCACACAATCCGTTCTATGAATGGAAATACCTCTGCCTCTCGTGATAAAACCTACAATCTCATCACCCGGCACAGGAGAACAGCACTTTGAAAAACGTACCGACAAATCAGCAATTCCTTTTACCACAATACCACTCTTAGACTTGATATGCGGTGTCTTATGAATTCCTGCGGCCGAAGCCTCCGCAATACTCTGAAGAACTTCTTCGTTGCTAAGCTCCTTTTTATGCTCCTTGTCATAGAACTCACGAAGCTTGTTGATAACCTGACCTTCCTTCAGCGCACCATGCCCCACTGCTGCAAGTACACTGTCCCAGTCTCTAAAGCCATACTTTCTGCAAATGGCCTCCACATACTCCGTCTTCATAATCATAGACAGATTAATGTTTCTGGTCTTACAGTAAGCCTGCAATAACTCCTTGCCCTTGACAATATTATCTTCTTTTAATTCATTCTTAAACCACTGATTAATCTTATTTTTGGCCTGCGTACTCTTTACCACATTCAGCCAGTCACGGCTGGGTCCCTTGGAATTCTGGGATGTGATAATCTCAATACGGTCACCGGTGCGAATCTCATAATCAATCGTTACCAGCTTACCGTTTACGCGGGCACCTACCATCTTATTACCCACTGCGGAATGAATGCTGTACGCAAAATCAATAGGCGTAGAGCCCGCAGGAAGATTTTTCACTTCTCCGGTAGGCGTGAAACAATATACATTATCCGAGAACAAATCCAAGTCATTCTTTAACAGATTCATGAACTCTCTGTTATCGGACATATCCCGCTGCCACTCCAGAATCTGACGCAGCCATACCAGTTTCTCTTCTTCCTGAGCCTCAACTTTTTTGCCGTCGGAAGCATCCTTGTATTTCCAATGGGCAGCAATACCATATTCAGCTGCCTTATGCATCTCAAAGGTACGAATCTGCACCTCGAAGGGCTGACCGGTGCTACCAATCAATGTAGTATGCAAAGACTGATACATATTCGCCTTTGGCATTGCAATATAATCCTTGAAACGTCCGGGAATGGGCTTATACATCTCATGAATCACACCCAAAGCCGCGTAACAATCCTTAACTGAATCCACAATAATACGCACTGCAAACAAATCATAAACCTGATCCAACGTCTTATTCTGGTTCTTCATTTTCTTGTAAATACTGAAAAAATGCTTCACTCGACCGTCAACCTCGGCCTTAATTCCGGCATTCTCCACATGCTTACTCACCTCGTCCACAATGCTCTGGATATAGGACTCACGCACGCTCTTGCGCACTGCAATTTTGTCCACCAGATCATAATAGACCTCAGGCTCCATATATTTAAGGGACAAATCGTCCAACTCAATTTTCAATTTACTGATACCAAGTCTCTGAGCAATGGGACAATAAATCTCCAGCGTCTCCTTGGCAATACGATACTGACTCTCCGGCTTCTGATACCGCAGAGTTCTCATATTATGCAAACGGTCTGCAAGCTTAATCATAATAACACGGATATCCTTAGCCATCGCCAAAAACATCTTGCGCAGATTCTCAGCCTGCATCTCCAGCTTCGCATCCGGCTGGTCGCCGCCGGCAGAAAGAGGAATCTTTTCCAGCTTGGTCACGCCATCTACCAAAAGAGCTACATCTTCACCAAACTCTCTCACAAGATCCGCCTCTGTCATTACGGTATCTTCCACAACATCATGTAGAAGTCCCGCTACAATCGTCTCCTTATCCAACTCCAAATCTGCCAATATAATAGCAACATTCAAGGGATGAATAATATAAGGCTCTCCGGACTTACGGAATTGCTCCTTGTGAGCTTCCGCCGCTGTCTCGTAAGCTTTCGCTATCATTGTGATATCATCACTGGGATGATATTTCTGAACACGAGCAATAAGCCTCTGATACAATACCTCAGGGGCTACAAACTCTGTTTCGTTATTCACTTCACCAACCGCATTTACTTCGTTTGTTTGGGGTAATCGGTCTTCTTCCTCAACAACTGATCGCTTTTCTTCTGTCATAAGCACTCCATAATGACTGATTTTCCTACCCAATTATTTGCCGGGATAACAAATTGCGGACTCCAAGCGATATCCGGCAATCTTCTCTCTTCCATTGAGACCGGCAAGTTCGATAAGAACTACCACGCCCACAACTACTCCGCCAAGAGATTCAATCAGCTGAATCATAGCTTCCGTTGTGCCGCCGGTAGCAATCAAATCGTCTACAATCAAAACCTTCTGACCGGGTTTGATGCTGTCTTTATGCATCTCAATCACAGCCTGTCCGTATTCCAAATCATAAGCCTTCTCCACTGTCTCGCAGGGGAGTTTGCCCTTCTTGCGAATCAAAACAAAAGGTTTTCTATTATTATATGCAATGGGAGTTCCGAAGATAAAACCACGGGACTCCGGGCCAACTACCACATCATAATCCAAGTCCTTAATAAGGTCCTGCATGGTATCAATAGCCAGATGTAATCCGTCTGCATCCTGCAAAACACTGGTTACATCGCGGAAAATAATTCCCTCTTCCGGAAAATCCGGTATACTTCTCACGTATTCTTCCAGCTTCTTCATCTTCGTCGACCTCCCATTTCATATGTAGCACTCAAATAACTTCATTCACAGCATCTAACTGCTTCTTCACAAAATACTTAATAATGTCGCTTCGAGTAACAATGCCTATGAATACATTTCTGTCATCAATTACCGGCACAAAATTCTGCACCTGCGCCTGTCCCAAAAGCTGCTCCATATTGGTATCAATGCACACCGGTTTTACCCTGCCATGCTGAATAATATCCCGCAGTGTCATCTGCTCCATATGTTTCATCGTTACATTTTCAAGCTGTTCATTACGGTCCAGAATATTCCAAAGAAAATCTCCCAAACCAACAACTCCTACATATCTGTCCTCGACATCAATTACCGGAACTGCTGTATAGGTAGTGTGTCTAAGCTTCTCAAGTCCCTGCCGAATCGTCATATTATCCCGCAGATAAACGACCTCTGATTTAGGTAAAATAAAAGATGCTATATTCAATGCAATTCTCCTCTTAGGCTTATCATCTGTATCCTATAGAAAAAGTTACGCGCAAATTATTTCTTACCACAGCACTTCTTATACTTCTTACCGCTTCCGCAAGGGCAGGGATCGTTAGGATATACTCTTGCTTCCTTTACGATAGTAGTAGAATTCTTCTGCTCCTTGTAGAGTCTCTTCTTGGTATCCTCATCGAAGATATCATTCCACTCCTCCAATTCATAGAGCCAGTCTGCATCTGCAGCTACCATGTTCTTATACAAAAGCTCCTTATCAAAACCAAGCTGAACATGAGTATCTTCCTCCATGGTCTCAATAGGGTTGGGCTCCTTCAAACTATCATTAATACCATCCAGGAAACCGGTCATGGACATAACGGTAATACCGAACTTGTCCGCCAACTCCTTAACAGTACCCTCTACCACTTCATCGGGGGTCTTCAAAAGAACCTGATATACAGCTTTCTCCTCCTTGAAATAAGCACCCCAAAGCTGCTGAAGTCTGTTTCTGTCCAGTTTCTCATTATATGCAACTGAACGCCACTGATCTAATAATGCCATCGTTAAATACCATCCTTACTTTGTTTTTTCAAAAAGTTATCCTTAGTAGTATATAACAGATTGCTCCAAAAAACAATATTTCCTGTTCAAATTATTCTACAGGATTTGTAGAATTTGTTGTCAGCAAGTCCTAAAAATGGTATGATAACCATATAATTGTGGTCAGCAGACGGTTTGAAACCATATCCATGCAACCCTGCCGCTCACAATACACAATCATTTTTTCACAAATAACACGGAGATTTTTTATGAAAAACACAGATAACAAGAAAAAAATTACTTCCAAACAAGTAGTAGCCATGGTTGGCGTCATCTTATTGATTCTCATGTACATCATTACACTTGTGGTGGCAATTGTCGACACCTCTTCTTCCGGCAAATATTTCGGACTGTGTCTGGCATGCACCTTTGTCATTCCGATTATTATATTTCTTTACAGCTGGATGTATGGCAGAGCTACCGGCAAGAAAATCCCCGGCGACCCGGACATGGATGAAGAGTAACTGCGTAAGGCTCCCGGCTTACCGGAAAGCTTAAGATATCGCAGAAGGCTCTCAGTTCTAGCGAAATACTACTGAAAATTTACAGTTCTACCGCCCTCAGTGCTGCTCTGGGGCATATGCAGAAAAACTAACTTTCTATGCCCCAATCTTTCTCTTTTTCCCAAAAAGAAACGCCGATATTTAAAGTGTACCCCATGTCAAGGACACTTTTTATAAAATTTTATACCCATTCTATCCGTTTGTTGATAATGGATTTATTCCTGTTGTGGTGTAACTGTAAAATTCGTTTGGAGTCAGCTTTTCCAGA
>SVFL01000020.1 GCA_015056885.1 Lachnospiraceae bacterium
GATCTGCGTAACAGGTATCGATGTCGCCTGCACGTCTCTCTTTGATAACATAAGGAATCTTCAAATCATTAGCCTCTTCGAAATTCTTAACGATATCGAGTACACTATAACCCACACCGGTACCAAGGTTATAAATCTTAAGTCCTGCTTTTTCTTCAACCTTCTTCAAGGCTTTTACGTGGCCCTTGGCAAGGTCAACTACATGGATGTAGTCTCTCACACCGGTTCCGTCAGGAGTGTCGTAATCGTTACCGAATACTCCCAGCTCTTTTAATTTGCCTACTGCAACCTGTGTGATGTAAGGCATCAGGTTGTTGGGAATACCATTGGGGTTCTCACCCATGGTTCCACTCTTGTGAGCACCGATGGGATTGAAATAACGAAGCAAAATCACATTCCATTCAGGGTCTGCTTTCTGAATATCAGACAAAATCTGCTCCAACATAGACTTAGTCCAACCATAAGGGTTGGTACATTGTCCCTTAGGGCACTCCTCTGTAATAGGTACAAATGCAGGATTGCCATATACCGTTGCACTGGAAGAAAAAATAATATTCTTCACGCCATGCTTTCTCATTACATCCACCAAAGTCAATGTACCTGCAATATTGTTCTCATAATACTCCCAGGGCTTCTGCACAGACTCTCCTACCGCCTTCAAACCTGCAAAATGGATTACTGCATCCACCTTTTCCTTGGAAAAAATCTCCTCCAACGCTGCTCTATCCAGAATATCTGCCTTATAAAAAGGCACCTTCTTGCCGGTGATTGCCTCTACCCTCTCCAGAGACTTCTCACTGGAATTGGACAAATTATCCAACACCACAACATCATAACCGGCTTCTTGAAGCTCAACTACCGTATGGCTACCGATAAAACCTGCACCACCTGTAACTAAAATACTCATAATATGCTCCTTCCTATGCGAATCGCTTCAATCTCCCCAATTCGCTTGTTTTTACAGCACTACGCCGTTTTTCTCCAAAAGCTTTCTTGCACTCTCAACAGAATCCACACCTGTAGCATTCTTAATGGGTGCAAACTCTTTCTCACGCACCACCTCAAAGGGCAGGCAGGAATCCATCTCATGAATCATATCAAGCACCAGATTCTCAAACTTATATCCGTTGGGCTCTTCGGGCTTCACAAGCTCTCCTGCCTCATTCAGATAAGGAATCTTCTTCTCCACAATGTGAAGCTGCATATTAGAAGCCATCATTGCCTCCAACTCCTTCACTTTGAAGAGATAGTTCAAAATTACACCGAAATAATATGCATAATCGCCCTTTTCATCGCGGGCATTCATCATTTCCTCAGTCAGCTCATAATATTCCACAATCGAGGGCTTACCATCCTCAAGGCACATCACGCCAACCTTCTCGTCAGGAGCACTTTTTCGTACCACCTTAGAACCAACCACACAATTTTTCTGAATGGTCGCACCTACAAAACAAGGATCCGCAATACGCTGCAATACATTATCCACAGCAAATACATTCAGCCACTCAATGCCCTCTTCATGAACCATATCCAGCAAGCCATTCTTCTGTAAAGAAATAAACCAGCCGCCGTTACCGTTGGGTGAAGTGGACAACTTGCCTTTTTCCTCCAAATAAATCTTGCCATTATAGTCCGTAGCAGCTGCCATCTCCTGCTTAAAGAAATGAATGTACTCAGCCTTATAACCAAAATAATTCTTCTCCTCCAGGAAATTCATGGTAGCCTCATGATTCTTGTCACTGGTCATAACAAACAAATGAACCCATGCATCTGCCTGCTTTACTACATCCATCAGATTATTTATCAGACACTCAAAAATATAGAGTTCTCTGGTAAGTCCTACATTGTACATCCCCTTAGGATTATCTGAACCCAGACGTGTGCCCATACCACCTGCCAGAAGCACCGCACCTACCTTACCGGCACGAATAGCCTCCAAACCGGTCTGTGTAAAGCTCTCACGATTTGCCTCAATCTCATCCAACTGCATAGCCGCCAAAGGAGTAATCTCGCCCTTCTTCGCCAAATCTTCTTTGTGAAGGCACGCTTCCAGAATACTCATGTCTGTCGCATCAATCTGGTCCAACAGTGCCTGTTTCTCTGCCTCAGAAAGCTCATCATAATATTTCAGGACATGTGTCTGACCATATTTTTCCAGTTTCTCCTTCGCCTGCTCCAATGTCATGTTCATAATCATCCTCACTTTTTGTATTATTCTCCATAATAAAATATGTAATTTAAGGGAGACATTTGTTACAGCATAGCACAATAAAAGCTTTTCGTCACCGATTTTAAAGGAATTTTCAAAAACTTTTAAGAAAATCCCCCACTCCGGCTACAAATCCAATCCCCCAAAGAAATCTGAAATACCAAAATGTTCCGACTTATATCTCATCAGATAAGCCCGAAGCTCCGGCTTATCCTCTCTCACATCTGTCAAAAGTCCGTCAAAATTCTCCTCCGTAATACATCCCAAATCCGCAAAAAGCTGATAATACAACCGCTCATCTCCATGCTCTACAAGTACTACCTGCCAGGTTTCCTCGCTTTCGCACCCCTTAGTATGCTCCCGCAAATAGCTCTCCAACAGTTGTCTCATCGACTGCCCTAACCCCAAAGGATACAACAAACGTAAGAAAGCTAACCGCACTTTCCATTTTCTTCGATTACTGATATAAGCAGTTAAATCCGTACTTCCATAATCTTCCTCACCACAGAGCACCTGCTTAGAATAGCCTTCCGTGTCCGGGCTTTCCAGAATCACCTGCATTCTGGCATCCCATTTTTGCAGCCACTCTGCACTGCCGGCTTCTTTGGCATCCAACAGATACGGAGCATCCGCCACTGTCACCGCCGCTGCAAGAAGCGCTGCAACAGCCTGTGCATCCGACTCTGCATTTTCCGGTGTCGTACCCACATACAAAAATCTAAGGCCCTTGCACTCAAGAAACACAGCTCTGCCAAAGACAGGCCTGCCCTCAAACACTGCTGTGTGAAGATTATCACAATAGGCAAAGGCCCAGTCTCCAACTTCTGTCACGCAAGCCGGAACAGTTATCTTTCTTAAATTTTTCTTACTCAAAAATTCCTTGCGCGCAATCTCTCGCACAGGACGTCCATCCACTTCCTCTGGCATCCGCACCTCACCTGTCGATTCCCAAGCCATTACCTCACCTTCTTTCCACAACACTTGCACTTAAGCTATTCTCTATTATTCCGATGCCCAACACCTACAAGCCCAATTCCGCAATCTGAGCCTTGATATCCTCACTGCGCTCACTAAGCATCAGTTCCTTGTTGTGACGTTTATACCCTTCGCAGCCAAAAGTTGCGATAAACTGCGCCCCTGCACGATCTACCGTAAGTTCTGTCACCAAAATCAGCATCTCATTGCCCTGGTCAAAAGCTTCCTCCACAAAAGCAAACAACGCCTCCAGTTCCGATTTCACCCATTCGGTCTTGCGTTTCATAAGTTCTACTTCGGCATCGTATTTCCCCTTAAGAAACGCAAATGCTTCCATTCCTGTGGCACATTCCATTAAAACCGCTCTCTGCTGATCTGCCAGAAAATGAATCACCTTCATAAACTTCTTTCTGTCTGCATCAGATAAAGAATTGGCTGTCTGCAAATTATGAAGCTGCTTGTTCTTCCCCTCTGCAAGTTCACCCAAAAGGTCCACTACCTGCTCCGCCTTCATTCCCTCTGACTTTGATTTGATTACCTTCAGGGGCACTAACAAATCCGTCAGGTAAGCCGCTTTTTCCATTACATCCTTCATATCCGCCAGTACACGGTCCAAAAGCATTCCCAATAAGGACAAGCGCTCATCAAAGGGAGCTTGCTTGGCTCTGGCAATGGCCTGTACCGAAGGCATTCCCTCTAAAATATCATTAATCTGATAATCCTTCTTATACTTATTGTAAAGGTCATAGTATGCGGTAAATTCTTTGACAATCCTGTCATTTCGAATATACTGTCCCACCAATTCTTCTTCCACTACCATCTCTTCTTCCTCGTAGAGAAGAAGCATCTGAGACAAATCCTCCCAACCTCTGGCAGTCACATAACTCCTGCCCTTAGTAGTCATTTCCATGCAATAAAAATATTCTTTTTTCAAATCCAGGAAATTAGTAATGGCAGGATGCAAACTTTTTTCTCTGGCATATTCCTTCCAGATACGCAAATCCGGCTCCACCTCAAGCACCTTCAAACGGTCCATGGTTACAACATCAAACTCCCGCACGGACTTGTTGTACTCCGGCGGATTACCTGCCGTTACAATAACCCATCCTTCCGGAACCTGATGTCTGCCGAATACTTTGTATTGCAAAAACTGCAACATCGAGGGAGCCAGCGTCTCAGACACGCAATTTATCTCATCCAAAAACAGAATTCCCTCTCTAATACCACTCTCCTCCATGGTATCGTATATAGATGCAATAATTTCACTCATGGTATACTCAGACACCTGATACTCCTGGCCACCATAAGTCTTCTGCGTGATAAAGGGCAATCCCAACGCTGACTGTCTTGTATGATGGGTCATGGAATAAGATACCAGTGCCACTCCCAGTTCCTGAGCTATCTGCTCCATAATGGCCGTCTTACCGATTCCCGGCGCACCCACCATAAAAATAGGCCTCTGACGTACTACCGGCACCCGATACTCACCAAATTCGTTTTTCTTCAGATATAAATTCACGGAATCCTTGATATATTCCTTCGCCTGCTTAATATTCATCCGCTTCTTCCTCCAACAAATCGCTTTCCAAAATCACCTTCAGACTCCAGGGAGGCACCGGCCCCCTATTCTCATCCTCATCCAAAAAGGCAAATATCACATCATAATCAGGCATGCGTTCCGGATAAATTCCATAACCGTCCGTAAAATAAATCAGACCCTTTAGATTCTCAAACTCACCCTGACCTTTTAACTGCTCCAGATAATCAAACACCGGCCGAAAATCCGTAGCACCAAATCCATTCAACTTTCCATACTTCATAAAATTCTCAAAATCATCATCGCAGGTAATTTTTGTGTCACTCTGCACTTCATTGTCACACTGAATGATATGCACATTTATTTTATGAAAGAAATTTTCCGTTCCCTTCAAAATAGAATAGGTCTTCTGCAAAAATGCCTTCACCAACGGTCCTCTACAGGAAGCCGAGGTGTCTATTGCAATAACAAACTCCTTCACTTTATGAGCTTCCTTATACTCCAGAGGCTCAATCAAGGGCAGGTTCCCATAATGCTCCAACCCATAAGTATAGTATATATAATCAAATTCATCATCGTTTACCGTAATATCTTCCCCCATCACAGTAAACTTCTTCAAAATCTCACTGTAATCATATTTGTCTCTGGTAGTTTCCTCCAGATTCTTTTCCAAGGTCTCCGCACCGGACCTGGCTTTGGTAAAAGATTTCAAATCTGCCTTGATGCGCTCGCTAATCTTTTTCCACTGTTCCAGCGTAATTTCCAAATTCTCCACAGGCTTCCAGAGACTGTGAACATCCTTGACAAACAATCGCACAAGCTCGCCATGTTCCCTCTCCGTCAAAGGATTATGCCGCAAATATCGGTAAATACGCTCTGCCGTTAATGCTCCGATATCCTCCTTCAGAATCTTAAGCTTTCTTGCACAGTCTGCATCCGTTTCCAAAGTCACACCGGGCAATTGAAGCTCCAAAATCACATTTTCCACTGCAATGTCCGTGGCTAAATCCCACAAATCCGTCTCAAGCTTATCATATTGGAAGCTGTGAGCAAACACGCAGTGAAAAAGTGTATGCAAATAAGTCCTTGCAACCCTTTTGGGTTCATCCTGATAACTCTTTAATACATACACCGGGTCATAATAGCACACACGCCCATCCGTGGCGATGCAGTTCATATTCCCCTGTTCACGCCACGGGAGTCTGTCCAGTGCCGTATCCAAGAAACGCAGGTGCATCAAAAGATCATCATGGGCAAGCTTCCATATTTGATTTGCTAAACTTGAAATTTTTCCTTTATCTGCCATGTTTTCTCCTTTTCCTCTGCTTCACCTATTTTATCATGATAGTCTTTTGCATACAAGCCGAAGTCTTTTCTTTTCGGGCAATGTATATTATAATCAAACAAGTAACAGGCTACTCAAAAGTTATGCCGGAAAGGAATGAATTTGTATGTTAGATTTATTTGTTTTTGCACTAAACGCAGTGATGCCTATCATCTTATTGATTGCACTGGGATATGTTTTAAAGAAAAATGGACTGTTTACCAAGGAGTTCCTTAAGGTTGGCAACAAGACGGTTTTCCGGGTGTTACTGCCGGTACTGTTATTTACCAACCTTGCCAAAATGGACGGTTTCTCCGTGCTAAGAGGCGATTTGGTCATTTACGTTGTACTTGCAATTGCACTACTTTTTATCATCGGTTTAATACTTGCATACATCACTCCTGACAAACGCCAAAAAGGTGTGTTGCATCAATGTGTATTCCGCTCCAACTTTGCATTAATCGGTGTTCCTCTGGCGCAGCTTATCGCCGGTGACAGTGGTGTACAATCGGCAGCCGTACTCTCCACCTTTACCATACCGATTTTTAATATCTCCGCAGTAATCGCTCTGTCTGCATATACCGGCAACCAGACCGCAGCCGGTCCCAAAATAAAGAAAATACTTCGTGACATTGCACACAATCCCCTGCTTTGGGGCGTATTGGCCGGAGTGTTGTATGTGTTTATTAAGCCCTTTTTTGCAATGCTACCCGCTACGGTCACAGACTTTTGCAGTAAATTTACTTTTCTGTGGACTGCCCTGGATTACCTTGCCAAAGCCTCCACTCCCGTATCTCTCCTGGTATTGGGCGGACAATTTGAATTAAGTCATATCAAAGGTTTACGCAAACAAATCCTCTTAGGTGTATCGGGAAGACTGCTCTTCGCTCCCGTTCTCGGCATTGGCAGTGCCGTACTCCTTCAATATTTGGGAATTCTTCATTTTGACAGCGGCATCTATGCCGCACTGATTGCTCTTTTTGCCACACCTGTAGCAGTGGCCAGCGCCATCATGGCAGAGGAAATGGACAATGACGGTTCTCTTGCCGGCCAGCTGGTGGTCTGGACCACATTACTGTCCTCCGTGGTCATTTTCCTCGCAATTGTACTGTTACGCGGATTAGGTATGCTGTGACGCAAGAACTCCTCAAGCCATCGGCTTGAGGAGTTCTTTTATGTTCCAATATTCTAATTACAACCAGAAGGATGTCAGTCTCAGATTCCAAATAATATCGTTCAACTGCTTCTGACAGTCAAACAACTCCGTTGCCACATCTGCTACCTTGTCACCCAAATCCTGCATTGCGTCACGATTCTCAACCATGGCTTTCATGTACAGGGAGTATGTTTCCAAATTGGACTCAAACTGATTCTTAATCTGCATCAGCAAAGATTCCAATGCATTACGGTAGTCTGCACTATAATCCACACACATACTGTCCGCAATGTTAACCAGCATCTTCTCTACATCCTGAATAAATCCTGTCTTATCCAGATATTCACCCTTGAACATCAGGAAATTCTCTGTACGACAGTGAGAGTCATACAGCTCACCCCAGTTGGTGATGCCGGGCTTTACTACCTGAGGCACCGGTACATCCAAGAAGAACTTCTTAGCAGCCTTACTGATGTTACCGTTCTCCATGATAGTCTGCTTCACTGCATCCATAAATGCATCACGTTTACCTTCCAGGAGAAGCTTTCTTTGCGTCAGGAACTGATCGGTATACTCGTCAATAGCACGATTAATCATATCGCGGACATTGTCCTTATCACGATCCTTCACCTTTACACGACCTAAGATTCCAAGAAACCAACCTCTCAGCTCTCTATCCATGTAATTCTTGGTGTTACCTACAATTGCGCTGTAAAGAGTAGCCCTGTCCAAGCCCAGTGCCTTAACAGCCTCCTCTGGGAGTGGCATATTCTCCGGAATAGAAGAAACACTGTACTCTCTCTCTATAGTCTCATTGATGGTCTTGCGAAGCTCAACGATATTCTTCTCAATCTCTTTAATCTCCTCACGATTACTCTCACGAAGAGATACTGCACGATTGCTCAGCTTGGACAATGCCTTGTCCACACTGTCGATAATAGCAGATGCCTTTACAGCAGATGCGTACTTCTCACCATACTGTAAAATCTCACTCTCCAATGCATAGAGACCGGTTGCAACCTCCAAAATGGAAGAATCATCCTTTCTCTCCTCTGCATCAGCCAATGCCTCCTCACAACGCTCAATCATACGATTGGTTGCAAACTCAGATCTTGCACATCTGTTCTCTCTATAACAGTAACCACCAAACTTGTCAGTCATGTTGGTGATACCTTTTCTAAACTCACACTGATCCTTCTCGGACGCAATGCCGTTCTTCACCGCTCTTGCCGCATAACCAAACTTCGCGGACAGGAAAAACAGCTTCTTGTCTGCCAGTCTGATGGAGAAGGAATCGTCATCCTTGTACTTAATCTCCTCATGCTGCAAATCTTTTCTTGCATCTGCATCAATACTGTCAGACCAGTTGATTACGAACAGCGAACGACCAATATCAATACTGGTCTTACTGTTCTTCTCCTCAGCCTCTTTCAGATACTTAAGCAACGCATTGTTACCGCTACCCTCAGTCTTGTTAGGTGCAGCAACAAAAATCAAAATAGACTGCTTCTGCTCAGACAGTGCATCCATCAATACAGTCTGATGCTGTGCATAGTTACTGTCAGTACCGGGAGTATCGTAAATTACATACTGAACATTGGGGCTGTCCAATGCAACCGGGAAACGGATTCTGATATCAGAAGACACATCATCCATATTGTTCAGCATAGTCAAAATCGCACGGATCTGATCATGCTGCGCCAACTTCTCAGTATATACTCGATTCACCTCATCCTGAATCTGTTCCTTCGTCTCATCCTTCATGGGACCACAGGTGAATTCAAAACCTTCCTTACTCTTATTCCACATCAAAGCAGTATAATGATTACCAATCTCAAAACTGATAGTCACATTCTCATTTGCCTTGGGGCTGGAAATACAAAACATTTTAGCAGTCTCAGAAGTAATCTTCTCAGGAAGAATCTTATATCCAAGAAGAGCATTGATAAGTGTAGACTTACCCGCACTATAAACACCGGTAAAGCAAAGGCTCACCGCATTATCATTCAGACTGTCAATCTTGTCATGAATGTTATTACGCTCCTCATCAATCTGCTCAGCAAAACTCTCAGCACTCTTCTTGACATTTTCATTCTCAAGAGGAATCTCAAACAGCTTCTGTCTGTGTTTACGCAAAATCTCGGTTGCCTGCTCACCATATTTCTTAACTTCGTCAAAAGTATGTGCCATATCAGGCAACTCAGCAATAAGAGTAGGTGTAATCTGACATTCCTCAGAATCTGCATTATGGTACTCTACCATCTGTACAAAATCTTCGTAATCCATTTTGGTCGTTACGACCTGCATCTCGATGTCCTTCTGGCCATCAAACGCATTCGCAATATCCTCAAAGAAAGCATTACCATGATCCTGCAATACAAAATTACCCTTGGCATTCATATACTGCATAAGACGGCTGTCGCTTCGGATTGCGATTTCCTGTCCGTCCTCAAAACGATGGAATTCCACTTCCTTCTTGGCCGGATGATACTTCATCTGTAAAACCTGCTTGCTCATGCTTACCTCCCATATATATCCATAACGATTCTAAAAATCGAAATAAGCTCGGACAACGGAGAAGATGGTGCACTATCATCTTTAAAAGATAACCCTCTTTCCCCACTTTATAATTATTTTTATTATAACGCATTCCTTCAATATAATCAATCTTGAATTGTAAAGAATTTGTAATATTTTTGTGAAAATATACACAAAGCCACTGCAGATTTCTCCACAGCGGCTTTTTTTTCTCCATGCACATCATTTTCTTCATCATTATTGGCCCTTATGAAGATATTTCTCCTTGGTTGCCAGCCCACCTCTGATATGACGCTCAGACTTATTCACATCCAACACCTTCCTCGCCTGCGTCGCCAGAGCCGGATTAATCTGTACGAGCCTGTCAGTCACGTCCTTATGTACCGTAGACTTACTTACCCCAAAAGCCTTTGCCGTCTGCCTTACGGTAGCATTGTTGTCGATGATATAGTTAGCGATGCCGATTGCACGCTCTTCGATATAATCTTTCAAAGGATAACCCCTCAGAATACTTTTTTACAATGTATGAGGGCTCCGACGAAGTTATGCGGCAAAGTTCTGCTTTTCGGATTTAGATTTGCTGTCAAAATTTTCGACCACAAATCTTCTAGCTTCAGTAATGTTCGCTGAAACATAAAATCTTCTTGCATTTTCACATATAGTTATATCACTCGACACCCTTCTTAACATTAAATTTTTCCAGTCTATAATGGCCTTCATCATCTAATTCATTAATACCATTTTTATAATCGTATCCTTGTTTTTTGTAGAATCCAACCGCTGTAATCGAAGCAGGAATTTCTATTCTGTCTGCTCGCAAAAATAATTTGTCCTGCTCTAATGTCTGTATGATATATCTTCCAATTCCATTCCCATGCAACTCCGGCAACACAAAAATAGTAAGAAGAATACTTTCTGTCAAACTTCCCCAAAAACTGGATATGGCCCCCACACCTGCAATCTCATCTCCAACACAGAAAACATATACATTGGAATGAGATACTACTCCTTTAAACCAATTTACATCATGACTTTCAGCCAATGCTCTCATTGCCTTTTCACCATAATCTTTTACATTGACTTCCAAAAAGTTTCTTCTTATCAGGCTTACAATTGCTTCCGCATCCTTCTCCTGATATCGTCTTACCGTTACCTCTTTACCATTTACTAATTTCATATAAATCTCCTTTCCGCCATTCATCGCAAAAAAATACACCAAACATCGATATGTCTGGTGCATAAATCTCATACGGTTATTCTGTAAGACTATAAAAATGCAACTTACATCATCCGAACTTTCTGCACAGACATGTCAGACCTACCTGCTGTAACCGTGCATCCATCTCGGATCTTTTACAGTTACAAACGAGCACGTCCGTAATACATGTACATATAGTTCATTGTGAAATGTAAGTTCTGCATTGTATGACTCTCCTTAAATTTTCACTAATTATATTTCAAATAAACAGTATTGTCAATCTCTTATTCACTTATTCAACTACCCACACAACCTTTTCCCTTATACACAAAATGTTCTTCCTCTTGTTCATCTATATTCCTCTCGGCAAGCAATGGGCCTATACGGATTTTTCGTTATCTGAGCCCCATCCCCCAATGTCCTCCCGTGCATCTTGTGCCAAAATGCTTTATGCCGTTTTTGGGCATTCTGCAACCCGCTCTAAATTTTGTTATTTTCCTTCCACAATCCTCTCCCGGACTCTTTCGCTTCCTTACACGCCGTCTCCAACTCCCGTGCATATCTCACATTGGGTTTGTACTCCTTATTCACCGCATACCCTTCCGAAACCATCCTGTAATTTAAGCTCTCTTCAAAGGACACATCCTCCGCAAGATACACATAAGCCAGCAACCTGTCATATGCGTCATATTGTTCTTCATCAAACTCCAGATATACACCATCCGAACCATCCAGCATCCGGGCCAGCTGTTCACTGGCCCGCACACCTGCATCTGTATTTTGGCTCTCATCCGGGTGCACACTCTCAGGCGCGTCCACACCTATCAGACGCACTTTTACGTCTGTCCCCTCATGTACAATGATCAGAGTATCCCCATCAACGACCTTTACAAACTCGTACCTGCTACGCTCAATGTCCTCCCCGGCAATCCGCGGTGCCAGCCACACTGCCAAAACAGCTATACATAAAAGAATCATTGAATATATATTTTTTCGCATCTCACAATCCAACCTTCTTGCTGTCATAGTTAGAGCACATTCGCTAAATATCTGCTGTTCAGACACTTATCTCATATGTCCCTGTACATTATACCATATTCCGCTCTTAATTTACCACACAACCACCTATACCTCCACCATTCGTCCCTGCTGACAACAGTAACGATACACCTTGTCTGTCAGCATCTCTCTACTGTCGCAAAGGACATTGGCCCGCAGTATCGCCGCCTTCATCTCCTGCAGTATTTTATATTGAACCGGATGCACTACCACTTCATGTACACTGATAAATCCAATGTAATAATCTCCCCCAAACAACTCCGCAAGCCGTTCTAATACACCCGGATAAAAAAGGGCAACCGCACCGTTTACATGCCCCAATGTGGTCAGACGATACCCTCGCATTCCTTCCTTTTCATTTCCCAAAACACAAAACTTTTCACCACACTCTTCCGGCATAAAAATCCCTTCTTCAAAGCCTGCCATATCCACAATATCTGTACTGCGATACAGTCTTGGCGGACGTACTTCACAGGTAGCACGCAACGCCTCCTCCAAAAGCAACTTATCCGCCATCTTCCACTGTCTCACCATATTACGGCTAACCTGCATCATTACCTTATCCTCATCAGCCTCAAACAAAGCCGCATATAGCACCAGCGAAATATCTCCAAACCGTTTGTAAACTCCATCCTCCAGTTCCAAACGGCTTCTGGCAAAATTCAGAGGTCTTACCATCACCTGATGCGCATTCAAAAAATACTGCACCCGAAAATGCTCCTCTATCGTTGTAATCATGCTTCTCCACCCACGTCTTTTAAACTCCTCGTATAATTTACGAAGCTCCCATTGCATCACACAATCCCTGCCTGCTACATTCCAACAAATATATAGTCTTCCGTCTCTCATCCGGACATCCTTGCCCGCAATCTCCTCCTTCCGTAAAATGGTTAAACATAGCTCCACTTGAAATTCCTGATAATCCATACCATACTCCTTTTACGTCCATATATAATTGAATTTTAAAAATGGGAAATACGGGCTGAATTGCCCAAAAGAAAAAGCAAGGAATGATTTGCCTTAAATATCGCATTAATCAACTTCCTTGCTCTCAATATATCACTTTTCCGTTACTTTGTCTAGTGCTTAACAGTTAAATAATTGGGTTAAACAATTCTTCTTACCGATAAAATCGGTCTGTACTGTGCATTGTTTCCCACTTTAATTCCTGTTTTCTGTGTGCTGGCATGTACAATCTTACCACCACCAATATAAATTGCCACATGACCACTATAGCAAATTATATCTCCCGGCTGCGCCTCGCTATAACTCACCTCACGACCGGCACTACGCTGCTCTGTAGAGGTTCTGGGCAAACTATAACCAAAATCAGCATACACACGATATGTAAAACCGGAACAGTCTGCACCGTTAGTGAGACTGGTACCGCCGGGCACATAGGGATTGCCTACAAACTGACAGGCATATTTTGCTACCTGTTTTCCCAGCTTACTGCCTTCTGCTCCATCAATAATGGAATTATAATCCGTCTCATACTTGCCATTGGCAGCATCATTATTCTTGTTGCCCTGCTGCAGTTTGCGAAGTTTTTCCTGCTCCTGTTTCAGCTTGGCCTTAGCTACACTTGCTTCCTGCTTCGCTTTCTTGAGTTCTGCATCATAATTGGCTGATTTCGCCCTTTTGACAGCAAGCAAACTATCCAAATCCAGTTTCTGCTGCTCCAAATTGGCCTTATCCGCCTCCAGACTTGCCTTGGCAGACTCCAAATCTGTTTTCTCCGCCTCCAATCGATTCCACAAATCAAGCGCCTCGTTTTTGGCGGTCTCATACTCCTCCATCTTAACACGATCATACTCGTAGATGGATTCCACATTATCCATGCGGTTAAGCATATCTCCCAGGCCATTACCGGACAGCAACAGATTCAGATTGTCCGTATTGGTATTTCCTTTTTCATACATCTTGCGAAGACGCACAACCATATCTCTATAGCGTGCTTCCTCCTTGGATTTCGCTTCTTCATAATCCTTGGAGGTAGCATCGATATCAACTTGTTTATCCTCTATCTGAGCCTCTTTCTCTACAAGTGCATCCTCTTTCATACCAATACTGGTCAAGGTATTAATAATCTCTGCATTTAAATCATCCATCTCTTCCTCAAGAATTTCCTGCTGTTCTTCCATGTCAGAGATGTTGTCGTTCAAATCGCTAATCTGATTATTTAATTCATCGATATTCTTCTTTAAATCATCTTCCTTGGTAGCCTTTGCAATTAGTGTCTCCTGCATAGCATAATGCACTGCCGACAGTGCCACCGCCGCGATTAAAACAAAACTTACTATTTTTTTCAGGTGTTCTCTCACACAATCACCCTTTCCTGTATACGATAGAACTCCTACTACAGTTCACAGTTATTTACGGTTCTGGGGAAAGGAAGGACATCACGGATATTACCCATACCTGTAATATACATTACACATCTCTCAAATCCCAGTCCGAAGCCTGCATGACGCACGGAACCATATCTGCGCAAATCCAGATAGAAATCGTAATCTTCTTTATTCAGACCCATTTCTTCCATACGCGCCTCAAGCACTTCAAGCTTATCTTCACGCTGGCTTCCGCCGATAATCTCACCGATTCCGGGTACCAGACAGTCCATAGCAGCAACTGTCTTGCCGTCATCGTTAAGTTTCATATAAAATGCCTTGATATCCTTAGGATAATCCGTTACAAACACAGGGCGCTTGAACTCCACCTCTGTCAGGTATCTCTCATGCTCGGTCTGCAAATCACATCCCCAGAATACCTTATAATCAAACTCATCGTTATGCTTCTCAAGAATCTCAATAGCTTCTGTGTAAGTAACATGACCGAAGTCAGAATTTACCACATGATTCAGACGCTCAATCAGTCCCTTGTCTACAAACTGGTTAAAGAATGCCATCTCCTCAGGCGCATTCTCAAGAACATAGTTGATTACATATTTCAACATGCTTTCTGCCAGCATCATATCATCTGTCAAATCTGCAAAAGCCATCTCCGGCTCAATCATCCAGAACTCTGCTGCATGACGTGTGGTGTTGGAATTCTCTGCACGGAAAGTAGGTCCAAAGGTATATACATTCTTAAATGCAAAAGCATAGGTCTCTACGTTCAGCTGACCGCTCACGGTAAGATTGGTAGGCTTGCCAAAGAAATCCTGAGAAAAGTCAATGCTTCCGTCTTCATTCTTGGGCAAATTATTCAAGTCCATGGTAGTTACCTGGAACATCTCACCTGCACCCTCACAGTCGCTTCCGGTGATAATGGGTGTATGCACGTAAACGAATCCTCTATCCATAAAGAAAGTATGAATTGCATATGCAATCAAAGAACGCACACGGAACACCGCCTGGAAAGTATTGGTTCTGGGACGCAGATGTGAAATGGTACGCAAATACTCAAAAGTATGACGCTTTTTCTGCAAAGGATAATCTGCATTGGAAGGTCCCTCTACAAAAACCTCAATCGCCTGCATCTCAAAAGGCTGCTTTGCCTGGGGTGTCTCAACTACGGTACCGCGTACAATCACGGCAGCACCTACATTCATCTTGCACAAAGTCTCAAAATTCTCCAGACTGTCACCATAAACAATCTGCAAAGGCTCAAAAAAGGTTCCGTCATTAATTACCAGGAAACCGAAATTCTTGGAATCACGGTTATTTCTAACCCATCCGCCAACGGTTACCTCCTTGCCAATATATTCTTCTTTGTTGCGGTATAAATCTTTAATATCTGTCAGGTTCACGATATCCCTCTTTCTGCGCTTACTGCGCCTGTATTTATCTTTTCTTATTCACTCACGGTATTGACTGCATTCTCTACCAGAAAACCCAGCACATCCTCATACAGGTAACTTTCTCTGTAATCGTTTTTGGTGGTTCCGTTGGTGAGCAAACCCTCTATTGTAGTGCCCACGGATTCTGCATACTCCTGCATGCGAGCGTCAAGCTCCTCCTCGGAAAGTACCAAACCTTCCTTCTCTGCAATCACCTGTGCAACAAGGCTTTCCTTAGTATAGGTAGTTGCATACTGAGTTACTGCTGCTTCATAATCCTGACCGCCTCCATACATGGATACATATGTCGCTCCGTCCATACCATACATAGCAGCCATCTGATTCAAATAATTCTTGTACGTCTCTTTATTCGCCTCTAAAAGGGCCTCCGGCAACTCCTTAAACTCAGAATTCTCTGTCACCTGCTTAATCACAGCATCTCCTGCAGTCATCAGAAACTCTGACTCTGCCTGCTCATCCATGGAATCCTTCACATGCTGCTTAAGTGCCGCTATATCAGACACATTTGGAACTCCCAGCTCTGCTACCCTCTCATCCTTCATCTCAGGAATAAAATTCACGGTAACCGTGAAGACAACCTCCTGACCGGCCAAATCTGCACTGTGATAAGCCTCCGGAAACTTCAGATTCAAATCAACGGTCTCACCGGGCATAACGCCAATCAGTCCTTCCTCAAATCCCTCAATAAACTGACCGGAACCAATCAACAAAGTCGCTCCCTTCGCAGTACCGCCTTCAAAAGCAACTCCATCCTTCTTGCCTTCATAATCGATATTGGTCATATCACCAAGCTCAACCGCACGATCTTTGATACCATCGGTCTCAGTGATATAGTTGTAATAAAACATCTTGGTTTGAATATCATAATCGGATTCCTCATACTCCACCTTAGCGGGTACCGAAATCTTAATTCCCTTATACTCTCCCACTGTCACATAATCCCCTGCATTAATATCTGCAAGAGAAATCTTCTGTGTCTCATTCCCGGAAACAGAAGCCTCACTCTGGGTTGAAGATTCTGTACTCTCCTTGCCTGCGTCTGCTCCGCAGCCACAAATCATAGCTACACAAGCTGTTGCAGCCAACATCATAACTAACTTCTTTTTCATCATTATTTCCTTCCTCAATCTAGGTTTTACCCCCACTAATATACAGTTATACCACAAATCCTTTCGGTTTAAAAGACTTTTTCATCACAAAAGAGGCGACAACAATCTACAGACCTGTTCCTTGAACCTCAACGGAAGTTTTCTTGCCGCATATTTATCCCTTGTTATTCTGGTACAATGTTTCAAATCCTCACGGAAGATTTTCTCCATCTCATAAGCTTTCTCATGATTATAAACGATAGCATTCACTTCAAAATTCAAGGCAAAACTGCGAATATCCATATTGGCCGTGCCATAACAAAATGCATTACAGTCCACAATCATTCCCTTACTATGAAGGAATCCATTGTTATAGACATAACACTTTGCTCCGGCCATCACCAATTCTCCAATATAGGAATAGGTCGCCCAATACACGAAGGGATGGTCCGGCTTACAGGGAATCATAATATTTACCTCTATTCCGGAGCGCACAGCCACTTTCAATGCACTGAAAATTGCCTCATCCGGCACAAAATACGGAGTCTGAATATAAATACTCTTCTGTGCCTTGGTAATCAGCCTCAGATAATTGTCCCTGATATGCTCTACCTGATGGTCCGGCCCGCTGCTGATAATCTGTAGCTCACAATTATCCCGTACACCTGACTGAATATTTTCAAAGAGCATATGATTCTGCAAAAGGTTTTCCCTTGCAGCATAATTCCAATCTAAAATAAAACGAAACTGCAATCCTAACACACCGGAGCCCTGAATGCGCAGATGTGTATCCCTCCAGTATCCGAATTTGTCATCCAAACCAATATACTCTTTACCAATATTGAAACCGCCCACATAGGCTACCCTGTTGTCAACCACTACAATCTTGCGATGATTGCGATAATTGATACGAAACTGTATTCTTTTTAATACCGCCGGAAAAAATTCTGCGGTCTGAATTCCTCTCTCATTCAACTTACGCCAGTAACTGCGCGGCACATAACGACAACCCATGGCATCAAACAGTATGCGAACCTCCACACCCTCTGCAGCCTTTTGCGCCAGGGCGTCCACAATGCGATGCATCAACACATCATTGCGAATAATATAGTATTGAATATGGATAAAATGTTCTGCCCTCTTTATATCTTCAATTAATGCATCAAATTTTTCATTGCCATCCGTAAAGATATCAATATCATTATCTCCGGAAATCACAGCTCCGGCCGTCTCCAGATTATACATAATCAAGTCTGTATAACCGCCAATTTCCGTATCTTCTGTATCAAATTCCATGGTCTTAAGCTGATACTCCTGCTGTCTGATGGCTTCGCTAAGATGATCCTCCACCTCCTTAAGACGAAACATTTTCTGCTTATGCAGATTCTGTCCCAAAAAGAGGTAGAAAACGAAACCTACAATCGGAATAAAAAACAACAACATCAACCATGCCCAGACACTTTTCGGATCCCTGCGCTCAAAAAACACTATAATAACAGCAAACAGCATATTCCACATCCAAAGATGCTCCAGCAAAAAAGCCATAACATCTCCTGTCATCTGCAAAAAAGCATCCATTCGGTCTGCTCCTTCCTTCTACAGTATATAGCATCGCCGTTTCTATCAAAGATTATAGCACATTGCACAGTTTTTTTAAATGTTTTGTTGCGGACTTTACAGATTATGTGTTATAGTTATCATTAGACATCAAATTAGGAGGTTCCCAAGATGAGTACAGGAACAATTATATTTCTGGTGGTACTGGCTGTAGTTGCCATTGCCCTGGTTGTACTATACTTCCTCGGCAAGAAAGCTCAGGCCAAGCAGGCTGAACAGCAGGAGCTGATGGAGGCTAACAAGCAAGCCGTATCCATGTTGATTATCGACAAAAAGCGCATGAAACTGAAAGAAGCCGGTCTTCCGCAGATGGTTTTGGAACAGGCACCCAAGCTTATGCGCAACACCAAGGTTCCCGTGGTAAAGGCAAAGGTTGGTCCCCAGATTATCACTCTTATCAGCGAAGAGAAAATCTTCGACTCCATCCCTGTTAAAAAAGAAGTAAAAGCAGTTGTAAGCGGTATCTACATTCTGGATGTAAAGGGTCTTCACGGCAAGATTGAAAAGGCTCCCGAACCCCAGAAAAAAGGATTTTTCAAAAAGCTTTCTTCTACCATTCAGGAAAAGGGCGGAGCAAAACCTGTTAAGTAAATTAACTTCCGTTTCCGCACTACATACGACCAAAAAGCACCGACAGTTCTATACTGCCGGTGCTTTTCTATTCATTCTCTATTGTCAGTTTATATCGTGCCATATCTTCTCCATCGTTTTGAAGAATATATTCAATCAACACGTTAGGCCACCCCTCTGTTGTTATCGGCTTTACCTCAAGAGCCTTTGTAACAATGTCCATAAATAACACCCCATAAGGTGTAGGATACTCTGTCCGGTAACTTTGTCCGGGCGAAAAAAACATGGTGCTGCCACCGGGCCCCTGCCTGTGAATTTCAAGCGTCCCTTCTTTTAATTTAATGCGTGTTCTCACCGGCGCCGGAAATCCTTCCGGATGCTCCACATAAAAAAGATAATGACTGCTTCCCTTTTGAAAGAATTCTGCTTCCACTTTCTGAACAGTTGTAACTGCATCATCCTCTCCGGCTCCCACCGGATACTGCACACCTGTGATTGTAATCTGAATCTTTTGTCCCGAAGCCATATCAGTACTCCTCAATATTAATTGTTTTGGCTGAAAGAATTCCGTATTTGATAATGGAATTGGCAAAACGTTTGAATTTCTCCGCTCCATCACTCACATAAAACTGATACTGATTGGTACCCAGACGAGGTGTTTCCTGATTCAAAAGCCCTCTCTCCTCCAGCATCTGCTTTAATTCAATAGCGGTCTCATATGCCGGGTTTACCAGCGAAACCTTATCACCCATAATTTTACCCAATGTCGAACGAATAAGAGGATAATGGGTACAGCCCAAAATCAAGGTATCAATATCTATGTCTATCAACTCCGTCAGATAGCGCTTGGCAATCTCGTCCGTCACAGGGTCCTGCCACAATCCCTCTTCCGCCAACGGCACAAACAAAGGACAAGCCTTACCATAGATAGTGACATCCTTATTCAATTCCTTTATGTATTGGGAATAGATTCTGCTTCCGATAGTCGCCTCCGTCGCAATCACACCGATACGTCCGTTTCGAGTCACCTCTGCCGCAGTCTTGGCTCCCGGCTTTACCACACCGATAATAGGAATATCAAACTCCTGTTCCAACGCATCCAAGGCATAAGCACTTGCGGTATTGCAGGCCACAACAATGGTTTTCACCTGAAAAGTTTGCAAAAAACGCACAATCTGCCTGGAGTAACGGGTCACCGTCTCCTGGGATTTACTTCCATAGGGCACACGCGCTGTGTCTCCAAAATATATGATTTTCTCATTGGGAAGCTGGCGCATAATCTCCCGGGCTACCGTAAGCCCTCCCACACCAGAATCAAACACTCCTATAGGGGCATCCGCCTGCAATCTGCTACTGATTTCCTGATTCATGAAACTCGCTCCATTCTGTGAGCAATCTGCTTTTCAACCGAATCCGGCTGCTGTCGGCATCCAGAATCGACCAATAAAGCTCGTTGCCTTCCGGTTCTGATTCCACTATACATGCCGCTGTTCCCTGAACAGTTTCCTCCCTTACGATTCGATAAGTCCCGTCCACCAGAGTAAACTGCGGATACAAAGCGCCCCACCAGCCCAATGCTGCGCAGAGTGCCATAACGGCAGATAATGTTTTTTTCATATTAAGCATCCTCCCTTGATGTACCAAATCACTTAGTAAAAGGATGACACTCTCAGAACCTTTTATTCATTTAATTTAAAAATATCTCTAAAGCTTCTCTCTCTCCAGACGAATCCTTTGAATAATTGCTTTCTTCTGATTGTCGATATGAGTCTTGGCAGCCTCACTGGCAGTCTCCTTATCTTTGTTTACCAGACTCTCATAGATAATTCTATGCTCATCCACCAGTCTTTCATGCTGACTAAAATCTTTAATATACTCATATCGATAACGATACATCTGTTCAGAAAGATTGTTTACCAGTTGGACCAAACGACGATTCCCTGTAGCCTGCAGTATAATATCGTGCAGTTCTACATCTGCTTTTGCAATCTTTTTTACATCTTTTGTCTTTACCATCTGCTCAAAATTCTCACAGGCGGCTTTCAAATCTCCTAAAGCCTCCTCTGAAATGCGTTCACAGGCAAGCTCCACGCACAAAACGTCCATGGCACGTCTTACCTCCAACACATCATTCATGCTCTTTTCCGTAATCTGCGCAACCTCTGCTCCCTTTCTCGGAATCATGGTCACAAGTCCTTCCAGTTCCAGCTTACGTATTGCCTCTCTGATGGGCGTACGACTCACCCCCAGCTTGTCGGCAAGATGAATCTCCATGAGACGTTCGCCCGGCTTTAACTCCCCTGTAAGAATTGCCTGTCTGAGTGTGTTAAACACCACATCTCTAAGGGGCAAAAACTCATCCATTTTTACCTGAAAACCATCCTGCATCCTGTTCACCTACCCTTTCACAAATCCGGTCAGAAAAATCTGCTTTGCCTGCCCATCCTGTACCATTTGCTCATATGCTTCCTGCGCCCGTGCTTCCTCATAAAAAATACCAAACACAGTAGGTCCGCTACCACTCATCATACTACCGGCTGCACCTAACTCTATCATACGCTCCTTAAGTGTCTCTATTATCGGATAAGCCGGAATTGTCACATCCTGCAGGACATTACCCATGCGCTGCACCACTCCTGTAAGACTGCCATCCTCTATGGCCTGTACCATTCCGTCAATGTCCGGATGTTCATAGGACTCCAACGCATCCAGATGCTCATATACATATTTGGTAGATACATTGATATCCGGTTTGGCAACCAGCAAATGACAATTCGGAGTAGGCATCAGCGCTGTAAGCTTCTCACCGATACCTTCCGCCAACGCTGTGCCGCCCATAACACAATAAGGCACATCTGCACCGATTTTTACACCGATTTCTTTCAATTCTTCCTCATCGCAGCCCAAGCAAAACAATTCATTAATTCCCTTAAGGGTCGCTGCTGCATCCGTGCTGCCACCTGCCATTCCGGCAGCTATGGGAATGTGCTTCTCCAAATGAATCCGCACCCCCTCCGTGACATTATATTTGTCAAACAAAAGCTTAACAGCCTTATAAATCAAATTATCTTCGTTCGTCGGCAACTCTCCGGAATCTGTGGTAATCACAATTCCCTCCGCAGCCTTCTCAAAAGTGAGCACATCATAAATACCCACCGTCTGCATTACCATCTTCACTTCATGATATCCGTTGGGCAATACCCCTAACACATCCAGCCCAAGATTAATCTTGGCATAGGCTTTCTTTTCAATTTTTGTAGTATGTGTAGTCATAGGGCACCTCTTTTCTGCCGGAATTTTTATTGCGAAACATACAAAATGTACTTTGTTTGTATTTTGTATACATGGATTGTATTAATTATAATACACTTACATAAAGTTTTCCACATTTTTTTATTTTTCCTCTAAAGTTTCTCCACATAGCTGCCGATATGTTTTACACAGTCACGGATGACAGCCTAACTGCGCCCATTTGCAGAAGGCACCACTAGACGTAAGAGACGTCGGAAAGAAGGTACAATATGAGTGTAAACGGAATTACATCATCTCAGGCATCAGCAGCTTACGCCTATTCTTCCTCTGTGAAGGAGTCCACTACTGCTGAACAGACCTCTGCCGCTAAGGCTGAAGAGGTTGGTGCGGTTTACGAGCCCTCCAATGCGGTTCAGACCGATTCTACCAAGAAGATTTATACACCTAACACAGAATTGATTAACAAATTAAAAGCAGATGCAGATGCCAGAACTGCACAGCTTCGCAGTCTTGTTGAGCAGATGATGACCAAACAGTCCACCATCTACAGCAATGCAAGTGATATTTGGTCCTTCATCAGAAGTGGTCAGTACGAAGTTGACCCTGCCACCAAAGCTCAGGCTCAGGCCGACATTGCAGAGGATGGATATTGGGGCGTTAACCAGACTTCTGACCGCATCATCCAGTTCGCTACCGCATTGACCGGCGGCGACCCTGACAAGATTGAGGAGATGCGCGAGGCATTCAAGAAGGGCTACGCACAGGCAGAAGAGACCTGGGGCGGAGAACTTCCCGAGATTTCCAAGCAGACCTATGAGGCTGTTATGAAGAAATTTGACGACCTGGCTGCTGAGGCAGGACTTACTGTTACTCAGTAATCATTCATTTGAATTAACCTACAAGGGCCGGAGCAATGGCTAAACCATTGCCCCGGCCCTTTCACTATTCCAAACCTTATTTTACAATCAAAAGTTTCTGCCCAATCTGCAGTTCATCACTGCTCAAATGATTCAGCTCACGCAAACGCTCCACCGTCATATAGTATTTCTTACCGATATTCCACAGATTGTCGCCTTCCTTCACCACATAGATAACCATCCCGGGAAGTCCGGACATTACCGCTCCATCAAGGGCATTCACCTGAAGTTCCCCAATCAAATCCATGCCCATATTAGAAAATACTACCGTGGAGAAGCACAGCACTGCTTTTACATCCATCTCTTCGCCATCCAGCATTGTCACCTGTAACTGCTCTACCTGCCCTCTTACCTTGCCCATGTCCTCCGGTCCGATTCCCGGAACCTCAAGAACATACTGATAAGGAATCTGTGCATTGACACAGGCATAGGGATTTTCATCATCACCAGTGATATACATAACCTTCACCTGAATACCACCCTTTACCAAAACTCCGTTTTCCACAATACTCTGCTGTATCTGACACACCTGGGCTTCACTGTGCAAAATCTGTAAAATAGCTGCACTTCCACCCGGCACACGAATATGATCTGTTACTTTGGTCTTGCCGGTAACACAAGCCAACACACGATTCAGATTGCACCTGTGGCACTGAGTCTTTACCTCCTTGGTCACCCCGTAGATATCCGAAAGAATCTCTATCGTTTCCTCCTCATAAATTCGAATTCCGATATCCAGTGCAAGCTCCAATCCGATACAGCGCTCTTCACCGTCCAAATCCGGTCTGACTGTAATTTCCTGCTGTCCCGGCACACAATGAATATCAGGTAACAGACCCTCTCTGCAACCATGGCACTCCAACACACCGGAGAATGGAATCAGGGTCTCAAAACTTCTGACCGGCCTATCTTCCCCCTCCCCCTCGTAGAGCACAAACAACTGCACTTCTCCCTGGATACCCAGTTTCTCCTCCATAACACGAAATTCCACATCTCCCAGGTGAACATTCTGCCACAGTATTCTAAAAATATTAGGATAATTAGGCGGCAGGCTCACTTCATCCCGAACACGAAAAATATCATTTTTACAAATAGAAATCTGTGCCAACTGCAAGGGCATTTTGCGGTATTCAAGAGTCTCTCCCTTTTCCTCCATATGGATTCCAATGGGAACCTCCTCATCATAAAGCTCCTCTGCCGCTGCCGTCAGACTAACCAGCGACCGTATACTTAGCTTGCGGGAATTAATACAGCTTACACTAAAATCCTCCACCTCGCCCAATACATTTACATTGTCCGCAGAAGTCACACCCTTTACAATCATTTTCTCCTCGAATGGTATATCGCCTTCAAAAAGCACGAGACTGCTACCCGGCTCCTGTGTATGATAAAGAATTTCAAAATGCAGACATCCCTTTATATTCACTACATCTGTTCCGGGTTTAATCTCATCAATCACCACTCTTGCCTTTTCCAAATTAATCGTGTTTACATCAGGCTTGTTCTCCGGAATATTTCTGTCATCCTCCAAAGTCAGCTGCATGACTGCCTCTGAACGGATACGATGCATATGTATATTCTTCTTTAATAAGTTCACAAAAAATACCTCCACATAGATACTGATATAATATCTATATGCAGGTATTTTTCTTTTTATCCGCATTCTTTTATTTGCTAGGCGTCTACAGCTCCAATTAAATCTGTAAGATTCTCTACATTATAACGTTTCATGTAATCTTCAATTCCCTTTACAACCTCAACAGTAGTATAAGGATTTACAAAATTCATAGCACCGATACTCACTGCACTGGCACCGGCAAGAATGAATTCAATGGCATCCTCTGCATTGGCAATGCCGCCCATACCGATTATGGGAATATTTACTGCATGAGCTGCCTGATATACCATACGAACCGCCACGGGCTTGATGGCAGGACCACTCATACCGCCGGTCTTGTTGGCAATAGCAAATTTGCGACGATGAATGTCAATCTTCATGCCGGTAATGGTATTAATCAAAGACAATGCATCTGCGCCTGCTGCCTCTGCCGCCTTAGCCATCTCTGTAATATCCGTCACATTGGGACTCAGCTTCATAATAATGGGCTGCTTGGCATGCTTTTTAATCTCTTCAGTAATATTGTAAAGAGCGTCTGCTTTCTGGCCAAAAGCAATAGCTCCCTCCTTGACATTGGGACAGGATACGTTAATCTCCAACATGGAAACCGCCGGTTCATCACCCAGCTTTTCCACAACCTCCACGTAATCCTCCACACTCTTTCCACAAACATTTACAATGATTTTGGTATCATACTGTTTGAGAAAAGGAATATCTCTGTCCATAAATACATCAATTCCGGGATTCTGAAGTCCGATGGCATTAAGCATTCCGCCATATACCTCCGCTACGCGGGGAGTGGGATTGCCGGGCCAGGGCACATTGGCCACGCCCTTGGTAACTACAGCGCCCAGCTGATTCAAATCAACAAACTCACCGTACTCCATACCGGAGCCAAAGGTTCCGGAGGCTGTCATCACGGGATTTTTAAACGTAATTCCTGCAATTGTAGTCTGTGTATTCATCAGATGTCTACCTCCTTCGCCTCAAAAACAGGTCCGTCCGTACAGATACGGGCATTATTCACATGAGAATGATGGTCCTTTTCTTTCGTCTTAACCACACAACCCAGGCACGCACCTACACCACAAGCCATATGCTCCTCCAAAGAGATGTATGCCGGAATGTCTGCACTTTCCGCATAACCCTTAATTGCACGAAGCATAGGCATGGGACCGCAGGCCATAATCACATCCGCCTGCAGCTGATTCTCCTGAATGGCATTCATAACATTTCCCTTAGTACCTACACTGCCATCCTCCGTAGCAATATATACCTGACCATACTTCTCCAAATCTTCCTTCAAGAAAGTCTGGATGTCACGATAACCCACAATAATCTGAATATTTTCCTTAGCAGTCACTGTATTTAACGCCTTAGCCAGCTGCAGCATGGGAGGCACACCAATACCGCCACCCATAAGGAATACTTTCTTGTCTTTTGCTGCATCTACAGAGAAGCCATTTCCCAAAGTACCCAGAATCTCCACCGGCTCACCTGCCTTGTAGGTAGAAAACTCTGCTGTACCCTGTCCTGCAATACGGTAAACAATTCTAAGAGCAGTGCGCTCTTCATTTACCTCACAGATACTGATGGGTCTGGGCAAAAGTGCACTCTTGTCGCGTGTATATACACACAGAAACTGACCCGGCAAGGCATCCTTGGCCAGGTCACTCTCTATCCACATGTCATAAATCATAGGGGCAAGCTCACGCTGAGATGCCACTACAGCTGTCTGCTTTTGTTTCATAGCGTTTCCTCTCCGGTTCTTTTATTTAACTTCATATGTAACTATTCAGAGCCCCCATTCGCAAAACCGCCTCTTCGAGGCTTTCCTTTTGCTCATAGGTGCTTCTCGCCATATGAATAGTTACATATACATTATACATTATTTCGACACTTTTACAAGTCACCTGATTACTCAAATACGACCGGTTTGTCAATGAAATCTGTTTTAAGTACAATGTATGGACAAGAGGGCGCATTGTTACCTACTTCCTTTTTCTCCGGGCCCAAAAGGGTAGTATTGACATAAATTGACTCTTCTGCCAGGTACAACTCATTCACAGCAATACTATAGCCACCGGTAGCCTGTTGACCATAACCGATAACAATGTAGAGATATGCATCATCACTGTAAGTCAATTTAAAAGGCTCCGCCTTTTTCTCATCAATAATTGTCTTCAACTCCTCCGGAATTACCTCTTCACTGAGTACCGTAAATCCCAAATCATTTAATTTCACCCGCTCTTCACTGAGCATGGTACAACCTCCGAGTGCCACAATCTGACACATCAGCAATACTGCAACTACTAATTTTCTCCACTTATACATATGTAAACCGCCTGTTGTTTTGGTCTATTCTATGTACATCAGTGGTAAAATATGTTATACTGTTCGCAAACATAAATAGAAGAGAGGTTTTTTATGATTCGATTTATTTTGGTAATATCCTTTCTGTTTTGGTTTCTTGTACTGGGCAGTCCACTGCTAGTTGCAGAATGGATTATCGGCAAATTCAATCCCGACGTCAAGAGCCGCAGCTCTCTGGCAATCGTAAACTGGGCCTTCCGCAATGTAATCCGCCTCGCCGGCGTGACCGTCATCGCCAAGGGCGAAGAACGGATTCCCAAGGATACCGCAGTTCTTTATGTAGGTAATCATCGCAGTTATTTCGACGTGATTCTGACCTATGTACGTGTCCCCCGTCCCACCGGTTACATTGCCAAGAAGGAGATGGAAAAGGCACCCCTTTTGAGTAACTGGATGCGCAATCTGCATTGTCTGTTTTTGGACCGTGATGATGTCAAGCAAGGCTTGAAAATCATTCTTCAAGCGGTAGAAAAAGTAAAAAGCGGTATCTCCATCACCATTTTCCCGGAGGGAACCCGCAACCGCCAGCCCGATTGTCTGTTGCCCTTCCATAACGGAAGCTTCAAAATTGCAGAAAAAGGCGACGTTCCCATTGTACCTATGAGTATTGTAAACACCGGTGCCATCTGGGAAGACCATCTGCCCAAGATGAAAAAAGCAACCGTAATTATCGAATATTGCGAACCTGTCTATATCAAGGACCTGGACAAAGAAGACCGTAAGGATCTGGGTAAATATGTGGGTGACATCATTATGGAGAAATACAGAGAGAACAAAAAGCTTTTGGATGAGATGACAGCTACCAAATAGTTTTTATCAAAGGGGAGAAATAATACCATGAATCATGAACAGGATAATAATCAGACTGGGTGGGAATCTGATTCAGCCTGGGGCACCGGATATGTAGCATATCAGGAAATAACACCTGATATCACTTCGGATATCCCTTCAGATACCAACTCATACGACTCGGCCGCCTCAAACATATACACCACAAATACCAATAGCAATAATAACGGCGAAGGTATTCAGCCTGATGACAACCAAAAAGCCAATATCCTCTGCGCAATTTCCCTTGCCTGTGAATTACTCCCCATCATTGCGAGCACAGTCTTTATGAGTCTGATATCCTCCGCAAACGTTTCGGATACATCTTCCGCTTTGGATTTACTTATGGATATTATGGGTTCCATAGGCTCTTTGGCAATGATTGCCGGACTAATTATAATGATTTATGTGCGTGTTAAATACCCTAAAAATGTTTTTGGCAAAGTTCTGATGTGGTTATTTATCGTAGGTGCCATTATTGCTGTTATCATAGCTATCCTGTATGCAATTTTACTTGCTGTAGCATGCTATTCCTGCTTCAGCTGTATAAGTGAATTCCGGTGAGTTTCCATATGGTAATGCGTACATTTCCCATATCCCCATATATCATTACTTTCCTGTTGTCCTTTGTTATAAGTTTTATTATTGTATTTATTCTTCTTCTGAAAAAGGGCATTGAACCGAGATTTATTGGATATTCCATGCTACTGAATATTGTTCTTATCTTATATGGCGCTAAATTGTATACAACCATAAGTAGCGGTTTTCAATATAATCTTCTAAACGCCGGCCCTTCCAGTCTGGGTGGAGTAGTTGGACTATTTATTGGTATATTTATCTTTGGTCGGATTTACACCAAATACCAAAAAGTATTTCTGCAAGCCTATACTCTGGTAATTCCATTGATGTACAGTATTGCCAAAATCGGCTGTTATCTCACGGGTTGCTGCCACGGAATCCCTTACAAGGGACCTATGGCCATCTCCTATCACAACGACCTTTTGCAAGGAGGCCCCTATTTCCCGATACAGCTGACCGAAACCATAATTTTTGCCATAATATTTCTGATTGGTGTGGGCATGTATTTCTCCAAACAGAATTACCAGGTCGTTCCTGTCACAATGATTTTGTGTGCCGTTGGTAAATTTTCTCTGGAATACTTAAGAGAAGAACATGCAGGAACGCTATTATCAACAAACCAATGGGTATGTATTGGCTTCTTCCTATGGGGTATTATATTAATTCTACAAAACAATAAGAGCTCAAAGGGATTGTAATCATCAGCATTCCCTCTGAGCTCTTCCTTATTTCTTTAAATATTCAACAACTTCCTCAAAATGCATTCCATGAGATGCCTTTACCAAAACAGTACACCCCTTCGGCAAAAGCTCTGTCTGCTCTGTAAGCATTGTTAACAAAGTCTCTCTGTCTGCACAATAATTAATCTTCTGCTTGGTTTCTCCGCCGGATGCTGCAACCATTTCTTCTGCAGCCTCAACCGCAGCCTCATACATATGTCTGGAATTCTCTCCCACACAAAAAATACAATCTACGGCTGAATTAACAGCATAGGTTCCTACACCGGCATGCAACGCATTCGAATTCTCTCCCAATTCAAACATATCACCAAGAATCGCCACCTTATAAGTATCTGCCATGGCAAGCAAATCAAGCGCTGCCTCCATGGACACCGGATTGGCATTATAGCAATCATCAATCACTGTATATTTATCCAGACGCAACAAATTATTACGGCCACCAACAGGCTGAATCTTGGAAAGTCCTACCTGAATGTGCTCTCCGTCCAGACCCAATATTCTCGCCACACAAGCTGCTGCAGCGCCATTCAGCACCATATGTTTGCCGGGCAATGTAATCTGTACCGGCAATGCACCTTCCGGCATCTGAAGCATCGCATCGCTGCCCCACAAGCCCTTGCTCACAATATCAGTAACATAAATTTCCTGATTCTCCGCGTTGCCGAAGCCAAAGAAATGTGTTGCTTTACCATTAACAGCTTTCACGGTAATAAGCATATCATCTTCACCGTTTAAGCACACCTCTCCGTTCTCTGCCATAAAATCAAAAATCTCAGTCTTAGCCTTTAAGATACCTTCTCTGGATTTCAGATTCTCCAGATGGCACTGACCGATATTAGTAATTACACATACATTGGGACGGGCCATCTTACTCAAGCGATGCATCTCGCCAAAATCACTGATCCCCATCTCCACAACCGCAACCTCATGCTCATCCCGGATACGAAGAAGTGTCAACGGTACTCCCACTTCGTTATTGAAATTGCCTTCTGTCTTGAGCACATTATATTTTTCTGCCAAAACTCCGGCGATGAACTCCTTGGTACTGGTTTTGCCTACACTACCGGTAATTCCTACTACCGGAATCGTAAGCTTACTGCGGTAATACTCCGCAATGTCCTTGAGTGCACGGAAGGAATCCTCCACCAAAAGATAACTTCCCCATTCTTCGGCAAGCACACCACTTTCCTGCTCCACCTGCTCAGGTGTTTTCTCTGTGATAGCCAATACTACACCCTTTCCAAATACCTGCGGAATAAATTTGTGACCATCCACACGCTCTCCTACAGTGGCTACAAACACTCCGCCCTCGGTTACAATACGCGAATCCAGCGCCACACCATCCACAAAAGTCTTCTCCGATACAGCAGCGCTTGCTCCCACCGCTCCATCAAAATCTCCTGCGTACTTTTTAACATCTTGCAATACCAATTTTCCTGCACAGGCTTTTGCGATTTCACCGATTGTCAGATTCATAGAACTACCATCCTTTTATTAATCTATAGCGTCGAAACTGTTCTTACCATTATCCCAACACTCATTCTACGCATTCACTGCGTAGCTTAAAATTTTCTCACATAATTCTTCAAAGCTGATACCGATTGCAGCCGCCTCCTGGGGTAACAGAGAAGTTGGGGTCATACCCGGTAAGGTGTTTGCCTCCAGACAATAAAGTTCCCCTGCCTTACTCATCATAAAGTCCATACGGGCATAGTTTTTCATGCGAAGCGCTGCAAATACATGCTCTGCAATCTCCTGCATTTCAGCAGTCTTGTCCGCCTCCAGTTCTGCAGGACAAGTCTCCACTGTACTGCCGGCCTGATACTTATTTTTATAATCATAAAAGCCCTGCTTCGGCGCAATTTCGATAACCGGCAAAGCCTTACCATCCATTACACCTACAGAAAACTCTCTGCCTTCGATATACTGCTCCACCACAACCTCTTTGTCATAACGGAACGCCTCTTCCAAAGCCTTATCAAATTCCTCTTCATTATGAGCAATGCATACACCCACACTGGAACCACCACAACAAGCCTTCACAATACAGGGGAAAATCGGCTCTTTCTTCTCTCCCTTTTTTAAACGGAAACCCTGAGGTGTAGGAATCTTATGTGCCACAAAAATATCTTTTGCAATACCCTTATCCATTGCCATTGCTGAACTGATGTAATCGGTTCCGGTGTAGGGAATACCCATCAATTCAAAACATGCCTGAATTTTGCCATCCTCTCCGTTCGCACCATGAAGAGCCATAAACACGGCATCCGCTTCCTTACAAAGCTTTAAAACATTGGGTCCAAAAAAATTCTTATCTCCATCCGGACGCAATGCTTTTACTGCTTCCAAATCCGGATTCTGTTCTGAAACTGCACTGATATTAGCAGCCCAATCGGTATCATTTGTAAAGAGTCCCTCGGTCTCTCCCTCATAACCCAGATATACATCCAACAAAATTGCCTGATGGCCATTTTTCTTCAAAGCCTTATATATCATACTTCCCGATACAAGGGACACTGCTCTCTCCGTACTGGTTCCGCCTGCTAAAACAATTACTTTCATTCCTTTTACCTCTATTCTCCTAAATTATCTTTCACTGCCACAAGCTGGGTCAGTAAAATCAAATACTTTGTTTTTTCTCCCATATCTGATGTGTAGAAATCCACCGACTGAGTATTCCTGCCGCGAAGATAGTGCAAAAACTCCTCCATGACATGATTGTACTGATAGTTGTTCATCACATAATTGGCACAAGCCAGTCGTTCTGCATGAGCCAGCAAATCCGCCGCTCCATTATTGCGGGCAGTCACCGGATGAATCATTTCTTCATATACCCCACTGACATCCTCTCCCTGAGTCATCAGAGTATCCATAAAAAAAGTGCACAACTCCATGTCCACCTTCTGTCTGGTAGAAACATATGTCATCGCCCCGTGAAGATAACTCATCTCCTCCGTAAAAGTGTTATGACCCTGAAAATAGGTCTTGTACTCCGCTATCTGATTACCATATGTATATGCTCCTGTTGCTCGATACAATTCTGTCAGCGCGTGAAAACATTCTGCATCCTTTTGCATAGAACTTTGCGTCTGGCCAAAAATCACCGATGCCCTTTTCAGGCAATCTGTTGCATAAGCCTTATCATAGCTTTGATAAAGATAACTGAACTTGGCTAAAACAGCCGCATACGAAGCCTCTTGCCCCGGTGTTGCCGGCTGCCCTGCCTGGATATTCTGTTCCTCTGTCAGTGCTATCCAGTCTGCAACGGCCTCCAAAATATCCGGTATGCCATTGGCATCCGCATCCGGAAATATTTCTCCATACCATTCGTATGCCAACAAAAGACGTTTTATATCTTCATGCGTTACCGTCTGCGCTCTGCAACCTTCAATCAATTCCTGACAAATTTCCTGAAACCGTCTCTCGTAGAGTCCTGTTTCGAGAGTAAAATCATAAGAACGTCCAATATGTGCACATTGCAGATAATAGGTGCCATCCTGTTTCCAGTCCCCGAAATCTGCATAAGCTGAATACAGATTCTGTTCCGCATTGTATTGCACATCTTCCAGCTTCTTGGTATAAACAACCTCCTGCGTTTGTGCATCCACCAAACAAAAGGTTGTTGGCAAAATCCGCCCCTTCACGGCAGCTTTCTTAGCACCTTCTGTCCGATAACCTGCAGCATCAACCATAATATTCGGAAACTGCTGCGGCACAGTATAGTCAACAATTGCGGTGC
This sequence comes from Lachnospiraceae bacterium, assembly GCA_015056885.1. Lineage (GTDB taxonomy): Bacteria > Bacillota > Clostridia > Lachnospirales > Lachnospiraceae > Acetatifactor. Next base: position 33,120 of record SVFL01000020.1, read on the forward strand.
TTTCCATGGAAACCACTTTGCTTTGTTCCGGCTCGCTCACCTGTACATCGGTAGCAACCCTCTCTCCACATCCTGTACACAAAAAAAGTGCCAGACATAATACCGGCAACATATTCAAGCTAATCGTTCCTGTATCAAATTGTATTCTGTTTTTATTTTTATTATGCAGATTGATTTTTTTCATTCTTCCTACCTATACCCATTTTATCACGTATCCCTCATAAATCAATCTTTTTCTCGCTACTCACACAAAAAAGGAAGCATCCTTGCAGATGCCTCCTTTATGTATCATATTATATAAGTCCCGGGGTATTTACAACTTAAAGAACTCCATATCCTTCTCTAACTGCTCAGACAACTCAAGCAGGCTCTTCGCGGAATCTGCAAGAATCTGCAAAGTAGCATTAAGCTCCTGCATAGAAGCATTGGTCTGCTGTGTACTTGCTGCATTCTCTTCAGAAATCGCTGACAGATTCTGAATGATATCAACAATCTTGATACGGGCATCGTCACAGACATTTGCCTGACCACGAATAACCTCTGCCTCGCTCTTTGTTGTATTAACACCATCTGTAACCAGATTAAACTTCTGCTTAGTCTCCTCCAGCTTGCTACGCTGCTCATTGACAATTACGTTAACCTCATCCATAACAATAACTGTCTGCTCAGAATCCTTAAGCAGGTTGTCAATAATATCTCCAATCTCCTGTGCAGACTGGTTAGACTCCTCAGCCAACTTCTGAATCTGAGTTGCAACCACTGCAAATCCACGACCATGTTCTCCGGCTCTTGCTGCCTCAATACTTGCATTGAGAGACAACAGATTGGTCTCTTCTGCTATAGAGGTAATCAAATCAACTGCCTGACGAATTGCCTGTACAGAATCATTTGTTGCATGTACCTGACGACCAATCTTAACAATGGCATCTGTAGTCTTATCATTGGAATCACTGAGTTCCTTAATAATTACAGAAGATGCGTCACTTGCTGCCTTCATATTCTCTGCAGTATCATTCAAGGAATTTACACTACCCACAATCTCAGTAATAATATTTCCGATTTCACCGATGCTTGCAGATGCAGCCTCTGTCTCTTCTGCCTGATTCATTGCACCTGAACTGATGTCCTCCACAGCATGTCCGATTTCATTGGTAGTATTACTACTCTGATTCGCCATATCCTCCAAGGAATTACCTGAGTCATAAAGCACCTGCGAGGAATGCTTAATCTTACCAACTACCTCTGACAATTCATCCTTGAGCTCCACCAGCTGACGACACATCAGACCAACTTCATCGTTGCGGCCTACCGATTTCGCATTAATCTCAGCCTTCAGATTACCTTCTGCAAGTTCACCGATAAATAACTGTGCCCCCTTCAGTGCACCACTCAGCTGCAATGCAAAAAACGTACCGATTAAAATCATCAGCGCCAGCATAACTACAGATGTTACTAACAGAGAGATTTCCTTACTCTTAATAAAAGCATCACCTTCCGCACTGGGCAGACCTGCAAATGCCATACCAATTACCTGTCCGTTTTGTACAATAGGAAGGTAATATGCATAATATCCCGCATTGTTAATCACTGTATCAATAGAGGAATACTCCTGTCCGTTCCTCAAAACCGCTTCAATAACCGCTTCACCGGCCTTTGTGCCAACCAGACGCTCACCTGTCTTGTAATCAGTTAATGAGGTGGTAATACGGGTATCCCCATAGAAAATCGTAAACTCATATCCTGTGCCTTCACTCAAATGGTCCACAATATCATAGGAACCGCTGATAAGCATATCACCCTTATATACATTGCCTTCATCATCCATATAATACTCACCCGGAGAAGCATCCTCATAGATCTCCATCAATGAAAAGCAAATTGCCCTTAGTCCTTGCAGTGCCTCCTCATGCATACCGTCCTCAATACTCTTGGATGCCATAATTGTGAGTATAGTTCCCAACACGATGGAAGGCAGTAATGCAATCAATAATAACTTGACTTTAATTGAAACTGATAATCCTTTCTCTTTCTTCATAAGTCTGTCACCCCTTACACTTTAGTATTTCGTAATAACTATTATAACACATTTTTTCAGATAGTACAGCATAATTTTGAAATTTTACGCACAATTTTATTTTTTATTATAAATAATTCTGCCATCTATTATCGTATATAAAGTTTCTGTAAATACCTCCATAGGATTACCGTCAAATATCGCTACATCTGCATCTTTTCCCACTTCCAGACTACCCAACCGTTCTGACACGCCACAGATGATTGCAGGATAGATTGTAATCGCCTTAAGTCCTTCTTCCATAGGCATTCCCGCCTTCACAGCCAGGCCTGCACACAAGGGCAAAGATTGAATCAGTGACACCGGATGGTCCGTGGTGATGGCCGTCATTATTCCCGCCTTATTCAATACACCTGCAGTTTTAAAAGCCATATTCTGAACCTCGATTTTACTGCGGCTGGCCAAATCCGGTCCTACAATTGCCGGGAATCCGGCTTTTGCCAGGTCCTCCGCTATCAAATGCCCTTCCGTACAATGATCCAGCGTTACGGACAAACCAAATTCCTTGGCAATTCGAATAGCAGTAAAAATATCATCTGCACGATGTACATGAGCTTTAAGAGGAATCTCGCCACGAAATACCGGACCCCAGCATTCCTTGGTAAAATCCTCCTCAAATTCATCTCCCGCTTTTTCTGCCCTATCCTTCTTATCCAGATACTGTTTCGCCTCAAAAAGTTCTCTACGCAACATGGCTGCCGTTGCCATACGGGTAGATGGACTTTTCCCCTGACCGGAATAATTTACCTTGGGATTCTCGCCAAATGCAACCTTCATGGCTGCAGGCGACTTCACAATCAAATCATCTATTCGTCTGCCGCTTGTCTTCAAAAGCGCAAACTGACCTCCCACCACATTAGAACTTCCGGGACCTATCATAGCGCAGGTAATACCCGCTCTCACTGCATCCCCAAAAGCCGCATCCATAGTATTAATGGCATCAATTGCCCGAAGATATGGTGTAATAGGGTTCACCGTTTCATTGCAGTCGTCTCCTTCCATCCCCTTTTTCTCTTCTGTTATTCCCATATGACAATGGGCCTCTATAAGCCCGGGCATTACCCAGGCACCGGGAACATTCAGTACATCCTCTCCCTGCTTGGGACACACCCTGACCTCTCCCACACTTCCTATCTCTGCAATTTTGCCATTTACGAGACGAAGTACGCCTTCCGCGTACTCCTCCCCCGCCATGGTTAAAACACGACCACCTACAATATACATATCTCTGCTCCCTGAACTTTTCGTTAAAACAGACCTTCCGAATTAACCGGTGCCCCATCTTTCTCCAGTTTAAAATAAAGATTTGTACCCTCAAGACTATAATATCTGCTGGGGGAAGCCACCGAACCAATTTTCTCTCCGGCTTTTACAATCCCATTCTCTTCCACCTGAATATCTGCAAGCTGTCCGTAAGTCACTACATAGCCGTTTCCAAGTTCCACTGTCACACCTTTACCAAGCTCTGCCGTTTCAAATACAGAAGTAATTCTTCCTTCCGCACAGGCAACCACCTCAGTACCTTCTTCCGCTGCAAAAATAGTGGCAGGATTGTATTTATACTGGTCTAAGGTTGCAAAATAGATACTTCCCTCCATACTGTAAGGCAACAAAATCTCACCGCTCACCGGCCTTGTCAACCCTTTATCTTCACTATAATTCAGTTCTGCTGTCCCCTGATTAACAGGTTCTGCTGTTGCCCCTGCATTTGCCGCCGCTGCCTGATCAGCCTCCAATTCTTCTGCCGCGGATAATTCTGCCAAAGCTCCATCCTTCGGTGCATCCTCTACCATACCTGCTGTCTGCCCGGGAAGCTCTACCAGATGAGAACCTGCCTCTGCAGACAAATCCTCTTCCATAGGCATATAGTCCAAATCACTATCCATGTTATGGGCATTACTTCCTCCTATAATAGGCTCCTCCTGTATATTTCCCTTACCAATCTCCTCCAGTTTATCTGCATTATCCTTCTCTAACGCCGCCAAATCCAGGGTATAACCATCATTCTGTTCTTCCATCTCCTTGCCCTTCATATATAGACCTGTCATAGTCAGTGCTGCCAAAACAAGAGCTGAGGAAGTAATCATGATGATTCGCTCTTTTTTGATACTATCTCTTCTATTTCTTCTCATATTCTTTCCCTTTCTGCCTTTTATTATCATTACCGATTCTGCGGATAATCTGCCGGCCGCATCCTTATCATCTATTGTTTTCATAAGTAGTTTTGCCGAAAGGAAAAGTTTTATACAATAAAAATGGAAGACATAAAAGAGACTGTTTCTCCAATCATTTTAATAATTGGCTGAAGACAGTCTCCTTTACATCTTATACAGGATTTTCATTATTTAATTTAAATACAGAAACCAATTTTCAACTTGCACGAGAGCACTCTTGTCTATGCGCCCTGCTCGTACTTGGCAACATCCACATGTTGCACTGTACCGACATTGCCGTTCTCATACAGGAATATACCGGTGCTTCGGATTGCACCGTTTGTCTGTCCCTGAGCACCCTTCAGCGCAAAATCAGTAGAAGCCTTTTGCAGGCAAATAGCACCTACACCCTTGTCAGCAAGGCGGTAGAGCACATCTTTGCCATTTTCATCCTTACACCAGATTTGCAACTTAGACCAAATATTATCGTTTTCGTCAATCCAGCCGTTTCCGTCCTCGTCATAAGCCTGCAAATCAGCAAAACCGTCACCGCTCTTGGTGCCAAACAGCTCATTTCCGTCATTGATAGTACCGTCGCCGTTTTTATCCAATGCCAGATAACCACTTGCAGCATCCAACATGGATATCTCGTCCTTCTCGCCGTCCGCATCAATGTCGAAAAAGAATTTCTGGTCGGAAAGCTCTGCCACATCGGTGTCCAGATTTAACACCAAAGGATCGCACATAGTAAAGGAAGCCACATTCAGTTCCTCCCGGAAAGTCTCCTGGAACTGTCGGCTCATACCTACCTCCACATTAAAACGAATCTCTCGACCGTCAGCTGTTTTGACTGTTCCTACCGTAGAAAAGCTTGTGCTCTCCTGCTCATAGAAGGAGGTTTCCTGAACATAGTCCAGAACACGCACCGTACCGCCAAAGGACGCCAGTGTCTCCTGACCGCTGACTACCTGAGCGTTGTTTGCTGCGGTTGTCATATCCCCTGCCGATGTATCGCCAAGTCCCCACTCCTTCAGCAAATCATCCGTCTTGCCCCATTTATTCGGGAAAAACAGGCTGAAAATATAACGGACTGTCAACTGGCGAAATTCCAGCATGGTGCTCTCCGAGCTTGTGGAGCGAATGTTTACCCGTCTGGTTCGAAGATTCAAACCATTCTGCCAATCCTCCGGTGTATAGAGTTTTTTATTGGCAGATTCTGTGGTTTCTCCATTTTCTCCGGTCAGGGTTTTATCCTCCTGTCCACCTGTAACAGCGGCATTTAAAGCATTCCCCTCACCTGTCATAAACCCTCCCCGATATTCCGTTAACGAGAAGCGCCGATATGTTGTTTTTGTGGACTGATAAGTCCGTGCGGATTCCATTCCTATTGTACTGGAATCAATTCTCAAACCTTCCTTTCTCTCCTTTTTGGTGCACCACATCTCCCGCCTCCGCAGAGGCGTTTCTTCCCTGAAACCCTTCTGTTTCTCTGGGAAAATTCTTCGCGGCAAAGCATATGCTTTTGACTTCATGTCTCCCACAAAAAAGGATGGTACTCTCGCGAAGACATCCTTCTCTTCGCCAAAATACCATCCGTGGTGTCGTTTTACTTGGAATCCGGGTGGCCTGCCCTTCCTCCTGTACAAATTATATCGACACATTCTTATAAAACTTTAGTTTACTCCTGTAGCTAGCTCTCACTTTGCCACTCAACCACACTCTGACACAGCCAATACCCTATTACAAAAAATACCATGAACCAAAGCAGTAACAGTTTCTTACTGTAGGTTCCATAAATATAGCGTACAAACATGGCCTCTGCAATTTCATTGCCTGCTGCATTTAATGTCACATGCTCTGCGGGATGTCCGGTCTCGCCTCCAAATGTCACACTGACCTTTTGATTTTCCGGGAAAATAACAGACAACTGATACGGTTGTCCGGGTTTTACCCATGTCTCGAAATGAAACTGACAATAAATACGCTCTCTTACATCCGTGGCCCTAACTGTGTAACCGGCTTCTTTTACTATCTTACCGGAATCATCCTTCAAAACTGCCTGTATTCGATAATCCTCAGGAATATCATTCAATTCCAAAGTAGCTGTCTGATTGACATTAATACTGATGCTTTTGAGATAGTCGCTCTGAGGCACAAAGCATTCCTCATACTGCGCCCCTGCCTCCACTTCCCAATCCATGGGAGCTGCCATAACAGTCTCACTTACATTATAAATTTCATAAAATAAATACTGTGTAAAAACCTTATAAATCAGGCCCACACCAAACCCTGCTATCAAAACAGACAAAGCAGACATGATTAGCATTGATTTTAATTTACTCTTCATTTGCTGCTCTCCCTATCCTGAAAACTTCAATATTTTTGGCCTGGATACTGTAGACTCCTGCAGACTCCAACTCATATCCCTGTGCACTGACTGCCTCACGCACACGGTTCCCCAATGCACTCTGGGTATAGTTAATCATAAACCATACCTGTTCCGTGTCTCCCTGCTGTAAAATATTCTGCAAGGTCTCCTGTCCATCCGACCAGAACAACTCCGACGCATTGGTAAACTCTACATCCGGCATATACACACGATAAATTCGTACATGCTCTGTGGGATCCGCATAAATCACATTTGCATTTGCTTCCACATTCTCCGCCAGAAACTCTACCCATTCATCTGCACCACAGGTCACCATGTCATGCTCCTGCATGGACGTCACCGAGAAAAATGTCTCTGCAACAAGCAAAAGTACCAACACTCCCTGCGGTATATAAGAAGTCTCCTTTTTTGAAGAACCCGCCACAAGTCCTACAAACAGTGCCATCAAGCCCCATGAAACATACAGATATCTGGTATCCCAGATAGGCACAATGCACACGGAAATCAAGGCTCCCATAAGCATGGTTCCCCCAAATACCGCAAAACTAAGAAGCGCCTCTCTGTTTTTTTGCAGTAAAGCCGCCACCAGCATACCCAAAATCAATACAAAGAACACAAAACCGACTCCTGTCATGGAAGATTCCATCATCTCTGCCGGAGAAGTAAACCACGCTCCCCAATCCAGAGGCTGAATCCAATAATCGCTTTTCACTGACTTGGTCTGTGTAGCCACAACACTCATCCACGGCAGATATCCGACAGCAATCACGCTTCCTGCCAGTATCACCTTACCAATTCGCTCTCTCTTGCGCCAAAGAACTGCCACAAGTACCATCACCCATGCCACAAACACAGCAAAAACTGCATAATAATGGGTATACATGGCCGCCAGTGTCATTATAATTCCCAACACATAATCCCGCATTTTGCCTTTTTCGTAGTATTCCAGCAAAAAGATTGCCGTAGCGGTCACGAAAAGTGCCGCCCAGGAATACATACGAATCGCCACGGACCGCTCAAAGGTCACGTAGGCCGCACCAAACCACAGCACATAAAATACTGCGGTTGCATTGTTCCATCTGCGCCGCACATAGGTTGCACCAATCACCAATAAATTGATATATAAGGCTAGGAGAGAAACCAGCCTGTAAACAGCCGGATTCTCTCCAAATAAAACTTCAGCCACTTTTAATATCAAATAATACAATGGCGGATGCACATCAGCAGCCGTGCTTGCAACAATGGAAGCTACATCTTCCCGTACAAACTCGATGGAATATGCCTCGTCAATATAGATACTTTGCGAGAACATGGGGAATGAAATCAAAATACAGAGAATGCCCGCACAAATATAGGGGAGCACCGTTCCTATTTTTCTCATTCAAGCTCCTTCCAAACTCCGTCAAAACAAACTGCTTGTACTTAGTCCACTCTGTTATAATTGATCAGACAACCCTTCAGGATAATCTGACGCTCCTCGTCAGTCAGCTCACCCAGTTTCATTTCGAACTCGGTAAGAGAACCGTTCTCCTTGTCTACCACATAAGCCTTGATAACCTCAGTCTTGTCCTCAACAGCCTTCTTGATGCCGGGGATGAAAAGGTAATCCAGGTTCTTGAAGGGAAGCTCACCTTCTTTAATCAGGAAAGGAAGCATACCCCAGTTAATCAGATTGGAACGATAACGCTTAGTAGCATACTCGTTGGCAATGTTTGCCCAGCCTCCCAGTACCTTCTGACAGGAAGCAGCCTGCTCACGGGCAGAACCGTCGCCGGGCTTCACTGCAAAAATAGTGGAACCGAAACCAGTATTCTCCTTGCTTGCGTCTGCAAAAGTCTTCTTTACAGCCTCCATTACAGGCTTCACATCCTCATGAACCTCACAAGGATTCTCGCCATTCATTCTTGCCTTCTCTGCACGCTGAATGTCCTTTGCACGACCAACGTACTCAGGGTCCTTTCTGGAAAGTGCAAACTCTGCCAGTCCCAAAGGATTGGAACGATAGGAAGAGGTCTCACCGGAAGGAATCAACTCATCGGTGGTGGTAACAGGATCATGAATCTCACTTACCACGCGAAGAACCATGTTCTCAGGCAATGCGCCCATTGCAGGCCAGTCCTTGATATTGGGACCAAACTGAATCTCGGTCTCAGGATCTGCAACACCCTTGGAATCAAATACACGGTTTGCATAAATATTAGAATCAAAGTGATATTTGTACTTGCCAATCTCACCGTCAAAATCAGTTGCGGGAGTCAGAACACCCTTGTTGGCAGCGGTAGCTGCGATGGAACGTGCATCCATCAGTGCAACAGAGGAAATCTGACCGTTCTGCAGCTTACTACCCTCACGGTTGGGGAAGTTTCTGGTGGAGTGACGGATACTGAATGCATTATTTGCAGGAGTATCGCCTGCACCGAAACAGGGACCGCAGAATGCAGTCTTCATAATTGCACCGGTCTCCATCAAAGTTGCACAACAACCATTCTTAACAAGCTCCATATATACAGGCATGGAAGCAGGATATACGCTCAAAGTAAATCCATCGGAACCAATATACTGTCCCTTCAAAATATCAGCTGCCGCACAGATATTCTCAAATCCACCACCTGCACAACCTGCGATAATACCCTGATCTACCATAAACTTGCCGTTACGAACCTTATCCTTCAAGGAATACTCAACAGCACCGTCCAAGCTTACCAAAGCGCGCTTTTCGGTCTCATCCAGAATATCCATAAGGTTTGCATTAAGCTCCTCGATGGTGTAGGTGTTGCTGGGATGGAAAGGCATTGCAATCATAGGACGAACCTTAGACAGATCAACCTCGATTACGCCATCATAGTAAGCAACCTCACCGGGATTCAGCTCTGCATACTCCTCACCACGACCATGAATCTCGTAGAACTCCTTGATCTCATCATCAGTCTTCCAAATAGAGGACAGACAGGTTGTCTCAGTAGTCATTACATCGATACCGATACGGAAGTCAGCAGACAGAGATGCTACGCCGGGACCTACGAACTCCATTACTTTATTTTTCACAAAACCATTCTTGAATACTGCACCAATAATTGCCAAAGCAACGTCCTGAGGACCAACACCCTTCACGGGAGCACCCTTCAGATATACAGCAACAACGCCGGGCATATTGATGTCATAGGTCTGGTTCAAGAGCTGCTTAACCAGCTCGGGGCCACCTTCACCCATTGCCATGGTACCAAGCGCACCGTAACGGGTATGAGAGTCAGAACCCAAAATCATCTTACCGCCGCCTGCCAGCATCTCGCGGGCAAACTGATGGATAACTGCCTGATGAGGGGGTACATACACACCGCCGTACTTCTTCGCACAAGTCAAACCAAACATGTGGTCATCTTCATTGATGGTACCTCCTACTGCACACAAAGAGTTGTGGCAGTTGGTAAGTACATAGGGCATGGGGAACTTGGAAAGTCCTGATGCTCTTGCAGTCTGAATAATGCCAACGAAGGTAATATCGTGGCTGGTCAGCTTATCGAAACGGATTTTCAGTTTATCCATATTATCAGAGGTATTGTGGCTCTTCAAAATACCATAAGCCATGGTATTCTGTGCAGCAGACTCCTTCGTTACCTCTTTTCCTGTTTTTGATTTGATGGCTGCGGCTGCCTCAGGTCCTTCGGGAATAATCTCTGTCCCGTTTACCAAATAGGCGCCACTCTGTAATAATTCAATCATATTTTCCTCCTCTTGGTAGCTATATAAAAAAATTTGCACACAACAAAAGCCGGTGCCAAAGCACCAGCCTTTATTATATAGGATTAAAGCGCATTATGCAAGGTGCAAAGTTGCTTTACTTCCATGGTTTTGTCCTTATGTTTATTCGCCGCTAATGTGGAGTCTGACAGCACTGCCATGAAATCCGGCGTCCCCCACAATCTGTAGTATATCTTTATCACCGCTGATATAGTCTTTATCATAAAAGTGAACATGGCCGGCCAGCACCAGCTCCACCGGACTGTCCTTGGCAGTGGTCAGCTCCACAAATCGTGTAGATTCTTCATTGGGATAGATGCCGCCATAATTGCCGGCTCCCAACACCACAGGAGAATCCCACACCTCTCTGGCACGTCCCAACACCGACTGTGTCATCAAGGGCACATGCAACATCACAATGACAGGCTTGTCAGTCTGAAGCAGTTTTTCATAAGTCTCCAGAGCCTCAGGGCGTACCTGACCGGAACTATTGTCCACGGTAATCACCAGCAAATCCTCTGTTTCCCAGGTTCCTATGTAAGTGTTATCACCCATATAAGGCTTCAAAAGAGGACGATATTCCTGTTCAGCAATCTCGGTCATATATTCCCATGGATAGGTCCAGTCATGATTGCCCATAGTATATAGATAGGGCATGGACAACTTATTTAATTGTTTGTCCAAATAAGCGATGCTTGCCTTGGAAGGATAATCAATGATATCACCACCCATAAGCACTGCGTCTACCTGCTCTTCCACTGCATAATCCATCCAATCCGAAAGCTGCTGCTTCGCAGAAGCCCCCTCTTTGTTCACAAATTCTGCAACTCTTGCCACGCCGTTTGCTGCAACCTGTTCGGAATCCGACTCATCCTGAATCACCACATGAGTATCTGTCAGAAAGAGCAAATCATATTCACTTTTCACCCCCGGAAGAACCAATTTCTCCTCAATGACCTGCTTCTCCCATTCCACCGTTTTCTCTTGGGGAGCACAGCCCACCAGCACCACTAATGCCGACACCATGCTGACTATCCCTACGGTTACACCCAAACCACTTTTTTTCCTACACACAACTGCCTCCTCAATCTCTGGAAAATATAATAAACTTGTTTGCAATACACTCTGGCTCAACCTGAAAGTTTCGCCTTAACTTACCAATATCTCTAAACTCCGTTTCATGGTACTATTTTTTTAGAATTGCCATAATCCACTCAGGGTTCGGTGTTTCCATACCTTCATACATCGCCATTTCTTCCATGATTCCCTGCACAGTTGCCCAGAAGCACATAGACAAAAGCTTGCTATCCCCCTGTCGAAACACACCCTTTTCTTGTCCCTTTTGAATCATCTTAGCCGATTCATCTATCGTATTCACAGAGAGAGCAATCTTTCTTGCCTCCTCCGGCATACCAACTCTTCTTGCTTGCCCCATAAGAATAAACATATTAAAAACCCAAGGTTCACTTTTCGAAAACGCAAAAAGTCTTTTTAAAAATTCCGTAAAATAAACATCTGGCGGAATATCCGGCATTTTGTCAGAAAACTTCGTTGCGGTGGCTCCCATCTTAACCAACTCAAGCAAAAGCTCTTCCTTCGATTCAAAATAATGAAACATGAGTCCGGTACTCATAGGTACCGCAGCTGCAATATCCGCAATCTTCGTGTCATAATATCCTCGATTAACAAAAAGATTCAATGCTGTCATTAAAATTGCTTTTCTTCTTTCTTCCTTCTGCTCTTTTCTGGTCATAATTGTCCCCATTTCTATATTATACTAAAATTCAACACTTCTTCTTTGTTTTTTAAGAATTCTCTGAATTGCAAACTTGCCACTGGCTACTGCAACAGGAAGTCCACCCGGTGAATTGGTCCACTGACCAGCAACATACAAATTCTTTATCCCCTTCAGTGTACCCTTCATCTTGATTTGTTTACCCATCGGTGTTGTAACAAAACTCATATAGCTTCCATGATATGCATTACAATATCTTTCATAGGTAAGCGGTGTCCACGCATCCAAAAACTCAACATTTCCGGCATACGAAGGAAATGCTTTTTCGATTCGTTCCTGCACTTCTTTCGCAAGTTGTTCCTTGCAGGTCCGGTACTCCTCCTTGGACAAACTCTTCCAAAACTCATAATCTTCATCTGTCTGTGTTATGCATGTCTGGATTACTGTTCTACCGCCTTTGATAAAAATAGGATCATATCCATAAGACTTTACATACATTCTGTCAAAACTTCTGTTTCCCACAGAAAGCGGATCAATATCCATGAATACCGTCTCACCTTCATTGGGCGAAGTATCTACTGCAAATGCAACCTGAAATCCACTGGTTGACGGATATGCTTTCGGTGCATTATATGCCTCACGCAACTCCTTTGGCATATATTTCTTGGAAATCAGCTTGTCAAACAATAAATGTGTATCTACTGTAGGAATGACATAATCGCCGGCAATAAATCGACCATCCTCCAGCTCAATACCTGCTGCCTTCTTCTTTACAATTTGAATTTTCTTAACACCGGTATTATAGCAAATTCTTCCGCCCATGTCCTTATATTTTTTCTCCATGCGTAAGGACATCTGAAGGGATGCCCCAATCGGAATGTTTCCATTTCCATCAGCCATAGTTGCATAAGAAACCAAGAACGAATAGGTACAATAGGATTTGGGAAGATAATCACACATCATATGCTGAAGCAATGGATGCTTAAATCGCTTACTATATTCTTCAAGCGATATAGATCCAAATTCCTTCATGACTTTAGGGAAATCCATCATGTTCTTACCCATGTCGATATAATCTTTGACACCCCACATTTCCATCGGCTTCTTTGCCGGAAACAGACATTGCTTAGAATATTCCACATACTCAATAAATTTTCTTATCTCCTCTTCATCTTCCGGGGATAATGCAATCAGTTCTTCTTCCGTACGCTTTAAATCATTCCATAAAGTTACCCTTTGTCCCTTATATGTCGATGTATAAAATGCATTGATTGGTGCATATTCCATATCATCATCTAATGCACCTACTGTTTTCCAAACATTATAAAGCTCTGTTCCCTTCTTCGTACCCGTTAACCAATGAATACAGTTATCAATGTGGTACCCATTTCTGTTCCATCCGATACATTCTCCACCCGGAATAGCATTTTTCTCATAAATTTCTGTCTGAAAGCCTGCAAGCTGCGCATATATTCCTGCAGAAAGTCCAGCAATCCCTCCACCAATGATAATTACTTTTTCTGTTTTTTTATTTTTCATTTTGTTCTCCTTGCTCCCTCTGGTTGATTTGCCGTTCATTGAATCTGCATTCAATATAATGCAAAAATATCATTTTGTCAACAAAAAAATTGACTAAAATCAAATGATTAAAGTCAACTTCTTTATTTTCACTTTATTTATGCTTCTCAGAATCTACTATGAATTGTAAAATTCAAAATTGCTCGTGTATTTCTCTAACTTTCCAGTATTCACAGGCTTTCATGCCATCAACATCTATATAATTTTTACTTTTCCCTTATATTTTCCCTTACGAGCATATAACAAGGGAAAATCCTATAATTTCTTCTTTGCTATATTTTTATATATATTTTTCTTGAAATCATTCTTTGAGTGAAAGAATTCACTTTCTGACTTTGTTAATACATTCTTTTTTGCTATTGCTTCTACTGTACAAATCAAATCTGCAGCTTGCGATAGTTTATACTGATTCGTCTCTATTTTTCTAAATTCCACCTTTGAAAACATAGTATTAAACACAGACACAAGAATCTGGGCCAACTCAACCTGTCCATAGTCATAGTAAACAATAATTTTGTCAAACGATGAAAAATATGTATCCTTTGCCCGAAGCTGGTTTGCAATCTCTTTTGTTAATTTATCCGTGTAAGCCAGCTTAGATTTTTCTGCACAATCTCCCTGATTAATCACAGGACAGATGTATTGAATATCCAGCAAACGAGTAAAATGATACAATGCATTAAACAACGCTTTTCTTTGTTCTCTCAAATCATTTTTATAAACGCTTTCACATCTGATTAACGGCCCTGTGTGAATCGTATGTTCCGGATAGCCCCAATTACTTACCTGTCTTTCCAAAGCTTCAATATTCTTTGAAATATCTATTTCCTGATTATGTAAAACCATTGCAACATAGTAATTCGGCGAAGCTGGATTGTATTGTCCAAAATCTCCCGATTCATCTATAAAAACACTAAGTACTTTTTCCTTCATGTAACCGCCCCTTTAATAAAATAAAGAATGTGCTTTGCACATTCTTAGCGCGCGAGCAATATTGCGAAGCAATAAATCTCCTTTTGCGAGCTGCGCATAC